>NZ_BAAAOA010000014.1:0-155536 GCF_039530085.1 Kocuria aegyptia
CGAAGGCCACGTAGGCGGTCACCAGGAGCATGATCACGCCGAGCACCACCACGATCCGGTCCAGTGCCACACCGGCCCGCTTGCTCACGAACACGCCGACCGCCAGCAGCGCGGTGAGGATCCCGCCCCACGTGGGGTCCAAGCCCAGCAGCGCGTCCAGGCCCAGGCCGCCGCCGGCGGTGTTGCCAATGTTAAAGACCAGCCCGCCGACCGCCACCAGGACCGCGATAAACCAACCGAGGCCCGGCAGCACCCGGTTGCCGAGCTCGTGAGCCTTGAGCCCCGAGACCCCGACGATCCGCCACACGTTCAACTGCACCGCGATGTCGACGACGATGGATACGACGATGGCGAAGGCGAAGGCCGCCCCGAGCTGGACGGTGAAGTTCGCGGTCTGGGTGATGAAACCCGGACCGATGGCGCTGGTGGCCATCAGGAACAAGGCCCCGAGAAGAGCGGACCTGCCCGTATCTTTCAGTCCCGAGGTGGTCTCCTCGGTCTCGGGGGTGCCCCCGGAGGGAGTGGGCGTAGCAGAGCTGGACATGGCGGGGCCTCCTCGGATCCGGAGCGGCGCCGGCACTCCTCGGCCGCGCAGTCGCTCGAGACGTGATCTGAATCACCCCCTCGAGTGTAATGATTGTTGAACAATACATTCAACTGCTGGACGTAATACTTTGGAGAAAATTTGCCCGTCTCTCCGTGGTCGCGGTCTCAGCCCGTCGCAGGTGCCCACCAGGATTCCGACGGAAGCCCCGGGATCTCATCGAGTCCGGATGATCCAGGGCGTCGTTGCGGATCAGGGGACCATTCAGGACTCGATCTACACCTGGGGTCATCAGGACCGACCCAGCAAGGGACTCTGCCCGGGTGTCAGCAACGGTCGAAAAGGGCGCGGTAGCGACGGGGCGATATCTGCATCATCGGCCCCGGGCCGAGACGGCCTCAGATTCTCCGCTGCGGCAGCTCCCGGATCCGCCGGTACAGGGTCGCCCGGGACATCTCGAGGTCGCGGGCGACCTGGGTGACCCCCCCCGGCATCGATCAGGCGCACTGCTGCTCGGATCTGGGAGTCGGTGAAGGTTGGGCGCCTGCCGCCGAGGTCCTTACCGGCGGCCCGGCGTTTGGCCACCGAGTCGGTGACCCGTTCGCGTTTGATCTCCAGCTCCATCTGGGCCAGGGCGGCCTTGACGGTGAAGACCATCGAGCCCATCGAGGTGTGGGTGCCCACATCTACCACACCGAGATCGAGCACCCGCAAACGGAGGCCCCTGCTACGCAGCTGCTCGGAGAAGGCCAGCATGTTCTGCATCGACTGTGATGCCCGCACAGGAACCTCAACTGCACCACCACCATCGGGGTGGGTGTCCGATAGCCGGCCTTATGTAAAGCAACGGGGTTCCTGGTTGCGTCTGTCGTGCTCCGCCCTGGTGGTTACCGCTCTGACGGATGCTCCCATCCGAGCCGCAGGAACTGACACGGCGGCTCCAGGCTTCCTTCCGGTTCACAGCGGTTACAGGCGGGTTGTGGTGGATTGTGGGTCGGGATCGTTGCAGTACGACGCCCCTCGAGCAGGCCCTGACCTGCTCGAGGGGCGTCGCGTCAAAGGGGCGTGGTAGGGGTCAGCCGCGGTGGCGGGTGCGGATCAGGGCGGTCACCCCGGCGGCCAGACCGAGCAGACCGGCCATGAGCCCAACCCATACCAGAGGACCGGTCCCACCGGTGGTGGTGTCCTCGGCGGCGGCGGTGGCCTCGTGAGCGGCCCCGTGACCGCCGGCCTGCGCCTCGGTGATGGTCACCGAGGGGGCGGGGCGTTCGGGCTCCTCCTGGCCCTCGGTGGCCGGCTGGTCCCAGGCGACGGTGCGCCCGTCGGTGTAGGTCTGGGAGACCGGCAGCAGGATCTGCTTGCCCGCCTCCTCCGGCAGCGGACCGACGGAGATGGTGAAGGTCTGGAACTGGCCGGGGTCGATGGCATGCTCCTCATCGGCCGTCCAGATGATGGTCGAGGCCGCCTCGGTGATCTGCCCCGCCCCGGCAGGCACCGGGGTGGCCAGCTTCTCCTCGGTGATCTCGGCCGTCCAGCCCTCCACGGGTTGGGTGCGCACGGAGGCGAAGGGCGTGTCCTCGGGCAGGTCCAGTTCGATCTTGGTGGTGGAGGCGGTGTCGGACTCGGTGGGCACCGAGAAGGTGACCTGGGTGTATCCGCCGGCCGCAGTGGAGGTTGCATTCGCCGTGACGTGGGCGGAGGCCGGGGACAGGCCCAGGGCCATGAGCCCGGCCGTGGCCGCGGCGACGCAGCCGCACCTGCCCAGGCGCGCGGTGAGAGAGGTGTTCGTCATGTGGGGTGTTGCCTTTCATCGGCGCCGTCGTGTTCCGGTGGCGCTGGGGAAACGTCAGGGTCCGCGATGCAGGGCGCCGCGCAGCACCCCGGGTATCACACCCGGTCGATGGCCCGCAGCACCCCTGCTGCCGGGGGGCCCCGCACCCGGTCCCGGCGCAAGCCGCGCCATGCCAGCACAGGTTGCTCCGCGGCCGGCATCAACGACCGTGCCGCGGCGGGAAGACCAGTTGGACGGACGAGGCCGAGCAGTGGTCGCAGCCACTCCAGGGCCAGCCACAAGGCGGCCTCGGCCCGGGTGATCACCAGGGCGATGACCAGCACCGCCAGCACGTGCCCAGCCAGCATGGCCGCCCCGTGTCCCGAGGGGCCGTGATGGCCTGCCTCCAGCACCAACCCGGTCGGGCAGGCAGTGTCCGGGCCCAGATGAGTGCTGTGATGGCTGTCAGGGACCGCAGCGCAGGCAGGAACGGTGGAAGTCAGCAGGAAGGCTTCGTGCAGGCCCCACTGGGCTACTCCGAGAAGCACAAGCAGGGGCCCCAGGGTCAGCCGGCGCCCGCTGGCCCAGGTGACCGGGCCCAGGACTCCTGCTGCCAGACCGATCAGGACGATCAGGGGTGGAAGGCCGCCCCCGCCGGCCAGGTGCCCGACGGCCGCCAGGGCGAGGACGACGGCGGTGACCAGCAACGCACGCGCAAGGCGCAGCGGGGCACGCTGTTCCATTCCCTGCTCCTTGCTCCTAAGTGGTCGCCATCCGGGGTGCCCTGGGCTGGCGGACTTGCCTCAGGGCAGCCCGCCGGCCCGGGGCGTCTTGGGGTTCTCAGCTCCCGTATCCGCGGCTGCCGTCGTCCCCTGCTTGCAGCGCCTCGAGGGGTTCTGCCAGGGCCTGCAGGTAGGAGTTCCGGAATCGTCCGCGCAGCAGCACAACGATCGGGTAGGTGATCCACCAGAGGCCTTTTCCCGGGCCGCTGAGCGAACGCAGAGTGAACCACACCGAGTCGTCCGGGGAGCGTTCGACGATGAAAGCCACTTCCCCGCTGACGGGATGCCCGGCCAGCGTGCCGAAGGCGAAGCCCTTGCGGTGGGGCTCGTCAAGCACGTAGACGACGCGGGTGGGCATGCTGATCGGCAGGGGGCCGAGACGACGGCGCAGCTGCACCGCTGCGCCGGGTGCTACCGGCGGCAACGCCGCCGCGGACCGTCCGTGGGGCGCCGACTCCCCATCGGCGTTGTGGGGGTGACCCAGGGGGACGACGGAGTAGCCCGCCCGGCGCTGGAGGCCCCAGGAGAGGATTTCCTTGCCTGCGTGCTCCCAACGGGCTTGGCCGACTCCGATCTGTACGCGTTCCTGGCTGATCCGGTTCCGGAACGGCGAGGTGCCCCGGTAGTCCTCCACCTGGGTGGCGCCCACCGGTGCGTAGTTGAAGGGTGGTTCTCGGCGTGCTGAGTGGGGCATGGTCAGGTTCTTTCCGGGTAGAGGGAGCAACGGCTGCGCCAGTTCCGAAGGAGTGCGCAGGAGTGTTCGGGGCGGGGAAGTCCTTCTGGGGGTCTGCAGCCCCGTGGCGGGGCGGGGCCCGTGGTCAGACCGCCACTGGTGCGGTGATCGTCGGGTGGTGGCGGTAGTCCTGGATCTCGATGTCCTGCCAGGTGTAGTCGAAGAGCGTGTCGGGTTTCCGGGTGAAGGCCAGGCTGGGAGCGGGGAACGGGGTGCGGGAGAGTTGCTCGCGGACCTGTTGGAGGTGGTTGTCGTAGATGTGGCAGTCCCCGCCGGTCCAGATGAACTCCCCGACGTTGAGCCCCAGCTGCTGGGCCATCATGTGGGTGAGCAGGGAGTAGGCGGCGATGTTGAACGGGACGCCCAGGAACATGTCCGCGCTGCGCTGGTAGAGCTGGCAGGAGAGTTTGCCGGGCCCGTGCTGTTGTGGTTGGACGTAGAACTGGAAGAAGGCATGGCACGGGGGCAGGGCCATGTGCGCCAACTCGGCCACGTTCCACGCCGAGACGATGTGGCGGCGGGAGTGCGGGTCCGTGCGCAGGGAGTCCATCACGGCGGTGATCTGGTCGATGTGCCGGCCATCCGGTGTGGGCCATGACCTCCACTGGACCCCGTAGACCGGTCCCAGTTGGCCGTCCTGGTCCGCCCATTCGTCCCAGATGCTCACGCCTTGCTCCTGCATCCACTCCACGTTGGAGTCCCCGCGCAGGAACCACAGCAGTTCCACGGCCACGGACTTGAAGTGCACCCGTTTGGTGGTGACCAGGGGGAACCCTTGGGTGAGGTCGAAGCGCAGGTGCCGGCCGAACAGGCTGCGGGTCCCGGTGCCGGTGCGGTCGGAGACGGGGGTGCCGTGTTCGAGGACTTCTCGTAGCAGGTCCTCGTATGGGGTGGGGATCATGCGGGGGTCTTTCTGGTCAGCGGTGGCGGGGGCGCAGGTAGGTGCGGCCGGAGGCGTCCTTCTCCATGACGTAGTCCTGCTGGAGGTTATGGTACCACTGCCGGGTCTGCTCACTGGGTTGGTCTTGACCGTGCAGGTTGCGGGGGCTGCGTTGGGCTGGGCCGTAGAAGCGCATCGCGAGGTCGTCGAAGCGGCGGAACCAGCTGCGCCGGGGCTGTGAGTACTCGTGGGGTGTCGGCATCTTTTTCAATGGTGTCTTTCCGGTGATGGCGGGGCGTAGCAGGGGCTGTCCCCTGCTACGCCCCGCGGATGACCGAGGTGGTCAGTAGGCGACGGCGAACCGCTGGCGGGAGTGGGCCGGGGTCTCGATCTCGTCGAGGATCGCTACGGCGTAGTCCTCGGCCGAGATGGCGCTGTCACCGGCCTCGTTGGTGATCAACTCCTCGGCGGCGGTGCGGTAGTTGCCGGTGCGCTCACCGGGGGCGATCTGGGCGGCGGGGCTGAGGTTGGTCCAGTCCACGTCGGTCACGGTGCGGTAGTACTCCAGCGCGTCGCCGTGGGCGTGCATGATCTGCAGCAGCGCTTCGGGCAGACCCGGGGTGTCCCAGACCTGGCCGCCGTCGGGGGTGTGCAGGGAGCCGGCGCCGCCGACGACGACCAGGCGCGGGGCCTGCTCCCCCAGGGTGCGCAGGCCCTCGACCAGCGCGCGGGCGGCCAGGGTGATGGTGGCCAGGTGACCGGGCCCGTCCCCACCGCCCACGGCGCTGACCACCACGTCCTGGCCCTGGGCGACGGCAGACACCGAGGCCGGGTCCAGGACGTCACCGGTGGTGACCTTCAGGCGCGGGTCGGCGTCGGTGAGCTTGGCGGGGTCGCGGAGAACGGCGGTGACGGTGTGGCCGCGCTCCAGGGCCTCGGTGACGATGCGGGAGCCGATGGTGCCGGTGGCACCGAGAACAGCGATGTTGACCATGAAGGGGTGTCCTTTCGGGGAACAGGGTGGGGTGGGGAAATCAGGAAGCGGCGGGCGCCAGGTGCGCGCCCAGAGCCGCGGTGAGGGCCTGGGCCGATGCGACCGGCCCGCCCAGGCGGTGCACCCCGGTGGTGGTGTGCAGCAACAGGGTCGGGTACTGGCTTACGCCCAGACGGCGCAGTGCCCGGAAGTCCTCCTGCGCCTCGGCCCGGGTGGCCGGATGCGCGTAGGCCTCCGTGACGGCGTCGACGTCGAGATCGTGCTCGACGGCGATGGAGCGGTACACCGCCGCATCCCGCAGGTCGCGGCCCTGCAGGTACCAGGCGTCCTGGATCGCGGCGGCGAACTCCACGGCCCGTTCGGGGGCCTGTCGGCGCAGGGCCACCAGGCCGGTGGCCGCGGCGGTGGAGTCCATGACCGTGGTGCCCTCGGTGAGCATCCGCTGATACGGGTCGCCGAAGGCCACACCGGTGAGCGCGGCGATGCGCTCATTGGCGGCCGGGATGTGCGGGTAGTTGCCGATCGGCCCGGCCGCCGGACCGGTGAACAGGCCTCCGGAGAGCACCCGCAGCTGGATCCGATCGGCGTTGGCGGCCGCGAAGCCGTGCAGCGCCGGGGCGAATCCGTAGCACCAGCCGCAGTAGGCGTCGAAGGCGTAGGTGAGCTCAACTCGAGTCATGAAGGTCTCCTCCAATGGTTGTTCCGGGCCACGCGCCTGCGCACTTCCGCCATGCCTGGTGGCGGCTCGCCCCGGTGATTAATTACCAATCTAGGGAAGAGCCCTCGGGTGATCGAGGTACAGTGACGACTCATCATGGTGAAAAAAGGACACGTTGAGGTTCAGCAGATCCACTACCGACCCCCCGGCCAGGACGCCGGCGGGATCGAGGTGATGTCGTTGGCCCAGCTGCACCAACGGATGCAGCGCCGCCCGGGCCTGGCGAGGGCGCAGCGCCTGAACTTCCACCAGCTGCTCACCGTGGAGCAGGGGATGGTGCGGCACATGGTCGACTTCACCGACTACACCGCCACCCCCGGAGCGTGGTTGTGGGTGCGTCCGGGCCAGGTGCAGCACTTCCGGGACCTGACCACCGGATCGGGGTGGCTGGTGCTCTTCCAGCCCGGGGTCCTGGACACAACGACCTCCGCCCAGACGCGGCTGGATGATCCGTTCGGCCGCGTCCACCGGGACCTGGCCGGGGAGGACGCCACGGCCATGGAGGAGGCACTGGGCCACCTCGTCCACGAGTACGAGGCCACGACCCCGCTTCCTGCGCCGCTGCGGGCCCGCATCCTCCAGCATCTGCTGGCCGTGGTGATGCTGCGACTGACCCACCAGGCCACACCGATCGGCAGCCCCGCCCCCGAGCACACCGAAGCCTTCCTGCGCTTGCGCACCGCCGTGGAGGAACACTTCACCCGCACCCGCCACGTCAACGACTACGCCCGGATCCTGGGCTACTCCCCCCGCACCCTCACCCGCGCCACCACGGCCGCCGCCGGTGTAGGCGCCAAGGAGTTCATCGACCACCGGGTCGTCCTGGAAGCACGCCGGCTCCTGGCCCACGGAGACGATCCCATCAACCGCGTCGCCGACCGGCTCGGCTTCGACGATGCCAGCAACTTCGTCAAGTACTTCACCCAGCGCGCCGGCATCACCCCCTCAGCATTCCGCCGTCAATTCCAGGCCAGCTAGGAAATATTGCCCGACCCCGCTGTAGGTCGCACCAGAGGCAACCAGCTAACCGGCAACACGGCAGCGCGAGGGTTGCGGCAAAATATTGACCAGACCGCAAGGGCCAACATATCCTTTGGCAAGGACTGATATATCAAAGACCCGCACATTTCCCCGCCTACCCTTACTGACGGCAGGGACACTCGAACGCCCGCTTCCCTATTTCGGAAGACGACATCCACCAGGCTCCGACAGCATGGAAATATTCATCTGCCCGGAAGACCTGCTCTTCAGCAACCCAGATGATAAAAATGCCTTATCTTGACGATCGGCACCGCACCATACGACAGTCCCCGGACAGGTCTTATGCTCTGGAGGTGGCGGGGAAAGACATCGCACAAGTCGAGGCCGCCAAAGCAGAAATCCCACCGGGGACACCGATCAACATCGCGTTCCTCGGAAACGAGGATCATGCCCAACGCATCAACGCTGCACGAGTTATACGCGCGTGCGGATTCGATCCCGTCCCCATCATTTCCTCACGCCGCTTGCACTCCGAACAAGACCGCGATGACCTCCTCGACGCCCTGAGCGCAGCGGCTGCACCGGCCCGGGTCATCCTGGTGGGCGGCGATCCGACGGTCCCGGCCGGTCCCTTCGAGGACTCGCTGGCCCTCCTGGGAAGCGGCCTCCTGGAACGCCATTCCATTCGCCAGGTGGGGATCGTGGGCTATCCGGAAGGACACCCGAAGATCGACACCGACACGCTCTGGCGCTGTTTGAAATGGAAGGTCGAATTTCTCCAGGACGCAGGCTGCTCGGTCGAGATCACCACGCAGTTCGGATTTGACGCCGATGCCGTCGTGCAATGGATGACGCGATTGCGCCACGAAGGAATCGACACACCCGTGCGCATTGGCGTGCCGGGACCGGCCAGCGTCGGAAAACTCCTAAGATACGCCCAGCGATTTGGCGTGGAACCATCGGCGGCCACCGCCCGACGGTACGGACTGTCCACGGCCGAACCTGATCGGCGAGTCGGCCCTGAAAGGTATTGGGATCAACTCACGACCGGGCTGGAAGGCGGGGATTTCGGAATCGTTCTTTATCACCTTTATCCATTCGGCGGGATGCTGGAAGGCGTTCGTTGGATGAACCGCCAAATGTCGAGCCTCTACGGCCCGTCACCCACTACATGAGCATTCTGCTGTACCTGTGGGGGAAGTACATGCGGTTGAGCAACACGCCTTAACGACCCCAAAAGCAACTATGACTGTCCGGCCCGGGGCAGGGCCTCCTCGGCGGCGACCCAGCCGAGCATCGCGCACTTGACCCGGGCCACGAACCGGGAGACCCCGGCGAAGGCGGCGGCGTCGCCGAGGACCTCCTCGTCGGGGACCACGGTGCCGCGGGACCGCAGCAGCTCCCGGAACGCCCCGATCAGCTCCAGTAGCTCGGCCCGGGTCATCCCGGGGGCGGTCTCGGCCAGCACGGAGGCCGCGGCCATGGAGATCGAGCAACCCGCCCCCTCCCAGCTGAGCCGCTCCACCACCGGCTCCGCGCCTCCGGCGCCGGTCGCGAGCTCAACGCGCACGGTGATCTCGTCGCCGCAGGTGGGGTTGTACTGGTGGGACTCCCCGGCCCCGTGCCCGGGCGCCGGGGCGGTCAGGCCCTCGCCGGTCCGCCGCTTGGCGTGGTCGAGGATGACCTCCTGGTAGAGCGCGTCCAGGCCGTTCACCGGGTGCTCCCCACGCGGAAGTAGGTGCGGACCCCGGCGAGCTCGGCCAGGAACCGGTCCACGTCCTCGGCGGTGGTGTAGAGGTAGCCGCTGGCCCGGGTGGAGGCCGTCAGCCCCAGCGCCCGGTGCAGCGGCTGGGCGCAGTGATGACCCACCCGCACCGCCACCCCCGCGACGTCGAGGACCTGACCGACGTCGTGGGCGTGCACCCCGGCCACGTCCACCGCGGCCAGCCCCACCCGCTCCGTGCCCGGGGGCGGGCCGATCAGCCGGACCCCCTCTAGCTGGGCGAGCCCGGCCGCGAGCCGCTGCCCCAGCTCGCGCTCGTGGGCGGCGACCCGCTCCATCCCGATGCCCTGCAGGTACTCCACGGCCGCGGCCAGGGCCACGGCCTGACTGATGCGCTGGGTGCCGGCCTCGAACCGGGTGGGGGCCGGCAGGTACCGGGCGGACTCCATCGTGACTTTGGTGATCATGGATCCGCCGGTGAGGAACGGCGGCATCGCGTCCAGCATCTCGGCGCGCCCCCACAGTGCCCCGATGCCGGTGGGCCCGAGCATCTTGTGCCCTGAGAACACCGCGAAGTCCACCCCCAGGGCCGGGAAGTCCACCGGCAGGTGCGGCACCGACTGGCAGGCGTCCAGCACCGTCAAGGCGCCCACCTCCCGGGCCAGGCCCACCAGGTCCGCGACGTCGGTGATCGCGCCGGTGACGTTGGAGACGTGGGAGAAGGCCAGCACCCGGGTCCGTTCCCCGATCACCTGCCGGGCGGCCTCGTGGTCGAGCAGCCCGGTCTCGTCCACGGGGATCCAGCGCAGGGTCGCCCCGGTGCGGGCGGCCAGCTCCTGCCACGGGATGAGGTTGGCGTGGTGCTCGGCCTCGGTGGTGACGATCTCATCACCCGGGCCCAGCCGGAAGCGGGCGGCCGCGTCTCCCCCGCGACCGGCCGCGGCGTTGGAGAAGGCGTAGGCGAGCAGGTTGATCGCCTCGGTGGCGTTGGAGGTCCACACCAGCTCCCGCTCGGTGGCCCCCACGAAACCGGCCACCACCTGGCGGGCCTCCTCGTAGGCGTCGGTGGCCTCCACGGCCAGGGAATGCGCTCCGCGGTGGACCGCGGCGTTACGGTGCAGGTAGAACTCCCGCTCGGCGTCCAGCACGGCCAGGGGCTTCTGGGAAGTGGCCCCCGAGTCGAGATAGACCGCCGGGCTGTTCGTCAGCAGCGGGAAGTCCTCCCGCAGCGCACGCACCTCGGAATCGGTCAGGGGCGCAACGGGGAGGGCAGTCGAGGAGGTCACTGGGGGTTCTCCGGGGAGGTGGCCGGACCGTCCTCGGGGCGGCGGGGCCGTAGGTAGGTGCGGCCGGTGGCGTCCTTCTCCGTGACGTACTCCTGCTGGAGGTTCTGGTACCACGCCTTGGTCTGCTCGCTGGGCTGGTCCTGGCCCCGCAGGTCCCGGCGGCTGCGCGCGGCCGGCCCGTAGATGCGCATCGACAGGTCGTCGAAGCGCCGGAAGAGGCTGCGCTTGGGTGGGACGGGCTCGTTGTTGTCGGGGCGGGGTCGCTTGCTCATGGTCTTCCTCGTACTAGGTCGTCGTGGTCGGTGGGCCGATGGGCCCTCCGGGTGCGCGGTGGGCGTTCGTCCGCTCAGGCCCGCACCGGCTGTTCCGCCGGTGCGCGGGTCTCCCCGCTCGTGGCGTGCACGGAGGTGCGGGGTGTCTCGTCCACGGTCAGGGTGAAGACGTCGGGTCGGGCGTAGTGCCCGACGGTGTCGAGGTCGAATCTCGCCCGGGTCAGCTCGTCCAGGTCCACCTCGGCGACCAGCACGCCCTCGGTGCCGCGCAGCGGTCCGGCCAGCACCTCGCCCAGCGGGGAGACGATGGTGGAGCCTCCGTCGATCAAGACCGTCTGCGGGTCCTCGCCCTGGACGGGGTGGACGTCTCCGGGCAGGTCCGCCCGGGCGAGGAACTGGTTGGCACTGAGCACGAAGCACCTCCCCTCCAGGGCAATGTGGGTCATGCTGGCCTGCCACTGCTCGCGGTCATCCACCGTCGGAGCGCACCAGATCTGCACGCCCTTGGCGTACATCGCCTGACGGAACAGCGGCATGTAGTTCTCCCAGCAGATGGCCGCCCCCAGCACCCCCACCGCGGTGGCCACCGCCGGCATGGTCGATCCGTCGCCCTGGCCCCACAGGTAGCGTTCGGCGGCGGTGGGCATGAGCTTGCGGTGGGTGGCCACCAGGCCCTCGGCCGGGGTGAAGAACAGCACGGTGCAGTACAGGGTGGACCCGTCGCGCTCGATGGCCCCGACCACCAGGTGGGTGCCCAGCTCGGCGGCCAGCCCGGCCAGGCGATCGGTCTCGGGCCCGGGCACCGCCACGGCCGCATCCGAGTAGCGGCGGAACAGCTCCCGCCCCTCCGGGGCGCGGGAGCCGACGGTGATCCCGAAGTCCAGGCCCTTGGGGTAGCCGCCGACAAACGCTTCGGGCAGCACGATCAGCTCCGCCCCTTGGGACGCGGCCTCGCGGATGTAGTGCTCGGCCTTCGCGAGGGTGGCTGCGGTGTCGAACAGGACGGAACCGGCCTGGACGACGGCCACTCTCACAGATGTCATACCCAAAATTGTCCTCCCCACTCCATCAGAAGGGAAACTAATATGGGCGATGATGACCATCGACGAACGTGATTTCCGGAGTGTGGACCTCAATCTGCTGGTGACCTTCGAGGTGCTCATGCGCGAACGCCACGTCACCCACACCGCCCACGCCCTGGGCATCAGCCAGGCCGCCGCCAGTGCGGCCCTGGCCCGGCTGCGCCGGCTCTTCGACGACGAGCTGTTCACCCGCACCAAGGACGGAATGGCCCCCACCCCGAAGGCCAAGGAGATCGCCCCGCGCATCCGGTGGGCGCTGCGGGAACTGTCCGGGGTGCTGTTCGAGGAACCCGTCTTCGACCCCGCCGCCGGCGACCGGGCGTTCGTGCTGGCCATGTCCGACGACATCGAGGCCCGCATGCTGCCCCGGATGCTCCAGTACCTGCAGGCGGAGAAGCTGGGAGTGTCTGTGCTGGTGCGCCAGTCCAACCGCTACACCGTCGAGTCCCTGCTGACGGAGGGTTCCGTGGATCTGGCCATCGGGGCCCTGCCCGGGTTGGCCGAGAGTTTTCAGCGGGAGGAGTTGTTCTCCTCCGGCTATGCCTGCCTCTACGACGGGCGCCGCTTGGGGCTGGGCACCCCGCTGGGGCTGGAGGACTACCTGGCCATGCCGCACCTGTTGGTCTCCTACGACGGGCGGCGCGGGATCGTCGATGATCTGCTCGAGGCCCGCGGGCTGCGTCGGCGGATCATCGGGTCCACCACCCACTTCTCCGGGGCGTTGACCCCCTTGAAGACTGCCGACGTGGTGGTCACCCTGCCGCGCCACGCCGCCGAGGCCTTCGCCGCGACCACCGACCTCGTCCTCTCCGAGCCCCCCATCCCGTTCCCCCGGTTTACGGTCTCGATGGCCTGGACCCCCCAGCGCGAGAACGATCCGGCCCAGCAGTGGCTGCGCGGTTTCATCCGCGATTGCCTCGGCAGCTGACGCGTCTCACCAGCACTCTCCGCCCCTCGGGCCTCCCAGGAGCGGCAACTCAGGCAGTAGGCATTGGAAGCTCGCGGATGCGCCGGTAGAGGGTGGCCCGGGACATGCCGAGGTCGCGGGCGACCTGGGTGGCCGGTTCCCCGGACTCGATCAGGCGCAGGGCGTTGCGGATCTGGGAGTCAGTGAAGGTCTGGCGTCGCCCGCCGAGGTCCTTGCCGACGGCCCGGCGTTTGGCCACCGAGTCGGTGATCCGCTCCCGCTTGATCTCCAGCTCCATCTGGGCCAGGGCGGCCATCACGGTGAAGACCATTGAGCCCATCGGAGTATGGGTGTCCACATCTCCCCCACCCAGGTTCAGCACCCGCAACCCCGCACCCCTGCCCCGCAGCGCCTCGGCGAAGACCAGCATGTTCTGCGTCGACCGCCCCAACCGGTCCAACGTGGTGATCACCAGAGTGTCACCCTCCTCGAGCGCTGCCACCGCCCGGCCGAACTCCGGACGCGACGCGCGTTTCCAGACACTCCATGATCGACATAGAGGTCATCGCGCTGCACGCTGGCATGTAGGAGATCAGACACTTGGCGATCTGCGTCCTGCTGCCGCGTCGACACTCGGACATACCCGATCAGCTTCCCCAAGTCCACCCCTATGTGTCTCGCAACTAACGTTGAGTAGCTGATTCTAGGGGCGTGGATAAAGCACATAGATGCAAGACATGCTCCACCGCGGAAACATGCGCGCGCAGAATCTTTGGACGAGACGTCTCGCATCCCTTGGCTTCCAAGGCATACAGCGGTCACTGTCGCGACTGTCGCTTCCAGTCATCGGCAAGGTCAAGAAGAGTGACACATCGAGCGCGACGGGAGTACCTTCCAAGGGTGGAGTTTGTCGAGGCGGATGGGCTCAAGATCGCCTACGAGCGGGTCGGTGAAGGCCCTCCTCTGGTCTTTGTCCATGGCGCGGCCGAGGACAGTCGCATCTGGCAACCGCAGCTTGCTGGCCTGGCCGACGAGTTCACAGTCATTGCCTGGGACGAGCCAGGGGCCGGCCGGTCCTCAGACCTGCCGGAGGGCTTCGCCTTGGCGGGCTTCGCGGACGGACTCGCGGCGCTGATCGAGACGCTTGAACTTGGTCCTGCGCATATCGCCGGCCTGTCCTGGGGCGGCACCGTGGTGCTCGAGTTCTACCGCCGTCATCCTGGGCTCGTCGCGACCCTGATCATGATCGACACCTACGCCGGCTGGAAGGGATCGCTGCCCCTGGACGAGGTAAGAGCGCGGGTTGCCGGCGCCCGCCGGATGCTCACCGGGCCGCTCGAGGACTTCGATCCCACGCTCCCGGGGCTCTTCGCCAACGATCCGCCGGCGAAGTTCGTGCCTTTGCTCGCCGCCATCGCCGCCGATGTCCGCCCCGCCACCCTCGAGCACGAGCTGGCCATCATGGCTGAGACCGACCTGAGCGATCTGCTGCCTCACATCGCCGTCCCCACCCTGTTGATCTGGGGAGACTTGGATGTTCGCTCGCCGCTCAGAATCGCCCGCCAGTTCCAGGAAGCGATCCCGGAAACGGAGCTCTTCGTGATCGAGGGCGCAGGACACATGAGCAATCTCGAGCGGCCTGAGCAGGTCAACGATGTCGTGCGCGAGTTCTGTCGCACCCACTCGTCGCGAACAGGATAATGACGTAGACAACCTCGAGGCGGCCGGGCCGTGACCTCTCACCTGTCCAACGGTCAGCTCGTGCGTGGCAAGGGCCACCCCGGATCCCAATGGTTCGGCTTTCCTATGACAGTCCTGGACTCGCACCGTCACAGCGAGAGCCTCGGGGAGGGCTGGACCGGCGGTGTGGAAGACTCCAGCCCACCCGCGGTGCGCCTCCGATCCCAGGACCAGCACAGGGTCGATCACGACCCCGAATCACCCCAGGACCGGGCCCGCCGGCAGGAACTCCAGCAACGCGGCCAGTCGCTGCTGCGGGACGGGAAGACGAGGCAGGCCACCGAGGCTGACGGCGGCCTCGAGAACAACGCCCCCCGTGCCACGGGGACCCGTCCCATGACCCGGCACCACGCACCGGTGTCGCCGGTGGGCGTTAACGGTCCAGCGTGCGGCTCGGTGTCGTTCCGTAGAGCTGTTGGTAGTACTGGGCGAAGCGGCCCGGGTGGGTGAAGCCCCACCGGGCGGCGATCGCCTTCACGGTGTCCCCGGCCTGGGGATCAGCGGCTTGCAGGTCGCGGTGGGCCGCATCCAGCCGTGCCCGGCGCAGGTACTGTCCGGGGGTCAATCCCAGCGGGTGGTTGGCGCGAAAAGCCCGCACCAGGGCCTTCGTGGTCGTGCCCGCCGCCCGGGCCGCGTCCTCCACGGTGACCGGCTCCGGGGCGTGGTCGTCGAAGAACTGGACCGCGATCCGATACCGCTGGGACTGGGCCTCCATGGACAGATACCGCCCCTGGCGGTCCCCGAGCAGCGGAAAGCACTCCAGCAGGCCCACGCTCAGGTGGCGGGCCAGCTCGGCCCGCACCAACGGTTCGGCGAAGGCCTCTGAGTCCCGCACACCGGCCCCGTAACGGATCAACCCTGACCAGTACCGTCCCAGCTGGGCACTGAGCGGGGCCGAGGACGCGAAGCCCACCGGGGCCTCGGTGCCGTAGACGGTGTCGGCCGTGGCTTGCACCAGATCCACCGGTAGATGCGCCATGGTCACATCCACGTCCTGGGCCACCACCAGGGACGGGTGCTCGGGGCGGAACAGCACCGAGGACCCCGCCGCCGCGTTGCCAGTCTCCCCGCGGATCCGCCAGTCATACCGGGCGGCTTGCACGTGGGCCACCGTGAACACCTCGGTGTCGCCCCACATGGAAATCGTCCCGCCCACATGCACCGATGACACAGCGATCTGCTCATCCCCGGCCCGGGAGAGGCTGTAGGAGAAGTCCGGATCGGTGGAGCTGTAGCCGAACCGCAGCCCGGTCCGCTCCCCGAGCACGGAAAGCACCTCCGGGTCGGTGATCACCAGCTCGTGGCGGAACATCTCACCCATGAACCAGTTCCCTCTTCCACCACAGGAACCGTTCCACCAGGCTCCGCTCTCCAAGGCCATTGCGCGGCCCCGCCACAAGGCCCGCATCATTGTGACCCGACCCCCCAGCGTTGTCCACGTCTCAGAGACGGGAATTGAGGCGCCACACCCCTCGTGCGGCCCCCACCACCGGGCACGGAGCCGGGGCCGTGGCCGCCGGCTGCCCGACAGCACTGGCAGCCCACGACGCCACCGTCGCCCAGGACTCCCTCCCGTCCCACGATGCACAGCGCCTCCAAGAGGTCTCGACCATGGTCCCGGCCAGACACCTCTTCAGGAGGGTGCTCGACGGCTTCGAGGACCAGACCTCCAGGCCCACCGCTGACCGGTCCCGCCCCGGACCCGGGAAGAAGGAGATCTTCCGCGATGACCCATCTCGCCCCGCCTGCCCAGGGCCACGAATCAGTCCCGCCACCGGCATCGACGCCAACCGTTGGGGGCCTATTACAGTGACGGCCATGGGGAAACTGCTCTACGAGGACATGATCCCAGCTCGGGCCATTGACGCTCCGGATGAGTTCATCGCCGAACGCTCCCCGGCGCTGGAGCAGCTGCGCTCCACCCTGGCCGCCCACGGCCTCGACCCCGACGGACTGCTCGACGGCACCCCCGAGACGGTGGCGCCGGTGTGGGAGTGGATCACCGCCCAGGCCGACGCACTCGGCGTCGACCCCAGATCACTGGAGGAGAACCCCACCCGCCCCTCCTGGCCCAGCTGGGCCCGCCACGGGATGCTGGTGGACCCCCACCCCCCGGCCGAGACGCTGACCCTGGTCGACGGCTTCACCTCCTACCTTGCCCAGGTCATCACCACCGCGGTCCCCGACGCGCACTGGATCGTCGGGGTGCACCGCCTCGATGACCACCCGATGCGCAACTACCCCGTCCTCGCCGCCGAGCACCACCAGATTTTCCTCCCCGGGATCCCGCTCTACAGCGCCTACCAATCCGCCCACGGCCGCGACCCGTTGAGCGGGACCGAGATGCTCAACCACACCCGCCGCACCATCGCCGCACTGCGCGGCGAAGGGCCCAGTGGCCGAGGCCGCCGAGGAGCCGCTGGTAACCGTGGTGGCCGAGGTGGACTGCTTCGACGTCGGACTGCGCGCCAACCTCGCCAAGGACCACCCGGCACTGGTGGACCGAATGATCGCCGAACTCACCGACCGAGACGGGGCCACCTCGGTCTACCGCTACGGACCCGAAGCGCTGGTCGTCGACGCCCCGGACTGGGACGAGACCCGCCTGAAGCTGTGGCTGACCCTGTGGCTGCAACGCAACCTCCACACCGACGACTGAGCACCACCGCACTCCATCGACCACTCAGGATCGGCGCCAGCCCACACGGACCCCAACTCCCCACAGCTCAGAGCTGCTCACGCCATGAGGACAGCCCGCTCGGAATGTCTCGCAACCAAAACGACTCACAACCCTTACCTTGCGGAGAGCTCCGCAATCGACTCGCCTCTCATGGGTGCACGCAGGACATGCGCACTGCCCGTCGGCGGTCCTGCTCTAGAGCTCGATCTCGTCCAGGTCGGCCCCGACGATGAGACGGCCGCTGTATCCCTGCTGCGCTGCCTGCCACTTCTCGAGCGGCCAGCTGCCGGGTACGAAATGGTTGAGCACGAGCGTCGGGACACCGGCCTTCTCCGCGATGGCACCTACCTCTTCGACGGGCGTGTGGGACTTGATGAGGTGCCGATAGGCGGCCTCGTCCTCGGCACTGCGGGGCTCTGGGTAGCGCTGTGCCGCCCATTCCGTGGCGATCACTTCGTGCACCAGCACGTCCGCCCCTCGCGCCATCCGAACAAGGTTGTGGCTGGGGCCGGTGTCACCGGAGAAGACGACGCTGCCGTCCTCGGTGTCGAAGCGGAAGGCGAAGGACGGGAAGACCGGAGCGTGCTGGACGAGAGTCGCTGAGACCTTCACCCGGTCGTCCTCGTAGAAGACCACCGGCTTCATCCGCGGATGCGGATCACCGTTCGGGTCGTCGACGAGCCGCTCCGGCAAGGGGATGTCGTAGCCGGCGAACATGTCCTGCGGAGCCGGCATGCCCCCGTCGATGGAGCGGTCGTTGAAGTCCGTGGCGAAGGCCCGCACGAGCAGGTCGACCATCTCCTGGGTGCCCGGGGTGGGATTCTCAGGCGCGGTGATGGGCGGCATCGGGTGGGTGCCGGTCTTCGGCGGCAGGACCCCGCGATTGCCAGGTCCCCAGACCGGGACAGGACGGTCCGCGGCCACCAGACCGTTGTAGGCACCCAGGCTGAGGATGTTGGACAGATCGCTGATGTGGTCCGAGTGCAGATGAGTGAGGAAGATCGCGCGCAGGTCGCTCAGCGCGGCCCGGGACTCCCAGTTTCCGAGCTTGGCGTCCATGAGCCGGAACCCGACGCCCTCACCGGTGTCGATGAGGTAGTAGCGGTCACCGACGACCAGCGCGCTGGCGATGCCCATCCGCGGCGGCTCGGTGGCGCCCCAGCCCGGTCCGCCGCTGGTGCCCAGGAGGACGACCTTGGTGCGTGCGTCGGAGCGCAACGGCGCCCTGGCCCCCGCCGCCGAGGCAGCAGTGACCGGCGTCAGCAGCGGAACAGCGCCGACAGCGGCGAGACCGCCGAGCACCGTGCGCCGCGACAAGGGATGTTGCTGGGATGACATCATGGACTCCTGGAGGAGGCTGCAACGGGACGCATTTCACACTAATGCGAAGACCGTCAGCTCGACAGACGGTGGGGCATTGGCCCTCCCCGTTCACCACGAGCGCGCCGGCCGGGCGATCCGTCCCCGTCAGGAGCAAAAGACGTCCCGGCCGCCTCAGCGTCCCGCCCTCGGGAACGGATCGGGTCCCACGACCTGCGTGCCGCACAACTCCCGGGACGAGGAACTGCCATCCACGTTCCGGCTGGAAAAGCTGCCCCTCGCCCTGCGGCTCGGCATCCTGGCCGATGGCCCTGCACGGCGCCCTGCGAGCGCTACAGCCCCTCGTGCGCCATGTTCGCGAACCGGGAGTAGTGGCCCTGGAAGGCCACCACGATCGTCTTGGTGGGACCGTTGCGGTGCTTCGCCACGATCACATCGGCTTCGCCGGCGCGCGGCGACTCCTTGTCGTAGACGTCGTCGCGGTGCAGCAGGATCACCATGTCGGCGTCCTGCTCGATCGAGCCCGACTCACGGAGGTCGGACACCATCGGCTTCTTGTCCTGACGCTGCTCCGAGCCGCGGTTCAGCTGCGACAGCGCGATGACCGGGACCTCGAGCTCCTTGGCCAGCAGCTTCAGGGCACGGGAGAACTCCGAGACCTCCTGCTGACGGGACTCGACCTTCTTGCCGGAGCTCATGAGCTGGAGGTAGTCGAGCACCACGAGCTTGAGGTCGTGCTTCTGCTTGAGCCGGCGGCACTTCGCCCGGATCTCCATGAGGGACATGTTCGGGGAGTCGTCGATGAACAGCGGCGCGGAGTCCATCTTGCCCATCGTGGTGGCGATCTTCGCCCACTGCTCGTCCTGCAGCCGCCCCTTGCGCAGGTCCTGCATGTTCAGCGTGGCCTCGGCGGAGAGCAGGCGCATGGCGATCTCGTTGCGGCTCATCTCGAGGGAGAAGATCACCGTGGTCTGGTTGTGCTTGATCGCCGCGGACCGCGCGACGTCGAGGGCCAGGGTGGACTTGCCCATGGCCGGGCGGGCCGCGATGACGATCATCTGCCCGCCCTGGAAACCCTGGGTCAGCTCGTCGAGCTCGATGAAGCCGGTGGGCACGCCGCGCATGCCCTCCCCGCGGGAGCCGGCGGCCTCGATCTCGTCGACCGTGGACTCGATGACCTCCTTCAGCACCGTGTAGTCCTCGGAGGAGCGCCGCTCCGCCACCTGGTAGATCTCGGCCTGGGCGGCGTTGACGATGTCGTCGACCTCGCCGTCCGAGCTGTAGCCGAGCTGGACGATCTTGGTGCCGGCCTCCACGAGCCGGCGCAGCACGCCGCGCTCGCGCACGATCTCGGCGTAGAAGCCCGCGTTGGCCGCCGTGGGCACGGAGGAGATCAGGGTGTGCAGGTACGCGGGACCGCCGACGCGCTCGATCTCGCCGCGCTTCGTGAGCTCGTCCGCCACCGTGATGGCGTCGGCCGGCTCGCCGCGCCCGTACAGGGAGATCACGGCCTCGTAGATGGACTCGTGAGCGGGCTTGTAGAAGTCGACGCCGCGCAGGACCTCCACCACGTCCGCGATCGCGTCCTTGGACAGCATCATCCCGCCGAGCACGGACTGCTCCGCGACGTTGTCCTGCGGCGGGGTCCGGCCGAACTCCCGGTCGCTCCCGGACGAGCGCTCCGACACCATCGACACCTGGTCCACCTCTTCCCCGCACACCCTGCGGACAGCACGGTGCGCACACGACGACACCGCCCGACCTTCCGGGCAGCCCCTCTATTCTCGCACCGACCGCGGACACGGCTTGCCGCTCCGGCCCGTCCGTGGACACCATGGATCATGACGCTCGCCACAGACCTCAGCGGCCCCTGTTCGTGGGACGTCCGGACCACCCGGGCGGAACTGGCGGCGGGCCGGATCAGCCACGTGGAACACCTCGACGCCCTGCTGGAGCGCCTGCCCACGGCGCAGCGGCTGGGAGCGGTGATCAGCGCGGACCCGGAGCTGGCCCGGGCCCTCGCCCACGCGCTGGACCGCCGGGAGACGTGGGGCCCGCTGACGGGGATCCCGCTGGCGGTCAAGGACGTCGTGGACGTCGCCGGGTTCCCCACCACCGGCGGGACGCGGGCGCTCGAGCAGGACGTGGTGGTGCAGGACGCCCTCGGGGTCTCGCGCCTGCGGGCGGCGGGCGCCCTGTTCACCCTGAAGACCAACCCGCACGAGCTGTCCTTCGGCACCACCTCCAGCAACAGCTCGTACGGACCGGTGCACCACCCCGCGGACCCGGCACTGAGCCCCGGTGGCAGCAGCGGGGGCTCGGCGGTGGCCGTGGCAGTGGGCCTGGTCCCGGCCGCCGTCGCCGCGGACACCGGGGGCTCGGCCCGCATCCCTGCCGCCCTGTGCGGGATCGTGGGATTCCGGCCCACGCTGGGCCGCTACCCGTCGTCGGGCGTCCTGCGGATCGCCCACTCGCGGGACACGATCGGCCCCATGGCCCGGACCGTGGACGACGTCGTGCTGCTGGACGCCCTGCTCGCGGGCGAGCACCCGCGGGCCGTGCCCAGTGCGCGGCACCTGGAGCTCGACGACGAGGGCCCCGGCCCGCTGCACGGGGTCCGGCTCGGCGTGCCCGAGCTGTTCCTCGAGGACCTGGAGCCTGGAGTGGACACGGTCTTCGGCGCGGCCCTGCGAGCGCTCGAGGCGGCGGGCGCGGAGCTCGTGGGCGTCGACGTCCGTCCGGCCCACGAGCTGGCCGCCACGGCCGGCATGACGATCGTCCTCCACGAGTTCCTGCCCGACCTCCAGGACTATCTGGACGCGCGCGGCACGGGACCCTCCCTCGCGGAGGTGCAGGACGGGATCGGCAGCCCGGACGTGCGGCGGATCTGGGATCTGGCGCAGGTGTTCCGCGCCGCCGACGACGAGTACCGGGCAGCCCAGGAGGAGCGCCGGCTCGCCCTGCGGCTGTACACCGGGGCGATGCAGGCCCAGGGGGTGACGGCCCTGGTGCAGCCGACCTGCCCGTTGACGGCCCGGCCGATCGCCCACGACGAGACCGTAGAGCTCAACGGCCGGCAGGTGCCCGCCTCCGGCACCTTCACCCGCCACTGCGACCTCGCCGGCATCATCGGCACGCCCGGGATCAGCATCCCCGCCGGGCGCACCGCGGAGGGCCTGCCGGTGGGCCTGGAGCTCGCCGCGGGGCCGGGGGCGGACGCCGTGCTGCTGGACCTGGCCCGCACCGTGGAGGCACTGCTGCGCGACCAGTGAACCGCCGCGGGTCCTTTCGGGGGACAGCGCAACAATTCACAGCCACAACCATTGACGAATCCAACGGTCTGCCTCTACGGTGAGGGCACCGATGTGCGTGATGCATCTCACAGCGGATTCGCCGGTGCCGGGCGCCGGAAGCACCGACCCGAGGAAGAGGACCACCATGAAGCACCCGTTCGCCGGAGCAGTCGCCGTCGGAACCGTCCTGACGTTCGCCCTCACCGCCTGCGGCGGCGGGGGGACCACCGGCGGGGGCGGGGACGGTGAGGAGCTGCAGCCCCTCACCATCGGCGTCATCCCCATCGCGCCGTCCGCGCCCGTGCAGCTCGCCCTGGACGAGGGCATCTTCGAGGAGCACGGCCTGGACGTCACGATCGAGACCGCTCAGGGCGGCGCCGCCATGCTCCCGGCCGTCTCGGGCGGCTCCATGGACATCGGCGTGGGCAACCCGCTCTCGGTCATCCTCGCGAAGGGTCAGGGCCTCGACATGAAGATCCTCAGCGGCTTCAGCAGCTCGATGCCCGAGGGCGAGGACATCACCGGAGTCGCCGCCAACCGGGACGCCGGCATCGCGTCCTGGGCCGATCTCGCCGGCAAGCGGGTCGCGGTGAACACGGTCAACGGCCAGGGGGACCTGACCATCAAGGAGGCCGTGAGCCAGGACGGCGGCGACCCCGACGCCGTGAACTTCGTCGAGATGCCCTTCCAGGACATGCCGGCCCAGCTGGAGCGCGGGGAGATCGACGCCGCCTGGGTCCCGGAGCCGTTCCTGACCCAGCTGATCAACGGCGAGCAGACCGCGCTGGTCGGCTACAACTACCAGGACACGGTGCCGGGCCTCGACACCATGGTCACCTTCAGCAGCACCGCGTTCACCGAGGAGAACCCGGAGGTCCTCGAGAGCTACAACGCCGCGATCGAGGAGGCGCTCCAGTTCGCGCAGGACAACCCGGACCGGGTGCGGGAGACCATCGTGAGCTTCCTCAACATGCCGGAGGAGGTCGCCACGGACCTGCGACTGGAGGAGTTCGACGCGGAGGTGGACCGCGACGAGCTCGAGACGCTCGCCGAGCTGATGCTCAAGTACGACGTGATCGACAGCGAGGCGAACCTGGACGAGATCGTCCAGGCGGGCTAGGAGCGCGGGGACGGCCGCGCCGGCGGGAACTCGTCGGCGCGGTCGATGGCCTCCTCGGCCATCCGCCGGCCGAGCTCGATGAGCTCCTCCGCGCGGTGGAAGTCCAGCAGCCGTCCGGCGCTCTTCGGCACGGTGATGAGCAGGTCGGGCGGATAGCCGGCCAGCCGGTAGCGCAGCACCATGGACTGCAGCACCTCGAGGGAGAGCTGCATGACGTCGAGCGTGCGCAGCCCTGCCGGCAGGGCGTCGAACCTCTCCTGCACGAGCTTCTCCACAGCACCCTCCACGGCACCCTCGGCGGCGTCCAGAAGCGCGTCCTGGGCGGCGTCCTGGGCGAGTGCCTCGGCGGCGTCCGCCGGGACCTCCCCGGCGGGGCGCAGGAGACGGGCCGAGGCGCCACGGCCGCGTGCCTCCGCGAAGCGCTCCAGGACGCTGCGCGCCAGCTCGCGGTCCAGGACGTGGGAGGCCCCCCGCCGGAACCGCTCCGCCCACTCCTCGGCAGGACGCACGGCAGCCGTCTCGTGGGCGGGGACCCTGCCCTCCCCGGACTGCTGGCCCGCGGAGAGGGAGACCGCCACCGTCACGTCCGCGCGGGTGGCGACGGTCGCGGCGATGGGCACGGGGTTCATGATCCCCCCGTCCGCGAGCAGCCGGCCGTTGAGCATGACGGGGGTGATGATGCTGGGCAGGGCGATCGACGCGCGGACGGCCACGTCCACCGGGCCCTCCTGGAACCAGACCTCCTTGCGCGCGAGCAGGTCCGTGGCCACCGCCGTGAACGGGATGGGCAGGTCCTCGATGAGCCGGCCGTCGAGCAGCTCGCGCACCTGCGCCATGATCTTCTCCGCACGGATCACCCCGGGCGACGAGGGGGACGGGTCCAGCAGCCGCAGCACGTCCCGCTGGCTCAGGCCCCGGACCCACTGCGCGTACGCCTCCAGCTGCCCGGCGGCGTGGAGCCCGCCCACGAGCGCCCCCATCGAGCTCCCCGCGACGGTCACGATGTCGTAGCCGCGCTCCTCGAGCACCTGGATCACGCCGATGTGGGCGTAGCCGCGGGCGCCGCCGCTGCCCAGCGCCAGGGCCACGCGCGTGCGTGGGGACATCCACCGCTCCTCTCCCGCAGGCACCGGCCACTGGACCGGCCGGTGCCTCGAGCCTAGCCCGCCGCCCACGGACGGCGGCTCCCCGACCGGCTTGCGGAGGACCGGAAAGCCTACCAGCCGACAGAGTTTTCCACCCTGTGGACAACCGGTGGAAAACGCCGTGGGCGGCTGTGCACAGGATGGGGAGAACCCTGTGGAAAGTTACGCACAGGACGCCACGAAGAGCGCTTTGACCAGGGGAAACACCGGTGCACAGCCTGTGCAGGGCGGTCCTGGACAACACCGGCGCCGTCCACAGCGACGAGTTTCCCGGCTCGTGTCCCGGCCCAGGTCCGGAGCCCTCTACGCCCCGAGCGCGGCGGGGGCCGGCACAGGACGGCGGCCGTCACCGTCCGGCCCGGGCCACCGCGGGGCGGGCCCCCGGAGACGGTCCGCCGGGCCGGACGGGCGTCAGAGGACCGACGCGAGCAGCGCCAGCCACAGCAACGGGTGGCAGAGCACCGACAGGCCGAGCAGCACCAGGAACCGGACCCGGTCGGACGGGAACCCGATGGCGCCCGCGAGGGCCACCACCGCCGTCACGGTCGCCCCCACTGCCGCCGCGACGAAACCGATCACGAAGAACGCCATGGCGGTCTCGGCTCCCGCGGAGTTCCCGCCCAGGAACGCCACGACAAAAGCCAGTACGGTGAAGAGGAGGCACCCCACGCCGAACCAGTAGAGGGCGGACGGCGAGACGCGGGAGATCAGGGACTGCATGGGCCCATTGTCCCCCGGGGAGCTCGGCAGCTCCGACGCACCGCCCCACGAGTGCCTGCACGCCCGACCGACGCACCCGAGCCACCCAGGAGATCCCCGTGGACGACAACCAGCGCATGTGGGAGGACCGGTACGCCTCCGGGGCGTCCTCCCCGGACGGCGCCCAGCCGCACCCCGAGGTCGCCGCCGTCCTGGACCGTGCGGCCGGGGAGCGCGCGGGCGGCCCGCCGACCGCCCTCGACCTCGGCGCGGGCACCGGCCGCCACACCCTGGCCCTGGCGGCGTCCGGCTACGACCCCACCGCCGTGGACTTCTCCCCCAGCGCCGCGCGGACCATCACCGGCGCTCTGGCGGAGCGCGGTCTGCCGGGCCGCGCCCTGGTCGCCGACCTGCGGACCTGGACCCCGGAGCAGGAGCAGAGCTCCGGGCCCGACGCCGTGCCCCCGCTGTTCGACCTGATCGTGGCCGTGTACTTCCAGCACGACCTGTCCCTGCTGCGCCGCGCCGCCGAGTGGCTCGTCCCGGGCGGGCGGCTGCTGTGGATCACGCACGCCCCCGGCAGCGTCGAGGGCCCGCCCCCCACCGTGCCCCGGCCCACCCTGCAGGAGACCGTCGCCGTGCTCGAGGGCAAGGGACTGGACCTGGTCCGCGCCGAGCAGGTGCGCACCACCGACACCGCGCTCGACGTCGTCCTCGAGGCCGTCCAACCCCACTGACGGCTGCTGCCGGCCGGTCACCGCCGAGCCCCCGCGAAGACGGAGAAGGCCCCCGCGGCGCACCGCGGGGGCCTTCTCCGTGCCGATCGGACCGGGGGAACCGGTCAGGCGGGGACGACCTCGAACTCGACGTTCGCGTTGACGTCCTCGTGCAGGCGCACGGAGGCCTGGTACACACCGGTGGTCTTGATGTGCTGGTTGAGCTCGACCTTGCGCTTGTCCACGGCGCCGAGGCCGGCGGCCTCGACGGCCTTGGCGACGTCCTCGGCCTTGACGGTGCCGAAGAGGCGCCCCTCGGAGCCGGCCTTGACCGGGATGGTCACGGTGGCGGAGGTCAGCTTCTGGGCCAGGACCTGGGCGTCCTCGAGCGAGGCGACCTCGCGCGCGGCGCGGGCGGCCTTGATGCTCTCGATCTGCTTCTCGCCGCCGCGCGACCAGGGGGTCGCGAAGCCGCGCGGGAAGAGGTAGTTGCGGGCGTACCCGTTCTTGACCTCGACCACGTCACCGGCAGCGCCGAGACCCGTGACCTCGGTCGTCAGGATGATCTTTGCCATGAGTGTCTGTCCTCTCTGATCAGCGGCCGGCGCCGGAGTAGGGCAGCAGCGCGACCTCGCGGGCGTTCTTGATCGCCAGGGCGATCTTGCGCTGCTCCTGCACGGTCACACCGGTGACGCGGCGGGCGCGGATCTTGCCGCGATCGGAGATGAACTTGCGCAGCAGCGCAACGTCCTTGTAGTCGATCTCAGTGACTTTGGCAGCCTTGAGCGGGTTCTGCTTTGGTTTGGGCTTACGGAGTTCAGCCTTGGCCATCGTGGTGCTCCTTGTTCTTCGAGTGGAGCCCGCGGCTGGTCACCGCGGGATGGGGTGGATGGGAATGGTACGGAAGGTCTAGAACGGCGGTTCGTCGTCCTGGCCGCTGCCCCAGTCGTAGTTCCCGCCGGAGGACTGGCTCCAGGGGTCGCTCTGGGGTGCGGCCTGCGGAGCGGACTGGCGCCCGCCGCCGGAGCGGCCGCCCTGGCCGAAGCCACCGCCCTGCTGGCCACCGCCGCCGAACCCGGAGTCGCCCCCGAATCCGCCGCCGGCCGGGGCGCCGGCGCCGAAGCCGCCGCCCTGCTGGCCGCCGCCCTGCTGGCCGAAGCCACCGCCCTGCCCGCCGGAACGGGCGTTGCGGTTGACCTTCGCGGACGCGTAGCGCAGCGAGGGACCGACCTCGTCAACGTCGAGCTCGGTGACGGTGCGCCGCTCGCCTTCCTTGGTCTCGTAGGACCGCGACTTGAGCCGACCCTGGACGATGACGCGCATGCCCTTCTGCAGGGACTCCGCCACGTTCTCGGCCGCCTCGCGCCACACGGAGCAGCGCAGGAACAGGGTCTCCCCGTCCTTCCACTCGTTGGACTGGCGGTCGAAGGTGCGGGGCGTGGACGCAACGGTGAAGTTGGCCACGGCCGCACCCGACGGGGTGAAGCGCAGCTCGGGGTCAGCGGTCAGGTTGCCGATTACGGTGATGACGGTGTCACCAGCCATGTGGACCTCCCGGGTCGAGGATGTTCGCGGTCGTGCGGGACGTGCTGGGATCTCTGAAGCATCTCACCGGGGGCCCGGTGGAGGCGCCCTCGGTGATCAGTTGTGAGGTCCTTACTCGGCGGAGATCTTCTGCTCTTCCGGGCGGATGATCTTGGTGCGCATGATGGCCTCGTTGAGGTTCAGGACGCGGTCCAGCTCCTGGGTGGTCTGCGGCGTCGCGGTGAAGCGCACGACCGCGTAGATCCCCTCGGTCTTCTTCTGGATCTCGTAGGCGAGGCGACGACGGCCCCAGATGTCGACGTTGTCGACGGTCCCGTTGTCCTTGGTGACGACCTCGAGGAACTTCTTGAGAGTCGGCTCCACGGCACGATCCTCGACCTCGGGGTTGATGATCACCATCAGTTCGTACTCACGCATGTTCGAACCCACCTCCTTCGGGCTGAGCGGCTGCGGTCCTTCCGCAGCAGGAGGTTCTGTAGCGTCGTCCGCGCGCCGGCGCCGCACGTCGGGCGGCGGGCACACAGACCTCACAACACTACTACACCCGCGGGCCCGCGCGGAACGGGGCCCGCGCGGAACGGGGCCCGCGCGGAACGGGGGCCGGTGGACCGGGGCGCTCAGTACCGGTAGGCGCTGCGGGCGATCGAGGCGTTCACGAGGGCCGTGCGGAACGGCATGGTGAAGACGTCCAGGAACATCAGCAGCATCCACGGGATCAGGAACAGGATCCCGACGCCGACCCCCGCCAGGGTCCAGCCCAGGCCGCCGAGGAACAGGTAGATCAGGCCCCAGATCGGCTGGCGGAGATAGAACTTGTGGATGCCCAGCCAGCCCAGGAAGAGCCACAGGACGTAGGCGAGGACCACGGACTTCCCGCCCACGACGTTGACCACGGGCGGTCCGGGATGCGCAGCGCCGCGCCCGCCGGACGGCTGCCCGTACGACTGCCCGAAGGGCGCCCGGGAGTACCCGGCACGGCCGGGGTCGTTGTTCAGCGGGACGGGGCGGTAGTACTCGGGCTCGGGAGCCACGGGGGGGTCCTTTCGGGGCGGAGGGGTCTCGGGCGGCCGCCCACGGGGGACGACCCGACCGGTGCAACGGCCCCCCGGCGAGCGCTATTCCGGGGCGCGGAGGCCCGCGGGGCGCCCGGCCGGCGGCGGCGCCGAGGAGCCACTGGGCCGACACGGGGGCCATTGCCATTAGGATACGCTTTTCTTGTCAAATGCTCGCCGCGCGGTCACCCGATCACCGCGCCCTCCGGAAGAGGCACCGATGCGTCGTCGTTCCCTGTACGCCACCACCGGCATCCTGACCGCACTGACGGCGGTGGTCACGGGCTGCGGCACGCTCGGCCTGGGCGAGCAGCCGGCCGACCTGCAGATCTACTCGGCACGGCACTACGACCTCGAGGGCGCGTTCGGCGAGTTCACCGACGAGACCGGCATCAGCGTCGAGTTCATCACCGGCGACGACGCCGAGCTCCTCGAGCGGCTCAAGGCCGAGGGGGACGACAGCCCCGCGGACGTGTTCATGACCGTGGACGCGGGCAACCTCTGGAACGCCGCCCGGCAGGACGAGCTGGCCGCGCTGGACTCCGCGGCCCTCGAGGAGGCGGTCCCCGAGGACCTGCGCGACCCCCAGGGCCGGTGGTACGGCCTGGCGATGCGCGCGCGCACCGTGACCTACAACCCGGACAACGTCGACACCGCGGAGTTCGACACCGCGGAGACGTACGCGGGGCTGGCCGACCCGAAGTGGCAGGGCCGGCTGTGCATGCGGGACGCCACCTCGGCCTACACCCAGTCCCTCGTGGCGAGCCTGATCGACCTGCACGGCCGGGAGCGGGCGCTCGAGATCGTCGAGGGCTGGGTCGACAACGACGTGCAGATCATGAGCAACGACATCCTGCTGCTCGAGGCGATCGACGCCGGCACGTGCGACGTGGGGATCAACAACCACTACTACCTGGCACGCACCCTCGAGGAGAACCCCGACCTGAACGTCGACCTCTTCTGGGCCAGCCAGGACGGCGCCGGCACGCACGTGAACATCTCGGGGGCCGGCGTGGTCGAGGGCTCCGACAACGCCGAGGACGCCCAGCGGCTCGTCGAGTGGCTCGCGACCGACGGCCAGAACGCGTTCGTGGACGCCAACCACGAGTTCCCGGTCAACCCCTCGGTGGAGCCCGAGCCCACGATCGCGGCGTTCGGCGAGTTCGAGCGGATGCCCCTGAACGCCGAGGCCTACGGCGACCTCAACGCGGAGGCCGTCGACCTGCTGGCCGAAGCCGGCTACCAGTGACCGAACCCGCCGTCCTCGCGGACACGAGGACACCGGCCCGCCGGCCGCGCCGGGCGCCCGGGTCCGGGCGCCCGGCGTGGTCGCTGCTCGTCGTCCTCGTCGCCGTGGTGGTGGCCACCCCGGTCCTGGCGGTGGTCGTCGACGGGCTGGGCAGCCTGGGCACCACCACCCCGCCGCGCGGCGTGGGCCGGATGGTGCTCACCACGCTGATGCTGATGCTGGGCGTGGGCGCGGGCACCCTCGTGGTGGGCGGCGGGCTCGCGTGGCTGGTGACCGCCTTCCGCTTCCCCCTGCGGGACGTGCTGGTCTGGCTGCTGGTGCTGCCGCTGGCCATGCCGGCCTACATCCTCGGCTTCGTGTTCCTGTCCGTCTTCGACGTGGCCGGGCCGGTGCAGGGGGCCCTGCGCGCCGTCCTGGGGCCGGACGTGTGGGTGCCCGAGGTCCGCTCGTTGCCGGCCGCGGTGCTCGTGATGTCCCTGACGCTCTACCCCTACGTGTACCTGCTGGCGCGCTCCGCGCTGGTCGAGCAGACGACCGGGACCTACGACGCCGCGCGGACCCTGGGCGCCGGCCGGGGACGCGCGCTCCGGCGGGTCCTGGTCCCCCTGGCCCGGCCCTCCCTCGCGGCGGGACTGGCGCTCGTGATGATGGAGACGCTCACCGACTTCGCCACGGTGCAGTACTTCAACGTGCAGACGGTGTCCGTGGGCGTCTACCTGGTGTGGAAGGGCACCTTCGACTTCCACTCCGCGACCCAGCTGGCCGTGCTCGTGCTGCTGTTCGCGGTGGCCGTGCTGAGCGGTGAGCGGCTGCTCCGGGGCCGGGCCAGGTTCCACCAGCGGGGCGGCCGCGGCCAGGGCCTGCAGCCGCGGCGGCTCACCGGCTGGCGTGGCTGGGGCGCCACGCTGCTGGCCCTGGCCGCGCTCTCCGCCGGGTTCGTCGTGCCCGTGCTGCAGCTGCTCGTGTGGGCCGTCGGCCAGGCCCTGGGCGACCCCGGCTCCCTCTCGGACCCGCGCTTCGCGCAGTACCTCGGCAACAGCCTCGTGGTCGCCGGGATCACCGCCGTGGCCTGCGTGGCGCTCTCGCTCGTCGTCGCCCACGGGGTGCGGATGGGCGGCGGCCGGGTGGTGTCCTCCGCGGCGCAGCTCACGACCTTCGGCTACGCCGTGCCCGGCGCCGTCGTGGGCATCGGCGTCCTCATCGCCTTCGCGGGGCTGGACACCGCACTGAAGCGGGCAGGCGTGCCCGGGGGCACGGGACTGCTGGTGACGGGCTCGGTGCTCGGCATCCTCTACGCCTACGTGATCCGCTTCCTCGCCCCGGCCTACCAGGCCGTGGACGCGAGCCTGGCCAAGATCTCCCCCACCGTGACCTTCTCCGCGCAGAGCCTCGGGGCGTCCCCGCTGCGGGTCCTCACCCGGGTGCACCTGCCCATCGCCCGCCCGGGGGTCGCCACGGCCCTCGTCCTCGTGGTGATCGACGCCGTCAAGGAGCTGCCCATCGTGCTGCTCCTGCGCCCGTTCGGCTTCACCACGGCCTCCGTGTGGGTCTACGAGCTGGCGCGCGAGAACTTCTGGGAGAAGGCGGCCCTGCCCGCGCTCGTGATCGTGGCGGCGGCGGTCGTGCCCGTGTTCGTCCTCGTCCGTCAGGCCCACCGGGCGGACCACCACGGAGAGGTGCCCCGATGACCGTGCAGACCACGAGCGCGCAGACCGCCTCCGGCCGCGGCGGGACCGTGCCCGCCCTGGTCCTGGAGGGGCTGAGCCGGCACTACGGGTCCTCCGTCGGCGTGAGCGGGCTGGAGCTGACGGTCCCGCCGGGCGAGCTGGTGACGCTCATCGGCCCCTCCGGCTGCGGCAAGTCCACCACGCTGCGCCTCGTGGCGGGCCTCGAGCGCCCGGACGAGGGCTCGATCCGCATCGCCGGGGACGTGGTGGCGGACCGGCGCCGGTTCCAGGAGCCCGAGCGGCGGCGGGTGGGCCTGGTCTTCCAGGACCACGCCCTTTTCCCGCACCTGACGGTCGCGAAGAACGTGGCCTTCGGCCTGGACCGGCTCCCGCGCGCCGGTCGGCGGGCCCGCGTGGGCGAGGTCCTCGAGCTCGTGCGGCTGGGGCACCTCGCGCACCGCTACCCCCACGAGCTCTCCGGCGGCGAGCAGCAGCGCGTGGCCCTGGCGCGGGCGCTGGCCCCCCGCCCCGCCGTCGTGCTCCTCGACGAGCCGTTCTCCAGCCTGGACGAGTCGCTGCGCGCGCAGGTGCGCCGGGACACCGTGGCCACGCTGCGCGAGACGGGCACCACCGCCGTGCTGGTCACCCACGACCAGACCGAGGCCCTCTCGGTCGGCCACCGCGTGGTGGTCATGCACGACGGGGTGATCGAGCAGTCCGACACCCCGGAGCGGGTCTTCGAGCAGCCCGCCACCCGCTTCGTGGCCTCCTTCATGGGGGACGCGGACTTCCTGCCCGCACGCGTCCACCGCGCCCTGCTGACCTGCGAGATCGGCATCGTCTCCACCGTGCCGGGGTGGGCGGACAGCGACGTCGACGTCGACGTCGTGCTGCGGCCCCACGAGGTGGCGCTGGAGCCGGACCCCGGCTCCCCGGCGCGGGTCAGCGCGGTCGAGTACCACGGTGCGTTCGTGCTGCACCACGTCCGGCTGGCCTCCGGCCGCACGCTGCGCTCCTGGCAGCCGCACCACGTGCGCCACCCGGTGGGCACCCCCGTCGCGGTGAGCGTCACGCCCGGGACCACCCCCACGCTGCTCGTCGAGGACCGGGCCGTCACCACCCCGCCACCGCGGTCCCCCGACGGCACGTCGAACCGGCGATCCCGCATGTCCGACGAATTAGGCAAGACTTTCCTTCGCTAACGTTCTTCTCTAACCTGGGGCAGGTGACCACCCCACCTGACCTCGCCCGGGTCGCCTTCGCCACCGATCTCGCCCGCCACGGGGACCGCCCCGCCGTCCTCACGGGCGAGCGCGCCCTGAGCTACCGGGAGCTCGCGGAACGCGTCGACGACGTGGCCGCGCGCCTGGGGACCGAACGCCGGCTGGCCGTGCTCGCCGCGGCCAACGACATCGACTCCCTCGTGGCCTATCTCGCCGCCCTCACGGCCGGCCACCCGCTGCTGCTGGTCCCGGCGGACAAGCCCGCCGCCCTCGACTCGCTGGTGGCCGCCTACGACCCCGACGTGCTGCTGCGCAGCGGCGGGGACGGGACGCCCGTCCTGGAGGAGCGGCGTCCCGGGACCCGGCACGAGCTGCACCCGGACCTCGCCCTGCTGCTGAGCACGTCCGGCTCGACCGGTTCCCCGAAGCTCGTGCGGCTCTCCCACGAGAACCTGGCGTCCAACGCCGAGGCGATCGCCGAGTACCTGGCCATCGGTCCCGACGACCGCGCCGCGACCACGCTGCCGATGAGCTACTGCTACGGGCTGTCGGTGCTCAACAGCCACCTCCTCCGGGGCGCCGGGCTGGTGCTGACGGACCTCTCGGTGGTCGACCCTTGCTTCTGGGAGCTGCTCCGGCAGCGGCGGGCCACGTCCTTCGCGGCCGTGCCCTACACGTTCGACCTGCTCGAGCGGGTGGGGTTCGAGGAGATGGACCTCCCGCACCTGCGGTACGTGACCCAGGCCGGCGGGCGGCTCGCCCCCGAGAAGGTCCGCCACTGGGCCCGGACCGGCCGGCGCCGCGGCTGGGACCTGTTCGTGATGTACGGGGCCACGGAGGCCACGTCCCGCATGGCCTACCTGCCGCCGGAGCTGGCGGAGGAGCGCGCCGGGACGATCGGGGTGCCCATCCCGGGCGGGGCGTTCCGGATCGACCCCGTGGACGGGCTGCCGGACGGGGAGCTGGTGTACACGGGCCCCAACGTCATGCTCGGCTACGCGGAGCGCCCCGAGGATCTCGCCGCGGGCCGGACCGTCGAGGAGCTGCGCACCGGGGACCTCGCCCGGCTCCACCCGGACGGGCTCCACGAGGTCGTCGGCCGCCGCAGCCGGTTCGTCAAGATCGTGGGCCTGCGCGTGGACCTGGGCCAGGTCGAGCGGATCCTCGCCGAGCTCGGCGTGACCGCGGCCGCCGCCGGCTCCGACGAGCGGCTGGTCGTGGCCGTCGAGGGCGAGCAGGACACGTCCCTGCTCGCCAAGCTCGTGGCCGAGAGCATCGGGCTGCCGCGCCCGGCCGTCGAGATGCACGCGGTCGGGCAGCTGCCCCGTCTGGGCACGGGCAAGGTGGACTACCCGGCCGTCGCCGCCCTCGGCGCCGGCCGCCCCGCCGCGGCACCGCCGGGGCCCCGGGCGGAGGGTCCCGAGGACGTGCGGCGGATCCTCGCCGAGGTGCTCGACCGCCCCGACGTCGGCGACGACGACACGTTCGTCTCCCTCGACGGGGACTCGCTGTCCTACGTGGCGGCCTCCGTCCGTCTCGAGCAGGCCCTCGGGCACCTCCCCACGGACTGGCACCTCACCCCCGTCCGCGACCTGGCGGCGCGGTCCGCCCGCCGGCCGCGGCGGCTCGTCTCGTTCCTGGAGACCGGCATCGTGCTGCGGGCCGTGGCCATCGTGCTGATCGTGATGACGCACGTGGAGCTGTTCACGCTCCAGACCGCCCACGTGCTCTTCGCCGTGGCCGGGTACAACTTCGCCCGGTTCCAGCTCCACGGCGAGCGGCTGCCGAGGCTGCGCCGCCAGCTGCGCAGCCTCGGCCGGATCGTGGTGCCCTCCGCGGCGTTCATCGCCGTGGCCCACCTGCTCACCGACGACTACACCTGGGCCAACGTCCTCCTGCTCAACGGCATCGTGGGGCCGCAGCACCTGACGAGCCAGTGGCACTTCTGGTTCGTGGAGATGCTCGTCTACGTCCTCCTGGCCGTCACGGCGCTCATGGCGCTGCCGTGGGCGGACCGCGCCGAACGGCGCCTCCCGCTGGCCTTCCCGCTCGCGCTGCTCGCGGTCGGGCTGGTCAGCCGGTACGACATCGTGGACCCGGGGCTGCCGAAGCCCGCCCCGGTGTTCTGGCTCTTCGCGCTCGGCTGGGCCGCCGCCCGGGCGCGGACGGTCCTGGAACGGTCCCTCGTCACCCTGCTGACCCTCCTGACGGTGCCGGGGTACTTCGACAGCACCCTCCGGGAGGTCACCGTGATCATCGGTGTCCTCCTGCTGCTGTGGGTGACCGCGCTGCCCGTCCCGGCCGGCCTGCGGCGCGTCACGGGGTGGCTGGCCGCGGCGTCCCTGTACATCTACCTCACCCACTGGCTCGTCTACCCCGCCCTGGTGCCGGTCTCGCCCGTCCTGGCCGTGGTCGCCTCCCTCGCCGCGGGGGTGGCCTACTGGGTCCTGGCCGACCGCGTGCTCGGCGGTCTCCGGCGCGCGGCCGCGCGCACGGGGGCGCCCGCCGAGGAGACGCCCCTCGCGGCTACTCCAGGCCCACGCTGATCTCCGCGCTCTGCCCCGTGGAGCGCACGGTGGCCCGGACGGGGAACTCGATCCGCTCCGTGACGGTCTCCCCGTCCTCCTCGTAGCTCAGCCGCGCCTCCGCGGGCCGGTGCGGATCCGCCGTCCAGCGCAGCGGGTCCTCCGGGTCGGGGACCAGGACGAGGGCGGGCCGGGAGACCAGCCGCCACCGGACGTCGGTGATCTCCGGGTCCGGTGCCCCGGTCGCCGTTGCGGAGGTCGCTGAGGGCTCCAGCGGCGCCGATCGGCGCCGGGACGAGGGGCAGCCCTCGGGGGACAGCTCCTCCGACGCGGTGCAGCCCTCCAGCCACTCCTCGATCCGCTCCTCGACCTCCTGCCACATCCTCGGCGAGGGCTCGATCCGCAGGGCCACCGTGGCCGGCCCCGGCTCCCGGAACGCCACGGTGTGCGGTTCCAGCGGCGGGTCCGCCGCGTAGTAGGAGTTGCCCGGCAGACCGATCGCGTAGTCCCCGGGCAGGGCCTCGAAGCGCCACGTGCCACCGGGGCCCCGGGGGTCGGGCACCCGCTCGTCCGGGTCCGGGCGGACGGTCTCCCCGTTGACCGAGAGCTCGTCGAGGGGGGCGGGCAGGTGGATCGACAGGGGTGCCGCGTCCGGGGAGTCGAGCTGCCACTGGTCGTTGAACGGGCCGCTGCGCCGCACCTGGTGCACGGAGTAGACGTGGGTCTCCTCCCGGTCCCGGGCGCCGTCCGGCCCGTCCCACCACACGCGCGCCCGGATCTCGGCGCGGCTCCCGCTGCGGTCCACGCCCAGGATCTCGTGGCCGCTGATCCGCCCCGCCGCATTGCGGTACACACGGTTGGCGAAGATGCTCAGGGTGGGGTCGGCCACGACCGCCTCGGTGCGGGACAGCAGCTGCCGCGAGCGCCCGTTCTCGAGCCCGCTGAGCCACGTGACCACCGGGTCCTGCGGCTCCCGGTCGACGAAGACCCAGTTGACCACGGAGCTGAACACGCTCACGAGCACCACGACGACCGTCAGCCAGTGCAGCAGCGTCCGCCGCAGGCCCCGGGCGTCGACCGCGGAGAGCGCCTCGCCGGCCTCCCGCTCCCGTGACACCGACACCGCAGCTCCCGTCCCCCTGGGCCCGCCCGGCGCTCGCGCCGGACCGTGCGGGCCGCGTCCCGGCCCGCCAGCTCACATCGTAGGGCCGGCGCCGCGGCGGGGGCGGGAGGCCCGCTAGAGCGCGCGTCTCCGGGTGGCCAGGACCCCGGCCGCCACGAGCACCAGGCCCCAGGCCCCGTAGACGAGGCCGGACTCCACGTGGGTGAGCACCGGGTCGGCGGTCTGGTACACCGTGGTCAGCTGGGTGCCGGCCGCTCCCGGGGAGTACGGCTTGACGTCCTCGAGCCACTCGAAGGACAGCGCGAACAGGACGATCTCCAGGACCATCACCAGCACCACGAGCACCACGATGCCCCAGGTGGTGGACTTCAGCAGGGCGCCCAGGCCGAAGCCCAGCCACGCGGTGATCATGTAGAAGACGCCCACCGCCAGGACGTTGAGCAGGACGGCCTCCTGCCACACGTCATAGCCGAGGTCCCCGCCCGCCAGGATCGGCTGGACGAGGAGGTGGCACAGGAGCGCGCTGAGCGCCCCGAAGAGGAACGCGACCACGGAGAGCACCACGGTCTTGGCGAGCATCACCGGGGTGCGCCGCGGCACCGCCGTCATGGTGGTGCGGATGGCACCGGTGGAGTACTCGGAGCCGATGAACAGCACGGCCAGTGCCCCCAGCAGCAGCATGACGAGCTGCAGACCGCTGTTGGCGCTGGTCATGGCCAGGTACTCGCTGAAGCCCATCCCGTCCGGCAGAGCCATGTCGGACTGCGCGGCGATCTGCTGGTCCGACTCGGCGACGAGCGCGTCCTGCTGCTGCTGGACCTCCTCCTCGGTGAGCCCGAGCTCCTCCGGGGACCGCCCGTCCAGCGACTCGTCGACCTGCTCCTGCGCGGCCTGCTCGTTGAAGCTCTGCAGTGACGTGGTGCTCCAGGCGCCCAGCGCCGCGAACCCGAGGGAGAGCACCAGGGCGACGCCGAGCAGGATCCAGTGCGAGCGCAGGGAGCGGAACTTGATCCACTCCGAGCGCAGGACCCGGACGGAGCCCAGCCCCACCCGGGCCGCGGGGCCGGACGGGCCGGTGCCGTCCGCGGTCCCGGGCTGCGGGCGGGGGGCGGTCGAGGTGCTGGTGCTCATGCTCGGTCTCCGGTTCGTGCGGCGGCGCCCGCCCAGGGCGCCGGGTCGGTCGGTGCGGGAGCGCCGCCGGAGCGGTACTCGACCTCGTTCTGGGTCATGGCCATGTACACGTCCTCCAGGGAGTCCGTGAGGGGGGTGAGCTCGTGGACCAGCACCCCGTGGGACAGCGCGGCCTCGGCGATGCGCCGCGGCTCCGGCCCCGTGACGAGCAGCCCGTCGTCGTCGAACTCCGTGATGCCGGCGTCCGTGCCCTGCAGGGCACGGCGCAGGGCCTCCCGGTCGGTGGTGCGCAGCCGGGTGCGCGTGCGGCCCCCCGCGAGGATCTGCTGGATGGGCGCGTCGGCGAGGATCCGGCCCCGGCCGATCACCACGAGGTGGTCGGCGGTCTGGGCCATCTCCGACATGAGGTGGGAGGACAGGAAGACCGTGCGGCCCTCCGCAGCGAGGTACTTGGCGAGGTGGCGCACCCACACCACGCCCTCCGGGTCCAGTCCGTTGACGGGCTCGTCCAGGATCACGGTGTGCGGGTCGCCGATCAGCGCCGCGGCGATGCCGAGGCGCTGGCCCATGCCGAGGGAGAACCCGCCCACCCGCTTGTCCGCGGCGGCCCCGAGCCCGGTGAGGTCCACGACCTCCTGGACGCGGGACGTCGCGATGCCGTGGGTCGCGGCGAGCGCGGCGAGGTGCGCGCGCGCGGTGCGCCGGGGGTGGACGGCCTTCGCGTCCAGCAGCACCCCGACCTCCGCCAGCGGGGCCCGGTGCTGGGCGTAGGGCCTGCCGTTGACGCGGGTGTGGCCCCGGGTCGCGGACTCCAGCCCGACGACGAGGCGCATCGTGGTCGACTTGCCGGCCCCGTTGGGCCCCAGGAACCCGGTGACCCTGCCGGGGCGGACGGTGAAGCTGACGTCGTCCACCGCCGTCTTGCCGCCGTAGGTCTTCGTCAGGTTCTCGATCTCGATCACCGGCGCTCCTCCCGAGCACTCGTCGTTCTTTCCCGCCCCAACCTACGGGAGAGCCGGTGCGGGACGGCACCACCGTCAGGATGAGCCCGCGCGTGCGTGGCGCCGCCGGTCTCCCCCTCCCGGCGGAGCCGGAGCGCTCAGCCGGGCTCCGACAGCCCGATCCGGCGCGCCCGGCCGCCCCGCAGGACGTCGACCGCGACCGCGACCACGAGGAGCACGAGGAGCAGCACCCGCACCGCGGCGAGCAGGTCCTGCGCGTCCCAGCCGATCAGGCCGAGGCCCGGCAGCACCGGCCAGGCCGGCTCGGGCAGGACCAGGGTGGTCCACCACAGGACCTCGACGAGCTGCCAGGCGGCGAACTCGGGCCAGCTGCGCCGGCTGAGCACCACGAGGGGCGCCAGCCACAGCACGTGGACGAGCGAGTAGCTCGGGCCGGAGAGCACCAGCACGGCCAGCAGGAGGAACGCGACCTGGACGACGCTGGGCTCCTGCCGGGTGAGCAGGGTGAGCACGAGCACCGCCACGAAGCCCAGCACGAGGGCCAGGAGCACCCACTGCCCCGCGCCCGCCGGGTCCGGGGCCGCCCCCGTGCGCGCCTGCTCCACCCGCGCCCAGACGCCCCACGGGGAGGAGCCCTCCACGGGCCCGTCCCACGGCGTGCCGAGCTGCCGGGCCCACCGGTCCCGGGCCGTGAGCAGGAACGGCCCGTTGACCAGCGCCCAGGTGAGCACCGTCCCGGCCAGGACCACCGCGAAGTCCCGGAACTGCCGGTACCGGACGGCCAGGAGCAGCACGGCCAGCAGGACCACCAGGGGGAACAGCGCCACGGACGCCGCGAGGCCCAGGACGATCCCCGCCGGCACGGGGCTGCCGCGGACGTGGCACAGCAGCGCCAGCATCATCAGCAGCACGGCCCACAGGTCCCACGTGCCGAAGCCCACCAGGACCACGGCCGGCGCGAGGGCCAGCACGAACGCGTCCACCCCGCGCCGTCCGGAGAGCGCGGAGACCACGGCGACCGTGCCGATCCACGCCAGGGCCAGCAGCAGCACGGACAGGTCGGCGAACACCCCCCGGTCCACGTCCGCGCCGGGCAGCGCGGAGAGGCCGTCCGCGAGCCAGCCGACCACCGTGGTGATCATCCCGACCAGGGCCGGCTGGTCCCCCGCGGGCCCGCCCGTGAAGAACCCGCCCGCCCCGGAGGCCTCGCCGGGCGCGACCTCGGTGGCGCACAGCGCGGGCAGGCTCTCCGCGGCGCCCCACCCGGGCACCCGGCAGGGCAGGCGCAGCAACCAGGCCGTCATGACCGCGTAGAGGCTCAGGCCCACCAGCAGCGCATGGTGGCCGCTCCGGGAACCGCCGAGCAGGTTCACGGCTCCTCCCGCCGTCCGCGCAGCACGTCCGCCGCCACGCGAACCACCAGGTACCCCACGGCGAGCGTGTGCAGGGCCACCGCGGTGAAGTAGACGTCCTCGGCCGGCGCGAGCCCGTCCCCGCCCGCGGTCAGGTGGCCCAGCCAGTTGAACACCGCCGCCCAGTGGAGGACCTCGACGAGCTGCCACACCACGAACTCCGCGACCCGGGGCCGGGCCAGGAGCACGAGGGGCACGAGCCAGATCACGAACTGCGGCGAGTACACCTTGTTGGTCAGCACGAACGCCGCGAGCACGAGGAACGCCAGCTGCTCCAGCCGCGGCTCCGCGCGCGCCGCGAGCCCCAGGACCAGGACCAGCGCGCAGGCCAGGGTGAAACCGGCGAGGGCCAGGACGTTGACCTCCTCGGCCGAGAGCGGCTGGACGCCCAGCCGCGGCGCCGCGACCTCGTTCCACCAGTGCCACACGGAGGAGAAGCCCGCGCCGCGGTCCTGGCTGAACCGCCAGAACCAGCTCCACTGCTCCGGGTCCGCCAGCGCGAAGGGGAGGTTGACGGCCGCCCAGGCCCCCGCTGCGCCGGCGGCAGCCCGCAGCGCGGGCCCCGCCTCGCGGCGCCGCACGGCCAGCACGACGACCGCGCCGAGGAGCAGGAACGGGAAGAGCTTGAACGCGGTGCCGACGCCCAGCAGGACCCCGCCCAGCCCCCACCGGTCACGGCGGAACGCGAGCAGCGCGGCCACGGTGCACAGCACCGGCCACAGGTCCCAGTTGATGAACCCGGTGACCACCACGGCGGGGGCCAGCGCCGCCAGCACCGCGTGGGCCGGGTGCGCCACCATCCGGCCCAGCAGCAGCACGGTGGCCGTCCAGACCGCCGCGAGGAGCACCGCGTTGACGTCAAAATATATGCCCTGCCCGACATGCACAGTCGCGAGCGGGTCGAGGGCGTGCGCCAGGACACCGGTGGCGCTCGCGACCACCGTCTGCAGCACGGGGTACTCCAGCAGCGCCGAGGCGTCCAGGTAGGGGAACCGGCCCTCTGCCATGCCACGGGAGGCATACAGCGTGGGCAGGTCCGAGTAGCAGAGCTGCCGGAAGGTCTCCGGCTGCTCCCAGGTCACCAGCCGGCACGGCAGCTTGGTCAGGTAGGCCAGCAGCGCGGCGTGGAGCGCGAAGCCGGCCGGCACCCACGGCCCGGCCCGGAGCTCCGCCGGACGCCCCGCGGACGGCACCGTGTCCCGGTCCGCCGTGCCGGCCCGGGTGCTCACAGGGTGTCCGCGGCCCAGGCGCGGAGCCGCCGCTCCGCCTCCTCCGGCCCCAGCTCCCCCTCGTCCAGGCGCAGGTCCAGCAGGAACTTGTACGCCCTCCCCACCGCGGGCCCCGGCGGGATGCCGAGCACCACCATGATCCGCTCGCCGTCCAGCTCGGGCCGCACGGCGTCGAGCTGCTCGCGCGCGGAGAGCTCCTCGATCCGCGCCTCGAGGTCGTCGTAGGCGGCGGCCAGCCGGGCCACCTTCCGCCGGTTCCGGGACGTCACGTCCGCCCGCGTGAGCCGGTGCAGCCGCTCGAGGCACTCCCCCGCGTCCCGGACGTAGCGGCGCACGGCGGAGTCGGTCCACTCGGCGTCCCCGTAGCCGTAGAAGCGCATGTGCAGCTCCACCAGCCGGCCCACCGTCCTGATCGTCTCGTTGTCGAAGCGCAGGGCCCGCATCCGCTTGGCGGTGAGCTTCGCGCCCACCACCTCGTGGTGGCGGAAGCTCACGGCCCCGGAGTCCTCGAAGCGCCGGGTCGCGGGCTTGCCGACGTCGTGCATGAGCGCCGCGAAGCGCAGCGCGAAGTCGGGGCCGGGCACGGGGCCGTCCGGACCCGACTCCAGGGCCGCCGCCTGCTCCATGACGGTCAGGGAGTGCTGGTAGACGTCCTTGTGCCGGTGGTGCTCGTCCGTCTCGAGCCGCAGCGCGGGCACCTCGGGCAGCACGACCTCGGCGAGCCCCGTGCTCACCAGGAGGTCGACGCCCCGGCGCGGCCGGCGTCCGCAGACCAGCTTCACGAGCTCCTCCCGGACGCGCTCGGCCGACACGATCGCGATCCGCTCCGCCATGCCGGTCATCGCGGCCCGGACCTCGGGTGCCACCTCGACGTCGAGCTGGGACGCGAAGCGCGCGGCACGCATCATCCGCAGGGGGTCGTCCGAGAAGGAGTCCTCCGGGGCGCCCGGGGTGCGCAGCGCCCGGGCGTGCAGGTCCTTGATCCCGCCGTGCGGGTCCACGAGCTCCAGCTCGGGCAGCCGCAGCGCCATGGCGTTGATGGTGAAGTCGCGGCGGAAGAGGTCGTCCTCGAGCGAGTCGCCGAAGGCCACCTGCGGCTTGCGGGAGTCGGCGTCGTAGGCCTCGGCCCGGTACGTGGTCACCTCCAGCTGGACGTCGCCGCGGCGCATCCCGATGGTCCCGAAGGCGCGGCCGATCTCCCACACCGCGTCCGCCCACCCCGTGACCACGGCGAGCGTCTCGTCGGGCGTCGCATCGGTGGTGAAGTCCAGGTCCAGGGCCGGGCGGCCGAGGAAGAGGTCCCGCACGGGACCGCCCACCAAGGAGAGCTCGTGGCCGGCGGCGGAGAACCGCCGCCCCAGGTCGAGGGCGGCGGGGTGGATCGCGTGGGCGTCGGGGAGCTGCGTCATGGTGCCGCCCATTGTTCCAGACCCCGGGGCGCGGACCCGGCCGCGGCCCGGCCGCCGCAGCCCCTCCCGCGCTCCGGCGGGAGCCCAGGCGATTGTGGCAAGGTAGGAGACATGGCTTTCCCCGTCCCCAGCGCACCGAAGAAGCGGCCGACCGCGCCGGCCGCTGCGCTGCCCACGGTCGAGGAAGTCTCCGCCGGGGGGATCGTCGTCGACCTCGGCACGCCGTCCCACCCGGTGGCCATCATCGCCCGGATCAACCGTGGCGGACGCCTCGAGTGGTGCCTGCCCAAGGGCCACCCCGAGGGCGCGGAGACCAACGAGGAAGCCGCTGTCCGCGAGATCGAGGAGGAGACCGGCATCGCCGGGGAGGTGCTGAGCCCGCTGGGCAGCATCGACTACTGGTTCACGGTCTCCGGCCACCGCGTGCACAAGACGGTGCACCACTTCCTGCTGCGCGCCACGGGCGGGCACCTCACCACGGACAACGACCCCGACCACGAGGCGGTGGACGTCGCGTGGGTGGACATCGACGACCTCGGCCGGAAGCTGTCCTTCCCCAACGAACGGCGCATCGCCGACATCGCCCGTGAATACATCATCCACCAGCTCTGAGACCGCGGAGCCCGCCGGGGCGTCCCCGGCGAGCGCCCCGGCGGCCCCGGCCCGCCGCTCGGGAGCGGCCTCCAGCGCCATCATGGCCTCGGGCACGCTCGTCTCCCGCGCGCTGGGGTTCATCAAGACGGTGCTCATCACGGTGGCCATCGGCTCCGTCACGACCGTCTCCGACGTCTTCGAGCTCGCCAACACGCTGCCGAACCTTATCTACGTCCTCGTGGCGGGCGGCATCTTCAACGCCGTCCTGGTGCCCCAGATCATCAAGGCCTCCAGGACCGCCGACGACGGCGGGGCCGACTACATCTCCCGCCTGATCACCCTCGCCGTGCTCGCCCTGCTGGGCGTGACGGCGGTCGTGGTGCTGCTGGCGGGGCCCATCGTGCGGACCATGGGGACCGACTGGTCCGAGGCGCAGCTCTCGCTCGGGCTGACGTTCGCGCTGTTCACGTTCCCGCAGATCTTCTTCTACGGCCTCTACACCGTGGTGGGGCAGGTCTTGAACGCCCGCGGCGCCTTCGGCTGGTACATGTGGGCGCCGGTGGTCAACAACGTGGTGGCCATCGCCGCGCTGCTCGTGTTCGTCCAGCAGTTCGGGGCCTACGCCGAGACGGAGCACACCCTCCAGAACTGGTCCCCGGCCAAGACCTTCTGGCTGGCGGCCATGGCCACGGTGGGCGTCGCCACCCAGGCCCTCGTGCTGTTCTGGCCGCTGCGCCGGCTCGGGCTGGGGCTGCGGCCGAAGTTCGGCTGGCGCGGCATCGGCCTGTCCACCGCGGCACGGCTCGCGGGCTGGACCCTCGCCACCGGCATCCTCGCGAACCTGGCGTTCCTGACCCTGACCAAGGTCGCGGCGATCCCCACCGGCTACCGCCCGGAGTACCTCGCCATGGACCCGCCGCAGCAGATCGCGGGCGTGGCGGCCCTCAACCAGGCCTCGATGCTGTACTCCCTGCCGCACGGGGTGATCGGGCTGTCCATCGCCACGGTGCTGTTCAACCGGATGGCCGCGGCCTCGACCGACGGGGACCGGGCCGGCATGGTCTCCTCCCTGTCCTCGAGCCTGCGCATCACCGGCGTGGCCACGGTCTTCGCCACCGTCGCCCTCGTGGTCTTCGCCGGCCCCCTGGGGATGCTCTTCAGCGGCGGCGTCCCCTCCGCGGGGGCCGTGATCGGCCAGGTGATCACGGTGATCGCGGTCGGCGCGCCCTTCATGTCGGTCTCCTTCATGCTCGGCCGGGCCTTCTACGCGCAGGAGGACGCCCGCACCCCGTTCCTGGTGCAGGTCGGCGTCGCCCTGTTCACCGTGGTCTCGGCCCTGCTGATCTGGTCGTTCGTCCCGCCACACCTCATCGTCTTCGCGGTCGCCGGGTGCTACGCGGCCCAGAACGTCCTGAGCGCGCTGATCTACCACGTGGTCCTGGTCCGCCGGATCGGGGACTACGACGTGGCCCGGATCGTGGACGCCCACACCCGGATCCTCGTGGCGTCCCTGCTCGCCGGCGCGGTGGGCGCCCTGGCCCTGTTCCTGCTCGGCGGCTATGACCCCGCCGGCTTCCCGTGGACCAACCAGCTGACCGCGATCGCGACCGTCGCCGTGGGCGGGACCGTCATGGGGATCGCCTACCTGGGCGCCCTCAAGCTCTGCCGCGTCCGGGAGCTCGACAGCCTCGTGCGGCCGCTCCTCGCCCGGCTCGGCCGCTGACCGTGTGACGCGGCTCTCGGCCACAGGATGCCGGGACCGGTAAAGTGCTGAGTGGCCGGCGACGTGGGCCAGGAACACCCCTCCTGCCCCGCCGGCCACCCCCGCCCGCGAATTCCGGCCCCCTCCGCGAATTCCCGACCCCCAGGGAGCCAACGTGCCCGCACCGATGAAGCTCGGTTCCGTCCTCGGCGGCCGCTACAAGGTCGTCACCGACGTGCTGGCCACCGCCGAGGGCGACCACGTGCTCGAAGGACAGGACCAGATCCTCGGCCGTCGCGTGTCGATCCTGCTGCCGGCCGAGCGGCACACGTCCCTGCTGGTGGAGAACGCCCGCTCGATGGCCAACGGCAGCATCGGCGCCCCCTTCCAGATCCTCGACCTGGGCCAGGCGGAGGCGCACACCTACCTCGTGACCTCGCACACCCCGGCCGCGGACATGCTGGATTCCCTGCTCGTGGAGCCGGACGACGTCGAGGACGAGTCCCTCAGCGACGACATCTTCGGCGCCCCGCGCGGCAGCGGGGCCGGGAGCTACGTGTACGACGAGCCGGACCCCACCAGCCCGACCCCCGTGGTCGCGACGGAGGCCTCCGACGACCTCGGCGGCGCGGCCCCCCTGCCCAAGGTCACCCGGTGGCGGGACGACGACTCGTACGAGGACGCCGCGCCCGCGCCCTCGGTGCGCACCCGGCTCGGCCGGCCCGTGCGGGTCAGCGCCACCTCGACCCGCTCGACCCTCTTCGACCGTGCGGCGGCCAGCGGCACCGCGGCCTCGGCCGTCCGCACGGCCGGGACCGACATCGACCCGGGCTACGACGGCGACAACCGCTACGACAGCTACGACAGCTACGACAAGTACGACGACTACGACAGCTACGACGACGGGCGCCCGGACACCGCCCACGGGCCGGAGGAGGCCCCCGCGGCCGCGCCGCCGCGGAAGAAGGAGCAGACCGCGGACCGGCCCCAGAAGAGCGGCAGGGGTCTGCTGCTGCTCCTGGTCCTGCTGCTGGCCCTGCTGATCGGCGCCGTGGTGTTCAGCTTCGACCGGCTGGGCGGGCTGTTCGCCGGGCCCGGGAGCCCGGAGCCCGCAGTGAGCGCGCCCGCCGAGGAGCAGGCCGACGTCGGGCAGGAGCAGCCGAGCGCGGAGCCGGAGGCCCCCACCGCCGTACCGGAACCCCGAGCCGTCACCCGGGTGGTGCCCGCCGACCCGGGCTTCATGGCCGACCAGGACGCCCAGCTGGGCCAGGCCGTCGACGGCAACCCGTCCACCTACTGGATCAGCTACGGGTTCTCCGACCAGAACTTCGGCAACCGCACGCCGAGCGTGGGCCTCGCGGTGGAGCTCGAGGAGCCCGCGCCCGTGGAGACCCTGAGGCTCAACCAGTCGGCCGGCTCGGGCGGGCTCTTCGACGTCTACGTCAACGACGCCCCGACCCTGGACGGCGCCGACCAGGTGGCCTCCGGCTCCTTCACGGGCCCGGAGATCACCGTGCCGCTCTCCGCCGCGGCCCGGGACGGGGAGCACGGGTACGTGATCGTGAACTGGACGCAGCTGCCGCAGCTGACGAACCCCATCGCCGGGTTCAACTACGGCCTCCGGATCGGGGAGATTCAGCTCGACTGAGGGCTCCTCTCCCCCGCCGGGCCCGGCACGGCGGGGGAGGCACCGGAATATCCGCCGCGCGCGCCCCGTTGTGCCAGTGGTCCCTGCGGTCGGCGTGCCCGGCCGCTCCTTGTACGGAAGGTCTGCAGAACAGTGAGCCCCGACTTCGGTCCCGTGATCAACGCCTTGAACCTCGTTCCCTCGGCCGGCGAGCCGACGGCCACCACGGACGACGAGACCGTCCACGAGGTGATCATCGTGGGGTCCGGTCCCGCCGGGTACACCGCGGCCGTCTACGCCGCGCGCGCCAACCTCTACCCCATCGTGTTCGCCGGGTCCGTGACCGCGGGCGGCGAGCTGATGAACACGACCGAGGTGGAGAACTACCCGGGGTTCATCGACGGCATCCAGGGCCCGGAGCTGATGTCCAACATGCAGCAGCAGGCGGAGCGCTTCGGAGCCGACATCCGCTACGAGGACGTCGTGGCCCTCGAGCTCGAGGGCGAGGTCAAGACGGTGACCCTCGAGGACGGCTCCGTGCACCGCGCCCACGCCGTGATCCTCGCGACCGGCTCCGCCTACCGGGAGCTCGGCCTGCCGGACGAGAAGCGGCTCTCCGGCCACGGGGTGAGCTGGTGCGCCACTTGCGACGGCTTCTTCTTCAAGGAGCAGCACATCGCGGTGGTGGGCGGGGGCGACTCCGCACTCGAGGAGGCCACGTTCCTCTCGCGCTTCGCCTCCAAGGTCACGATCATCCACCGGCGGGACAGCTTCCGCGCGTCCGAGATCATGCAGCAGCGCGCCTTCGACGACCCCAAGATCGAGGTCCTGTGGAACGCCGAGGTCGTGGGCATCAACGGTGCGGACAAGGTCCGCTCCGTCACCGTCCGCGACACGGAGTCCCGGCAGACCACGGAGCTGCCCGTGACGGGCCTGTTCGTCGCCATCGGTTCCGACCCGCGGACCGAGCTGGTCAAGGACCAGCTCGAGCTCACCGTGGACGGCACCATCGCGGTGGACGGCCGCAGCTCCACCACGAGCCTCGCCGGGGTCTTCGCCGCGGGCGACGTCGTGGACGCCACCTACCGCCAGGCCATCACGGCCGCGGGCTCCGGATGCGTGGCGGCCGTCGACACCGAGCACTACCTCGCCGCCCTGCACGACCGCTCGGTGCTGCACAGCTGAGCCGTCCCGGTCGAGGCGCCCGCCGGCGCCCTGACCGGCATGGGCCATAATCGAACCGGATCCGCCTCTCGCACGAGTTCCACCCAGAGCGCGCCGAGCATGCCGTGAGCGTGCCGGCGCCAGGACAAGGAGAAACATGAGCGCCGCCAAGAACGTCACCGACGCCGACTTCCGCACCGAGGTCCTCGAGTCGGACAAGCCCGTCATCGTCGACTTCTGGGCCGAGTGGTGCGGCCCCTGCCGCATGGTCGGCCCGGTCCTCGACGCGATCGCCGCCGAGCACGCCGGCGCCGTCGAGGTCGTCAAGCTCAACGTCGACGAGAACCCCGCCGTGGCCTCCCAGTACGGCATCACCTCGATCCCCGCCATCTACCTCTTCTCCGGCGGCGAGGTGGTCAAGAAGGCCATCGGCGCCAAGCCGAAGAGCGCCCTGGAGAAGGAGTTCGCCGACTACCTGGTTCCCGGGAACTGAACGGTCCCCGACATCCGCGACGCCTCCGGCTCGTCCGCCCCTCCCCCTGCCGGGGCAGGGCGGACGGGCCGCCGTCCTGGCACCCCGCCGACCATCTCGACCCGTGGGACACCCGTGAACAACGACGACACCGAACCGATGCTGCGCCGGACCATGACGAGCCGACGGGTGGTGAGCCTGCGGGAGCGGCTCATCCGGGCCGGCGTCACCGTGGCCTATCTCGCGCCGCAGGACGTCAACAACCCCTCCTACTTCGACGACCACGTCGACGCCGCCGTGCGCGCCTTCCAGCAGGAGCGCGGGCTCATCGTCGACGGCCTGGTGGGCCCGGAGACCGACCGGTGCCTCAACGAGGCGCAGTACGCCCTCGGCGACCGCCCGCTCTATGTCGACGAGCACCGTCCTCTGCGGGGCGACGACGTCACCATGCTCCAGCACAACCTCTCGAGGTTGGGTTTCTACTACGGCCACCTCAACGGGGTGTTCGGCAGCAGCACCCACCACGCGGTCATGGAACTCCAGCAGAGCCTGGGCCTCGGGACCACCGGCGTGGTGGACCGCGAGACCATCGCGTCCCTCGCCCGGATCAACAAGAACATCACGTCCTCCAAGGCCTTCTCGCTGCGCGAGTACCACCGCCTCGAGCGCGCCACCTCGGCCCTGCGAGGGCGCTCCGTCGTGCTGCTCCCGTCCGGGGCCGCCGGCCAGCAGCCACCCGCCGCGGCGGCGCCGAGCTTCCGCGACCGCGCCGACGAGGTGACCGGCGACGTCGCTCTCCGCGCCTACGAGCTGCTGCACGAGATCGGCGCGGACCCCTCGGTGGTCTCCCCCGGACGAGAGCTCCGGGACCGCCGCGGTGAGCCCGTCCGGACCGTCGACTCCGCCCACGAGGTCGTCACCGGAGGCCGGTCGGACTCCGTGGTGGTCACCCTGCACTGTGACTGGAACTCCTCCCCCGCAGCCGGTGGGATGGCCTCGTACTACTGGGGGGAGCAGGACCGGTCCGAGATCTACTCCCCCATCGGTGAACGCGCCGCGGTGCTGGTGCTCAAGGAGATGGTCGCCCGGACGGGCGCGCTCGACCTCGGCACCCACGCCCGGCAGTGGGACCTGCTGCGATCCCAGGACGCGCCGACCATCTGGCTCGACCTCGGCTATCTCTCCAGCCCGGCCGACCGCGCCGCCCTGGCCGATCCCGAGCACCGGAACCACCTGGCCGAGGCCGTCGTCTTCGGCCTGCAGCGGATGTTCCTGCTCGCCGAGGACGACGTTCCCACCGGGACCATGAGCGTCGACGACGTCGCCGAGTACAACGGTCGCTGATCCGCCCAGGGCCGCGCGCCCAGCAGAGAAGCCCCGGTGTTCCACGTGGAACACCGGGGCTTCTCTTCGCCGGGACCGGTCTAGGTGCGGTCCATGCCGGGGTCCAGCACTTCGATGATGCGGTTCAGGTCCTCCACCGAGGCGAACTCGATGGTCATCTTGCCCTTGCGGGCGCCCAGGGCGATCCGGACGCTCGTGTCCAACCGGTCGGAGAACGCCTCCGCGATGTAGTCCAGCCGCTCCTTGTGGCGGCCTGCCGGAGCGGCCGCACGCGACGGCTTGCGCTTCCCCGTCTCCGTCAGCTGGACGGCCTCCTCCGTGGCCCGCACCGACAGACCCTCCGCCACGATGCGTTGCGCGAGCCGCTCCATCTCCGCGGGGTCCGGGAGGGAGAGCAGGGCGCGGGCGTGCCCCGAGGACAGCACGCCTGCCGCGACGCGGCGCTGGACGAGCGGCGGCAGGCGGAGCAGGCGGATCGTGTTGCTGATCTGCGGACGGGATCGTCCGATCCGGCGGGATAGTTCCTCCTGCGTGGTGCCGAACTCGTCGAGGAGCTGCTGGTAGGCCGCCGCCTCCTCCAACGGGTTCAGCTGGCTGCGGTGCAGGTTCTCGAGCAGGGCGTCCCGCAGCAGGTCGTCGTCCGCGGTCTCCCGCACGATGGCCGGGATGGTGGGGAGACCTGCTCGCTGCGTGGCGCGCCACCGACGCTCACCCATGACGAGTTCGTAGGACTGCTCGCCGTCCTCGCGGGTCGGCCGCACCACGATCGGCTGGAGCACGCCGAGCTCACCGATGGAAAACGCCAGTTCCGCCAGCTCCTCCTCGTCGAAGATCTGACGAGGCTGCTTGCGGTTGGGGTGGATGGACGCCACGGGGATCTCGGCGAAGGTGGCTCCGGGCACCGCCGCCAGCTCCGCGGCACCGGTGTCCGTTTCACGTGGAACGTCGCCCTGCTTTTCTGCGGTCGTCTCGGCGCCGAAGGGTGCGGGTGAGTCCGCGGACTCCGCCGTGCCGTCCAGTCGTTCCTCCGCGGACGCCGCCACGGCCGCCGTCCCGGCCGTATCTGCATCCGATGTTTCACGTGGAACAACGCCCTGCTGCCCCGGCGCCGTCGATCCGGGCACCGGGACCTCGCCGACGGGCGACGGCGCGCGGTCGGTGACTGTCGACGACCTACCGTCCTCCGGAGCACCGGCCGACGGCACGAAGAACATGTCGGACGGCCGGCTGACCAGGGTCGTGTTGCGCAGCGCCTCGCCCATGTCCATGCGTGCCTTCACGGCCTTCTGCCGCGCCGCAGGACTGACGGACCGCCCACGGCCACCGGAACCGGGCCGCTTCGGGGGCTCTGCCGACACCGTACGCTTCGATGAAGCGGGGGCCCCATGCGCCTGGCCGTCCGCCCATTGTCCGCCCTCGGACGGAGCGGCAGAGCCGTCGGCGTCTTGCGGGCCTGGGGTGACGGAGCTGCTCGCCGTCTCCGTGTCGGCGCCTCGGCCGGGAGTCGGGGCAGCCTCCGGCGCAGGACCCGCGATGGACTGCGGTGTTCCACGTGAAACGCCCGAAACCGGCGTGGCGGATCCGCTCGCCCCATCGGCGTCGTACGTCGGCGTGTCAATGGGGGCGGCGCCGGCGTCCGGGCCGTCTTTCACCGCGCCTTCCGGGGCCGGTGCACTGGGGATCAATGCCCCCAGTCCTCGGCCCAGACCACGTCGTCGTTCGCTCACGGTGTTCCTCTCCCTCGCCCGGCAATCCGGACAATTCTAGCGGAGCCGCGCATTCCGACGTGCCGTTTCACGTGGAACGGTGGGTTTCGTCCGGGTCCCGGACCGGCAGAGCACAGCGCCCCCCTCCGCAACGAATACGGCGCAGCGCCCACTATCGGACGCGCAGAGGACAGTGCCCCCGCCGGAACGGCTTGGGCACAGGAGACCCAACTCCGCAACGGCTTAGGCACAGCACCCACCGCAGGAACCGACGAAGCACACAACCCACTTCCGGACCGGCAGAGCGCGGCGCCCGCCTCCGGGGGAGGCGGGCGCCGGGCGGGGGAGTCGTCGGGGCGGTGGCTCAGCGCGGGGGGCGCTGGGCGATCTCGGCTGCAGCCTCCAGGTAGGACAGCGCACCCGTGGAACTGGGGTCGTAGCTGATGACGCTCTGCTGGTAGCTCGGCGCCTCGGAGATGCGCACGGAGCGGGGGATCATGGTCTCCAGGACCTCGGCGGGGAAGTGGTTGCGCACCTCTTCCGCCACCTGCGACGCGAGATTGGTCCGCCCGTCGTACATCGTCAGCAGGATGGTCGAGACCGACAACTCGGGGTTCAGGTGCTTCTGGATCATCTCGATGTTCTTGAGCAGCTGGCTGAGCCCCTCCAGCGCGTAGTACTCGCACTGGATGGGGATCAGCACCTCGGTGGCCGCCACGAACGCGTTGAGGGTCAGCAGCCCGAGACTGGGCGGGCAGTCGATGAAGACGTAGTCGAGCCGCTCCAGTCCGTCGGCCTCGCGCTGTTTCGCGTACGCCTCCAGGGCCCGGCGCAGCCGGTGCTCCCGCGCCACCATGGAGACGAGCTCGATCTCCGCGCCGGCCAGGTCGATGGTGGCCGGAACGACCCAGAGGTTGTCCGCCTCGGCGGAAGGCTTCACGGCATCGGCGATGGGCATCTCGTCGATCAGCACGTCGTACGTGCTGTCGACCTCCGAGTGGTGCTCGACACCGAGGGCCGTCGAGGCGTTGCCCTGGGGGTCGTTGTCGATCACCAGCACGTTCTGCCCCTGCCGGGCCAGCGCCACGGCGATGTTGACCGACGTGCTGGTCTTGCCCACGCCGCCCTTCTGGTTGCTGATCGTGAAGATCCGCGTTGCGGCGGGCTTCTCCAGCTGGACCTTCTTCAGCCTGGCGCGTCGCCTGGTCTCCTCCACGAGCTTCCTCCCCAGCGGCGTGTCCTCCGCCATCGTTGTGGTCATGTTGGGCAGCTGTCCGTTCGTTTCACGTGAAACACGGGTACCCCGGTCCGGAACAACCTTGACCGGTTGATCGAGTGGATCGGGGGGGAACTCGGCGTCGAACCCTCGCGGACCTCCCGCGCCGTCGTCGATCGGCATCTGACTGCGCACCTTCCCGGTTCGTCTCGAACTCGTTCCGTCGGAGCACCGCCTCCTGTGGGGGAGGGGCGCCTGGGGCCGCGCCGCAGGTCAGGTCGCCGCCGGCCTGGGGCCGAGCTCGGCGCACCGCCCGTGGCACACTCCTCCCAGCCTACCGCCGACGCCGCGCGCAGCGGGCGGTGGCCCTCAGAGCCGGACCCGGACCACCGTGGTGGGCTCCTCGAGCAGTCCTCCGCCGGCCGGGACGATCTCGGTGGATCGGGCGCCCAGGCGGTCCAGCTTCTTCTGCGCCTTGGCCACCTCCTCCGCCGCGGACCGTCCCTTCAGGGCGAGGAGCTCACCGGTGCCCCGCAGCAGCGGCAGGGTGATGTCCACGAGGCCCACCAGGGCCGAGACCGCCCGGGCGGTGACCACGTCCACCTCGCCGACCTCGTCCTTGGCCTGCTCCGCCCGGGCCCGGAGCACGCGCACGTTGCGCAGACCGAGGTCGGCCACGACCTCGTCCAGCCACTGCACCCGCCGCTCGAGCGGCTCGATGAGCGTGATCCGCAGGTCGGGTCGTGCCAGAGCCAGGCAGAGCCCGGGCAGGCCCGCGCCCGAGCCGACGTCGGCCACACGGGCGTCGGCCGCGATGAGCTCCTCCACCACGGCGCAGTTGAGCACGTGGCGGCTCCACAGCCGGGGCACCTCGCGGGGACCGATGAGCCCCCGGACGATGCCCGAGGACGCCAGGTGCGCCACGTAGCGTTCCGCCAGGGGCAGCCGCTCGGCGAACAGCCGCTCGGCGGCGCGCCGCTCCTGCTCGTCAGGGACCGGGGGGTCCTGCGGGGCGGGGGAGGTTCGCTGCTCCGCGGACATCAGCCCTGCGGAACGGACACGACGATGTGCCGTGCCGCCCCTTCGCCCTCGGACTCGCTGACGAAGCCCTGCTCGGCGACCACGTCGTGCACGATCTTGCGCTCGTAGGCGGACAGGGGGTCGAGGTGCACGCGCTCCCCGGTCTCCCGGGCCTCGCGCACGGCCGCGAGCGCCAGGTCCTGGAGCTGGCCCGCCCGGCGGAGCCGGTAGCCTCCGATGTCCAGCACGAGGCGGGAGCGGCGCTCCGTGGCGGCGAGGACGGCGAGCCGCAGGAGCTCCTGGAGCGCCTCCAGGACCTCCCCGTCCTGGCCGACCAGCACTGCGAGGCCGTCCTCGTCGTCCCCGTCGGCCACGACCGACAGGTAGGTGCGGCCGTCGCGGACCTCGATGTCGATGTCGCCGTCGAGGTCTGCCGTGTCCAGCAGCTCCTCGAGGTAGTCGGCCGCGATCTCGCCCTCCTCCTCGAGCGGGTCGGCCGTGGCGTCGTCCTCGCCGCCGTGCCGCCCGGTGGCTCCGGGCTCGGACGCCGGCCGGTCGGTGCTCCCGGACCCGAGTGGCTGCGGGGCCGGGGTCTCCGTCTCGACGACGCGCCCGGCGCCGTCACCCGGCGCGGGGGGCTGCACGTCGTCGGCGTCCTGGGTGGTCTGCCGGATGTCGGTCATGTCGTCTCCTGGGGCCGTGGAAGCACGGGGCCGGATGCGCCGGCCCCGTGCGGGGAGGTGGTCGGGCCGATGCGGTCGGCCGCGGTCAGCGCGCCTGTTTCCGTTTCGCCTGCTGTTTCTGGCGCTTCTTGCCGACCGGCTGCTGACGCTGCCCGGCGGCGGCGCGGGCACGCTGCTCCTCGATGTCGGCCTCGTGCTCCTCCTGGGTCTTGCCGAGCGGAGGGAGCCCCTTGGCGGCGCGGCGCTCGTTGAGCTCCTGCTCGGCCTGCGAACCGGGGGTCGGGTTGTTGCGGATGACCCACCACTGCTGGCCCATGGACCAGACGTTGGAGACGGTCCAGTAGATGAGGACGCCGATGGGGAAGTTGATGCCACCGATCGCGAAGACCAGGGGGAACAGGTACAGCATCATCTGCTGCTGGCGGTACATGGGGGAGGCCTTGGCCGCCTCGCTCATGTTCTTGGCCGTCAGCTGCTTCTGGGTGAAGAACTGCGAGGCGGACATCGCGATGATCATCACGACCGCCAGGAGGATCGTGGCCACGTGGTTGCCGTCGCCCGGGTTGAGCAGCGTCGAGAACAGCGGGGCCCCGAAGAACGTGGCCTCGTTGAAGGACTGCACGGTGGCCGCGTTCAGGACGTGCACGCCTTCTCCGGCGGCCGCCGACTTGGGCACGCCGTTGAGCACCTGGAACAGGCCGAAGAAGATCGGCATCTGCACCAGGATGGGCAGGCAGGCGGAGAAGGGGTTGGAGCCGTGGCTCTTGTACAGCTCCATCTGCTCCTGGGCCATGGCCTGCCGGGACAGCTGGTCCTTCTTGCCCTTGTACTTGGCCTGGAGCTTCGCCATCTCGGGCTGCAGCTCCTGCATGCCGCGCATGGACTTGATCTGCTTGAGGAACAGCGGGATGGTCAGCGTGCGCATGACCAGGGTCAGGCCCACGATGCACAGCACCCAGGTGATGCCCGCGGCGGGATCCATCCCGATGGCCGTGAGCAGTTCGTGGAACACCCACAGCACGGCGGAGACGACCCACCTGAAGGGGAAGAGGATCATTTCGAACAGGTTCATGGGGAAGGCTCTCCTTGGGCCGCGGGACCGGTGCCCCCGGCGGGGTGGTGCTGGTGGCGCTCGGCAAGGGTGGGATGGTTCAGCAGGACGATCCGGGGAAGGGACGCGAAGTCGGGGAAGACCCGGCCCCCGTCCGGGACCCTGTCGATCCCACCCGCCGCCCAGGGGTGGCAGCGGAGGAGCCTGCGGACGCTGAGGCCCAGCCCGCGCACGGCGCCGTGCACCGTGACGGACTCGAGGGCGTAGGCCGAGCAGGAGGGGAAGTACCGGCAGACGTCCCCGTACAGGGGGGAGACGATCGTCCGGTACAGCTTGAGGCCTGCGATGAGCGCGTTCTGGGGCAGGAACCACAGCGCCTGCCACGCCGACGCCGGGCGGACGAACTCGTGGGGAGCCGCGGCGAGGAGGTCCTCGGGCGCGTGAGCGTGCTCGCTCATGACTCCGGCTCCTCCCGTGCGGGTCGTCGGTCTTCTGCGGTGGTCGTCGGCCCGGCGGTCCCGGCCCGCGCGGACGCCGTCCGCCATGCCTTCGCGTAGTCGGCGGCCAGCTCCGCCCAGTCCGCGCGGGCGGCGGGCGGCAGCGCGCGCACCACGACGTCGTAACCGTACGGGTCCTGCCTGACCGTGGTCTGGGCGAGCTCCCGGAGGCGTCGCTTCACCTTGTTGCGGCGCACGGCGTTGCCCACGGCCTTCGAGACGATGAAGCCGAACCGGGACGGGTGCTCCTCGCCGGTGGGACGCACATATACGACGACGTTCCGGCGCCCGTTGCGGGCGCCGGAACGCGTGGTGGCCGAGAACTGGACCGAGGTCCGGATCCGGTGCTGCTCAGGCAGCACGGTCCCGCTCCTGCCCGGCCGGTGGCGGAGGCGGCTCGGGCACAGCGCCGACCGCCCGTCGCGGGGCGGTCGTCGGAGGCGCCGGTGCCGACACGGACCGGCTCAGGCGGAGAGCTCGGTGCGGCCCTTGCTGCGGCGGGCGGCGAGGATGGCGCGGCCGGCGCGGGTGCGCATCCGGGCACGGAAGCCGTGCTTCTTGGCGCGACGGCGGTTATTCGGCTGAAAAGTCCGCTTGCTCACTGGTTACTCCAAAGGCGTCAGGGTGTGCGCCCGTCCTCGTGACTCGTCCGCACCGGTTCGGCGCGGGCGAGGGGAACGGTCACAGCGGTGCTGGTGGATGCGTCCGAGCATGCGGATGGGCATGACAGTGGACACAGAAGACTACTTCACCCTAGACAACGGGCAGGGGGCGGTCAAATCAGCGCGGGGTGGCCGCGGGCCCCGGCGCCGCCGGGGGAGGAGCGGGACGGCCGGGGAGGAACCGGAGCGATGGGTGCTCGAGCGCCGGGCCGGGCGCCGGGCTGCCCGGCCCCGCTGTGCAGTTCACATCCTACCCACAGCTGTGCACGGATCTTCATCACATCCTGTGGAAAACCTGTCCCCCCGGAGCCGCGGAACCACGCGGATCCGGGTCCGAACTACACGTCTGTAGTTCCCGGAGCCCCCGGAAAACGGCTATGAAGTGGTCTGACGCATGTTCTAGGCTGGCACTCGCGGCTGGCCCCCGACAGCTTTTCCACCGTTGTGAACAACGCTGTGGACAAGATCCCGTCGACGGGGCCGGGACGACCCGTCCACCGCCTCGTCATCCCGACGACATCTCGACAACAGCAGGAGTACGCGTGGGCACGCAGGACAATCAGGCGCTCAGTGCGCAGTGGGCCGAATGCGTGCAGTACATGTACGAGGATCCCATGACCACGGGTCGCTACCGGGGGTTCATCTCCCTGGCCCAGCCCCAGGGCCTGATCGGCACCACGCTGCTCGTCGCGGTCCCCAACGAGCTCACCCGCGAGTTCTTCCAGAACCAGATGGCCTCCGTGCTCCGGTCCTCCGTGGGCCGTGCCTTCAGCCCCGAGACGCTCGTGGCGTTCGTGGTGGACGCCGACCTCGAGACCGCTCCCGCACCGGAGGCCGGGGCCTCGACGCCCACCGCGGTCCTGCCCCCGATCGGCGAGCTCGAGGCGGAGCGAAACCGCGCCGATCTGCCCGCGCGGGTCGGCCACGCCGACACCGCCGACGCGGTGGAGGTCGACCGCCGGGCCCACGGTCCGGCCCGGCAGCCCGTGGGACTCGGGGCCGCGCCCCCGGAGCAGGCACACCGCTCCGGCCTGGACAGCGCCGACCGCACCCTGCCGCCGCCGCGGGACCCGCAGGCCGCGCCGCCCCGGCGTCCCGTCCAGGACACCGGCACCGCACCTGCCGTGGTGGGGGAGTGGGACAGTTCCGCGCGGCTGAACCCCAAGTACGTCTTCGACTCCTTCGTGATCGGCCAGTCCAACCGGTTCGCCCACGCCGCGGCGTTCGCGGTGGCCGAGACCCCGGCCAAGGCCTACAACCCCCTGTTCATCTACGGGGAGTCCGGACTGGGCAAGACGCACCTGCTGCACGCGATCGGCCACTACGCCAAGCGCCTCTACCCCCAGGTGCGGGTGCGCTACGTGAACTCGGAGGAGTTCACCAACGACTTCATCAACTCGATCCGCGACGACGAGGGCTCCTCCTTCAAGGAGATCTACCGCAACGTGGACATGCTGCTGATCGACGACATCCAGTTCCTCGCGGGCAAGGAGCACACGCAGGAGGAGTTCTTCCACACCTTCAACGCGCTGCACAACCACGAGAAGCAGATCGTGATCACCTCCGACATGCCGCCCAAGCAGCTCACGGGCTTCGCCGAGCGCATGCGCTCCCGCTTCGAGTGGGGCCTGATCACCGACGTGCAGCCGCCGGAGCTCGAGACGCGCATCGCGATCCTGCGCAAGAAGGCCACCAGCGAGGGCATGGACGCCCCCGACGACGTGCTGGAGTACATCGCCTCCCACATCTCCACCAACATCCGCGAGCTCGAGGGCGCCCTGATCCGGGTCACCGCGTTCGCCTCGCTGAACAAGCAGGCCGTGGACCTGCCGCTGGCGGAGCTGGTGCTCAAGGACCTCATCACCGACGACGGCGCGCAGGAGATCACCGCGGCCTCGATCCTCGCCCAGACCGCGGTCTACTTCGACATCACCCTCGAGGAGCTCAAGAGCAAGTCCCGCACCCGCACCCTGGTCACGGCCCGGCAGATCGCCATGTACCTGCTGCGGGAGCTCACCGACATGTCGCTGCCGAAGATCGGCCAGGAGCTGGGCGGGCGCGACCACACCACGGTGATGCACGCCGACCGCAAGATCCGCACCCTGATGGCCGAGCGCCGGCAGATCTTCAACCAGGTCACGGAGCTCACCAACCGGATCAAGCAGCAGCAGCGCGAGGGCTGAGCGCGGATCCCACCCCTCCTCGAAGGGCCCGGCGGAGCACCGCCGGGCCCTTTTCGTGTAGTTCGTCCACAGGCTCCAACCGCGGGATCCCGCGCCCGCCGGCACCCTCCTGCACAGGATTTCCGCACTTGTGGAGGGCCTGTGCACAGGACAGAACCCACACCTGTGGATAAAATTGTGGAATTCCCCGCCCGATCGGTGGAGAACCTCGGTACAACCCGGCGGAGGGCTGTGGAACCCGCGGAACCACGCGGATCTCGTCCACCGGCAGCGGGCGTTCCGGTGGAGCGCGAACCACAGGAACTCAACAGCCCCCGGCCGCCCGGGCTCTGGCCGAGAGGCAGTTATCCACAGATTCCACAGCGGTTATTAACACTCCCATCCTTAAAGAGAGATCTGGCCAAACAACAAGAATCCTGGCGCCGCGACCCCGTCCGGGAGCTTCCGGACGGCCGAACCACCGGAAGGCCGCCACGGCCCGGCCGAATGGCCGTCCCGTGAAACGGACGGATACGATGCAGAGGGCGGAGACCACGTCCGCACCGCTGCACCTCGCGGCGCAGCCGGCGCCGACCTCGTCGGGACCGTGGCTTTGCCCTCCTTGCTCAGACTGAAAGGCAGCAACCTCTCGTGAAGTTCTCCGTCGAACGCGATGTTCTCGCCGAGGCCGTCACCTGGACCGCTCGGTCCCTCTCTCCTCGGCCCCCGGTCCCTGTGCTGTCCGGTCTGCTCATCCGTGCGGAGGGCGGGTCGCTGTCCATCGCGAGCTTCGACTACGAGATCTCGGCGCGGCTGTCGATCAGCGCCGACGTCCGGGAGGAGGGCACCACCCTCGTCTCCGGCCGACTGCTCGCCGACATCTGCCGCTCCCTGCCCTCCGCCCCGGTGGAGGTGCACGCCGACGAGGGGAAGGTGACCCTGACCTGCAGGTCCTCGCGCTTCAACCTCGCGGCCATGCCGGTCGGGGACTACCCCGAGCTCCCCGCGCTGCCGGACGTCTCCGGCGTGGTCGCCGGCGACGAGTTCGCCCAAGCCGTGGCGCAGGTCAACATCGCCGCGAGCAAGGACGACACCCTGCCGATCCTCACCGGCGTGCGCGTGGAGATCGAGGGCGAGAAGATGACGCTACTCGCCACCGACCGCTACCGGCTCGCGATGCGCGAGCTCACCTGGCGGCCCAGCACCCAGGACATCTCCACGGCCGCGCTGATCAAGGCGCGCACCCTCAACGACATCGCCAAGACCCTCGGACCTGCCGGTGACATCAACATCGCGCTGTCCGACTCCGCGGAGCTCGTCGGCTTCGAGTCCGGTGGCCGCCGCACCACGAGCCTGCTCATCGACGGCGAGTACCCCAAGATCCGGTCGCTGTTCCCGGAGCACACCCCGATCACCGCGGCCGTCCGCACCACCGAGCTCGTCGAGGCCGTCCGGCGCGTCTCGCTCGTCGCCGAGCGCAACACCCCCGTGCGCCTGGCCTTCACCCAGGGGCAGGTGGCCCTGGACGCCGGGACCGGCGAGGACGCCCAGGCCTCGGAGGTCCTCGACGCGCACCTCGCGGGCGACGACATCACCGTGGCCTTCAACCCGACGTACCTGTCCGAGGGGCTGCACGCCTTCGCCTCCGACTACGTCCGGTTCTCCTTCACCGCCCCGCCCAAGCCGGCCGTGCTCTCCGCCCAGGCCGAGCCCGAGGGCGAGGACAAGGACGACTACAAGTACCTGCTGATGCCGGTGCGGCTCCCCAGCCAGTGACCGGCCGGCCCGGAACCGGAAGCTGCTGATCCCGGCGTGTTCGTCGACCACCTCTCCCTGCTCGACTACCGGACGTATGCCCATCTCGACATACGTCTTGCCCCCGGGACCACCGTGTTCCTGGGGCCCAACGGCGTGGGCAAGACGAACATCGTCGAGGCCCTGGACTACACGGCGGGCCTCTCCTCGCACCGGGTGTCCTCCGACGGCCCGCTGATCCGCTTCGGCGCCGATCGTGCGATCGTGCGCGTCCGGGTCCGGCGGGGCGGGCAGCAGACCGTCCTGGAGCTCGAGCTCAACGACGGCCGCGCCAACCGGGCGCGCATCAACCGGGCCTCCCCGGTGCGCGCCCGCGACGCGCTCGGGATCGTGCGGACCGTCCTGTTCTCGCCGGAGGACCTGGCCCTGGTGAAGGGCGACCCCTCCCACCGCCGGCGCTTCCTCGACGACCTCGCGAAGTCCATGCGCCCGGTGCTCGCCGGCACCCTGGCCGACTACGAGAAGGTGCTCAGGCAGCGCAACGCGCTGCTGAAGTCGGCCCGCCGGAGCGGCCGGATCACGGACGCCCACCGCTCGACCCTGGCGGCGTGGAACGACCAGTTCGCCCGGACCGGTGCCGGCATCCTGCATGCGCGCCTGCAGCTCATCGACGCCCTGGCACCCCAGGTCGCGACCGCCTACGGGCAGCTCACGGACGGGGGCAAGGAGACGACCCTGCGCTACGTGTCCTCGGTGCTGCCCGAGGGCGCGGCCGGGGACGCCGAGCGGCTGCGCGGGTTCACGCCCTCGGACCTGCACCAGCTGATCCTGGACGCGTGCGAGGCCTCGGAGCAGCGGGAGCTCGAGCGGGGGCTGACCCTCGTGGGCCCGCACCGGGACGAGCTCGAGCTGCTGCTCGGCGCGGCGCCGGCCCGGGGCTACGCCTCGCACGGCGAGACCTGGTCCTACGCCCTGGCGCTCCGGCTGGGCTCCTGGTACGTGCACCTCGCGGACGACCCCACGGAGGGCGCGGCGCCGATCCTCGTCCTGGACGACGTGTTCGCGGAGCTCGACGCCCGCCGCCGCAGCCGGCTCGCCGCGATCGTGGCCTCCGCGGAGCAGGTGCTCGTGACCGCCGCCGTCGAGGAGGACCTGCCGGCCGAGCTCGTCGCCGCCCCGCACGACGTGGTGCGGGTGGGTCCCGGCACGGCCGTGCGGGACGACGACCCGGTCCCCGCCGGCACCGGGCCGGAGCCGGAGGAGGCGTCGTCGTGACCGGGCCGCAGCGCGAGGACGGGCCCGTCCCCGCGGAGGAGCCCCCGGAGCCTCCCGTCCCCGAGGCGAACGTCGTGCGGATCGAGGACGAGATCGACGCGCCGGTCGCGCTGCTCACCCGGATGCGCCGTGCCGCGGAGGCGCGCGGGGACGGGCGGCTGCACGGCGCGGCCGCTCGGCGCAACCTCAAGGGCTTCGGCGCCGCGATGGAGTCGGCCACCGCGTCGGCCGCCGAGCGCCTCGGCCGCAGGGGCAACGACGTGGACCCTCGGGCGCTCGGCGGGTACTCCGGGGCGGGACGCTCCGCCCGCGACCCCCGGGGCGTCGGCTCGGTGCTGGACGGGCTCGTGTCCGGCCGCGGTTGGAAGGCGCCGGTCGCCGTGGGCTCCGTGCTCGCCCGCTGGGACGACCTCGTGGGCCCGGGCATCGCCGGGCACTGCCGGCCGGAGAGCTTCGACGAGACCGTGGTGCGGGTCCGGTGCGACTCGACCGCCTACGCCGCGAACCTGAGGCTCATGGTCCCGCAGCTGCTGCGCATGTTCGACGAGCACCTGGGGGAGGGCATCGTCACCCGGATCGAGATCCTCGGCCCCGCGGCCCCGAGCTGGAAGCGCGGCCGCCGCTCCGTCCAGGGCCGCGGGCCCCGCGACACCTACGGGTGAGGCCGGCGGCCCGGACCGCTGAGCGGCCTCGTGGCGCGCTGCGCCCCCCGGGGCATGTCCCGGGGGTGGCGGAGCGGAGAAAAAGTGGTCCTGAGGCCCTTTCCAGGCCGCTCAGAGGGACCTGGGAGCACCCGGTGGCCGCGGTTATCCGATAGAATCGGTTCCAGACAGCAATCGACGGACCGGGCCCCCACGGCCGGTCGCGGGTCCCCGCCCGCGGCGGGGACACCCGGAGACGTCGACCCGTTCCGACCCTGCACGAGCCGATGAGCCGCCGCACGTCTCATCGGCGTTCTCCTGTGCCGTCCGGAGCGGGACCGGTGTGCCCAACAGGAGGAGCCAGGAACCCGTGGCAACAGAGGATCCGCAGAAGCGCGAGTACGGTGCCGGTGACATCACCGTCCTGGAAGGTCTCGAGGCCGTCCGGAAGCGGCCCGGCATGTACATCGGCTCGACCGGCCCGCGGGGGTTGCACCACCTCGTGTACGAGGTGGTCGACAACTCGGTGGACGAGGCCCTGGCGGGCTACTGCGACCACATCGAGATCACCCTCCAGGCCGACGGCGGCGTCAAGGTCGTGGACAACGGCCGCGGCATCCCCGTGGACATCCACCCCACCGAGGGCCGGCCCACCGTCGAGGTCGTCATGACGATCCTGCACGCGGGCGGCAAGTTCGGCGGCGGCGGCTACGCCGTCTCCGGCGGACTGCACGGCGTGGGCATCTCCGTGGTCAACGCGCTGTCCCGGCGCGTCGAGACGGAGGTGCGGCGCCAGGGCCGCGTCTGGCGGATGGTCTTCGCCGACGGCGGCATCCCGCAGGGCGAGCTGGTCCGGGGCGAGGAGACCTCGGAGACCGGGACCACCCAGGTCTTCTACCCGGACCCCGAGATCTTCGAGACCGTCGACTTCGACTTCGAGACGCTGCGGGCCCGCTTCCAGCAGATGGCGTTCCTCAACAAGGGCCTGCGGATCACCCTGACGGACGAGCGGGCGCCGGAGGAGTCCGGTGAGGAGATCGCCGGCTCCGCCTCCGACCGCACCGCCGTCCACGCGGACGCGGAGCCGGTGGAGGGCCGCGACGGCGGCACCGACGTCGCCCGGCTCAACCACGAGGACGAGGACGGCGCCGGTCACCGCCGGGTGGTCTACAAGTACGACCACGGCCTGCTCGACTACGTGACGTTCCTGAACACGTCCAAGAAGGCCGACCTCGTCCACGACGACGTCATCGCGCTCGAGTCCGAGGACCCGGAGCGGAAGATGTCCCTCGAGCTCGCCATGCAGTGGACCACGGCCTACACCGAGTCGGTGCACACGTACGCGAACACGATCAACACCCACGAGGGCGGCACCCACGAGGAGGGCTTCCGCTCCGCGATGACCTCCCTCGTGAACCGCTACGCCCGCGAGAACAAGCTGCTCCGGGACAAGGACGAGAACCTCACCGGCGACGACGTCCGCGAGGGCCTCACGGCCGTCATCTCGATCAAGCTCGCCGAGCCCCAGTTCGAGGGCCAGACGAAGACGAAGCTCGGCAACTCCGAGGCGAAGACCTTCGTCCAGCGCGAGGTGAACAACCGGTTCGGCGACTGGCTCGAGCGCAACCCGGCCGCCGCGCGGGAGATCATCCGCAAGGCCATCAACGCCTCGCAGGCGCGCCTCGCGGCCCGCAAGGCGCGCGAGACCACCCGGCGCAAGGGCCTGCTCGAGTCGGGCGGGATGCCGGGCAAGCTCAAGGACTGCTCGTCCAAGGACCCGTCCCTGTCCGAGATCTACATCGTGGAGGGCGACTCCGCCGGCGGCTCGGCGGTGCAGGGCCGGGACCCCGCGCACCAGGCGATCCTGCCTCTGCGCGGGAAGATCCTCAACGTGGAGCGCGCGCGGCTGGACCGGGCGCTGTCCAACACCGAGGTGCAGTCGATGATCACCGCCTTCGGCGCGGGCATCGGCGACGACTTCGACATCGACAAGGCCCGGTACCACAAGATCGTGCTGATGGCCGACGCCGACGTGGACGGCCAGCACATCACCACGCTCCTGCTGACGCTGCTGTTCCGGTTCATGCGCCCGCTCATCGAGCACGGCTTCGTCTACCTGGCCCAGCCGCCGCTGTACCGGATCAAGTGGTCCAACGCCCCGCACGACTACGTCTACACGGACGCCGAGCGGGACGAGGCGCTGGCGCGCGGGCTCGCCAACAACCAGCGCATCCCCAAGGAGAACGGCATCCAGCGCTACAAGGGCCTCGGCGAAATGGACTACACCGAGCTGTGGGACACCACGATGGACCCCGACCACCGCACCCTGCTGCAGGTGACCATGGAGGACGCGGCCGCCGCCGACCAGATCTTCTCCGTGCTCATGGGCGAGGACGTCGAGTCCCGCCGCGAGTTCATCCAGCAGAACGCCAAGGACATCCGGTTTCTCGACATCTGATCCGCGACATATGTCCCGCCCGGCATGTCATGACCGGGGGCGGGGGCCGCGCAGGACACCGAGGACCAGCAGACAGAACGGAAAGACCGCATGAGTGACGAGACCCAGGACGGACAGATCCCGGAGGACGCCGGCCTCGCCGGCGACCTCGAGCACACCCCCGTGCTGACCGACCGCGTGGAGCAGGTGGACCTGCAGACCGAGATGCAGCGGTCCTACCTCGACTACGCGATGGCCGTCATCGTGGGCCGCGCCCTGCCGGACGTCCGTGACGGGCTCAAGCCGGTGCATCGGCGCGTGCTCTACGCGATGTACGACGGCGGCTACCGCCCGGACCGTTCCTTCAACAAGTGCGCCCGCGTGGTCGGCGAGGTCATGGGCCAGTACCACCCGCACGGCGACTCCGCGATCTACGACGCCCTCGTGCGGCTGATCCAGGGCTGGGTGATGCGCTACCCGCTCGCCCTGGGCCAGGGCAACTTCGGCTCCCCGGGCAACGACGGCGCGGCGGCCCCGCGGTACACCGAGACCAAGATGGCGCCCATCGCCATGGAGATGGTCCGGGACATCCACGAGGAGACCGTCGACTTCCAGGACAACTACGACGGCAAGAACCAGGAGCCGTCGGTGCTGCCGTCCCGGTTCCCCAACCTGCTGGTCAACGGCTCCTCCGGCATCGCCGTGGGCATGGCCACCAACATCCCGCCGCACAACCTGCGCGAGGTCGCGGATGGGGTGCAGTGGTACCTCCAGCACCCGGACGTCTCCAACGAGACGCTGCTCGAGGAGCTCCTGCAGCGGATCAAGGGCCCGGACTTCCCGACCGGCGCGCAGATCCTCGGCCACAAGGGCATCGAGGACGCCTACCGCACCGGCCGCGGCTCGATCGCCATGCGCGCCGTGGTCAACGTCGAGGAGATCCACAACCGCACCTGCCTGGTGGTCACCGAGCTGCCCTACCAGGCGAACCCGGACAACCTCGCGATGAAGATCGCCGACCTCGTCAAGGACGGCCGGATCACCGGCATCGCCGACATCCGGGACGAGACCTCCGGGCGCACCGGCCAGCGCCTGGTGATCGTGCTCAAGCGCGACGCCGTGGCCAAGGTGGTGCTCAACAACCTCTACAAGCACACGCAGCTGCAGGACAACTTCTCCGCCAACATGCTCGCGCTCGTGGACGGGGTGCCCCGCACCCTGAGCCTCGACGCGTTCATCCGGCACTGGGTCACCCACCAGATGGACGTCATCGTCCGCCGCACCCGGTACCGCCTGCGGCAGGCCGAGGCCGAGGCCCACATCCTGCGGGGCCTGCTCAAGGCGCTCGACGCCCTCGACGAGGTCATCGCGCTCATCCGCCGCTCCCCGACGGCCGACGACGCCCGCACCGGGCTCATGGAGCTCCTGCAGATCGACGAGGATCAGGCGCAGGCCATCCTCAACATGCAGCTGCGCCGGCTCGCGGCCCTCGAGCGGCAGAAGATCCAGGACCGGCACGCGGAGCTCGAGCGGCTCATCGCCGAGTACACCGAGATCATCGCCTCCGAGGAGCGCCAGCGGGGCATCATCTCCTCGGAGCTCGACGAGATCGTGGGCCGCTACGGCGACGACCGCCGTTCCGAGATCATGTACGGCTACGACGGCGACATGTCGATGGAGGACCTGATCCCCGAGGAGGAGATGGTCGTGACCATCACCCGCGGCGGGTACGTCAAGCGCACGCGCTCCGACCAGTACCGCTCCCAGCGGCGCGGCGGCAAGGGCGTGAAGGGCGCGCAGCTGCGCGGGGACGACGTCGTCGAGCACTTCTTCGTCACCACCACCCACAACTGGATCCTGTTCTTCACGAACCTGGGCCGGGTCTACCGCACCAAGGCGTACGAGCTGCTCGAGGCGGGCCGGGACTCCAAGGGCCAGCACGTGGCCAACCTGATGGCCTTCCAGCCGGGGGAGCGGATCGCCCAGGTCATGGAGCTGCGCTCCTACAGCGACGCCCCGTACCTGGTGCTCGCCACCCGCAGGGGCCTGATCAAGAAGTCCCGGCTGCTGGACTACGACACCAACCGCACGGCCGGGGTGATCGCGATCAATCTGCGCGACGACGACGAGCTCGTCTCGGCCCAGCTGGCGTCCGCGCAGGACGACCTGCTCCTGGTCTCCCGCAACGGCATGTCCCTGCGCTTCACCGCGAGCGACGAGGTGCTGCGTCCCATGGGCCGGGCGACCTCCGGCGTCACCGGCATGAAGTTCCGCGACGGCGACGAGCTGCTCTCCGCCAACGTGGTCACCGACGATGCCTACGTCTTCGTGGTCACCGAGGGCGGCTACGCCAAGCGCACCAAGGTCGAGGAGTACCGGGTGCAGGGCCGCGGCGGCCTCGGCATCAAGGTGGCGAAGCTCGCGGAGCAGCGCGGCCGGCTGGTCGGCGGGATCATCGTGGGCGAGGAGGACGAGGTCCTCGTGGTCATGGAGTCCGGGAAGGTGGTGCGCACCGGCGCCTCCGAGGTCCCGGCCAAGGGCCGCGACACGATGGGCGTGATCTTCGCGAAGCCCGCGCAGGGTGACGCGATCACCGGGGTGGCCCGCAACGCCGACCGGGAGATCGCCGAGGAGGTCGACGCCGAGGCCGTGGCTGAGGTCGACGTCCAGCTCGACGAGACGATGGAGACGGCCGACGTGCTGGACGCCGGTGAGGGCGACGAGCTCGATCCGGTCCCCGGTTCCGGGGACACCACGGACGATGAAGTAGCGTTGGACCCGAACAACAACGGAGGTAACGCATGAGCTCGAGTTCCGGCTCCAACGCCGCCGGCAAGTCCGGACGCACCCCCCTGGCGTCCGCACCCCGCGCAGGGACCGGGGCGCCGTCCGGGGCGGCGAGGTCCTCGACGAGCGCCCGGACCGCGCCGAAGCCGGTGCAGACCGCTTCCGGGCTCGCGAAGTCGAGCACCGCCAAGCCCGGCCCGGCGAAGAGCACCCGGCCCGCCGCCTCGACCAAGGGCCTGGTCCGCCCGGCCCCGCGCCCGCGGGTGCGCCGGGCCCGCCTGGTGGTCTCCAAGGTGGACACCTGGTCGGTGCTCAAGCTCGCGTTCCTGCTGTCGGTCGCGCTGGGGATCATCACCGTGGTCGCCGCGGTCGTGCTGTGGATCGTGCTGGACCTCACGGGCCTGTTCGACGGGATCAACGAGCTGCTCGGGATGCTGGGCGGCGCGGGCGGGACCCTGAACATCAAGGACTTCCTGTCCCTGGGGCAGATCGCGATCTTCGCGACCATCGTCTCCGTGGTCAACGTCATCCTGCTGACCGCCCTGTCGGTGCTCGCCGCGCTGCTGTACAACATCGCGGCGGCCCTCGTGGGCGGGGTCGGGCTCACCCTCACGGACGACTGATCCGGCACCTTCGCCGGAGTCCGGCCCGGCCGGGGCGATTTGGCACGGGTCGGCAACTCCGGTATCGTTTCTTCTCGGTCCGCAAGGGCCGGGAGGGCGTATAGCTCAGACGGTTAGAGCGCTTCGCTGATAACGAAGAGGTCCCAGGTTCAATTCCTGGTACGCCCACGGTTCCCTTTTCCGCAGGTCAGGAGGCTGGCGTGAACAGGAAGACGGCTGCGGTCATCGCCCTCGTCGGGGCATCGGTCGCGGTGCTCACCAAGCTGCGGGAGGCCGACGCCGACAGGGACGCCTGGGCGGACGCCACCGACGAGGTGGAGTAGTCCGCACACCGCGGGGGCGTGGCGCAATTGGTAGCGCATCTGCTTTGCAAGCAGAGGGTTAGGGGTTCGAGTCCCCTCGCCTCCACCACATCAGGATCCCGATCGAGCGCCTGCTCGGTCGGGATCCTGCCGTTCGCCGCCCGCTCCGCACCGGTGTCACCGCATGCCGGGAGCGGTTCTCGTGGCAGACTGGGCGCGTCCTCGACCGTCCTCCCGGCGCGCTCACCGGCAGCGGCCGGGTGAGCTGCCCGGAACCCAGGAGACGCCATGCCCCGAGACGACTTCGCCGCCGAGGCGCTCACCCCCCTGCCGGGCATCGACCCCGGCGAACCGCTCGAGCGGGTCAGCGGCTGGAAGGTCGTGGGACCCGGCCTGGTGGTCGCCGCCACCGGTGTGGGCGCCGCGGACCTCGTGGCCACGCTCACCGCCGGCTCCCGGTTCGGCTACGGCCTGCTCTGGGCCGTCGTGCTCGGCACGATCCTGAAGATCATCCTCGTCGAGGGCGCCGGCCGGTACTCCCTGGCCACCGGGCGCACCATCTTCGAGGGGTGGCGCTCCCTCGGCCGGTGGACCACCGTCTACTTCGGCCCCTACATCCTCATCTGGGGGTTCGTCTACGGCGCCACCGCCATGTCGTCGGCCGCGCTGCCGCTGGCGGCACTGTTCCCGGTCCTGCCGCTGTGGGCGTGGGCGATCCTCATGGGCCTGCTCGGCTTCTCCATGGTCTGGTTCGGCCGCTACGCCCTCGTGGAGCGGCTCGCCGCGCTCATGGTGGGCATCATGTTCGTCGTGGTCGTGGGACTGGCCGTCATCGCGGCCCCCAACGTCCCCGCCATGCTCGCGGGCTTCGTGCCCATCATCCCGGAGGGCGGCCTGGTCTACACCCTGGCGCTCGCCGGAGGCATCGGCGGCACCATCACCCTGGCCGCCTACGGCTACTGGCTCCGGGAGAAGGGCTGGTACCGGCCGCGCTGGATGCGGGTGATGCAGCTGGACAACGCGGCCGCCTACACGGTCACCGGCATCTTCGTGGTCGCGATGCTCATCGTGGGCGTCGAGGTCCTCTACTCCGCGGGCTACGCGATCAGCGCGGGGGACGAGGGCCTGCTGGAGCTGGGCGAGATCCTCAACGACCGCTACGGTGAGGTCATCGGCACCGCGTTCCTCGTCGGGTTCTGGGCGGCGTCCTTCTCCTCCCTGGTCGGCGTGTGGTCCGGCGTCTCCCTGATGTTCGCCGACTTCTGGGGCAACATCCGCGGCAAGCACAGCGGGCACCCGGACACCGTGACGGGCGGCAAGTACTTCCGGTTCTACCTGCTCTGGCTGACGTTCCCGCCGATGCTGCTGTTCATGCTGGGCCGGCCGGTGTTCCTGATCCTGCTCTACGGCGTGCTGGGCGCCCTGTTCATGCCGTTCCTGGCGCTGACCCTGATCTGGCTGCTCAACACGCGGCGCACCCCCGAGCGCTGGCGCAACGGCGTTGGCACGAACGTGATGCTCGGGGTGTGCGTGGTGCTGTTCACCGTGCTCGGGCTCTACCAGGCGTGGGACACGCTCCAGGACGTGATCGTCTGGTTCCAGGGCTGAGCGTCCGGCCCCGGCAGCACAGAGGCCCCCGCTCCGGAAGGGAGCGGGGGCCTCTGCCGGAGCGGGCGGGGATCAGGCCTCGTTCTCGTCCTTCTTGCCCTGGATCTGCTCCTTGACCTCGTGGATCGTGGTCTTGGCGTCCTCGCCGACGGTCTTCGCGCTGTCCTTGACCTCGGAGGCGGCCTCCGAGACACCACCGGACTGACCGGCCGGGGTGGTCGCGTCCTTGACGTCGTCGACCTGCACGCCGGTGCCGGCGGCCACGGTGGACTCCTGGGCCACCGGGGACGCGGTCACGCGCGGGGACGTGGCCGTGGGGGTCTGCCAGGGGTCCTCGACGGGGCGCGACGCCTTCCAGGCGGCCACGCCGGCCGCGCCACCGGCAACGAGCAGGCCCAGCAGCAGCAGGCCCTTGTGCGACTTCTCGGCCTTCTTCTGCTGCCTGGCGTAGTCGTTGGCGACCTTCGCGGCGGCCTTCTTCGCGTTGGCCACGGCCTTCTTGTCACCGGTCAGCTTCGCGACGATGGCCTCGAGCTGCTCGGGGGTGTCCGCGTCGGCGAACTTGCCCGCGAGCAGGGCGGCGGCACCGGCGTACTTCGCCTGCACGGCGGCACGGCTCTCGGTGGCCCGGTCGGCGGCCTTCGCGGCCACGGGGCCGGCGGTCTTCGCGGCCTTCGCTGCGACCGGGGCGGCCACGGCGGCGGCCTTCAGCTTCGCGGAATCGGAGAGCTCGTGGGCACGGCCCAGGCCCTCCTGGACCTTGGGGCCGGCGGTCGCGACGCCACCGGCGAGGGCGGCGGCGCCCGCCTCGACGCTGTGCTGGAGCCGGGGCGCGAGGTCACCGATCTCCTTGGACGCCCACTTGCCGGCGTCCAGGACCTTGCTCTCCGCGGCCTTCTGCGCCGCGCCGGCCTTCTTCTCGCTCTTGGACTTCTTGAAGCTCATGAATCCATCCCTCCTCGGGTCGTGACAATCCAAGCTCAGCATACGGGCAGAGCCCTCACGGCAGGAGGGTGCGCCGCGCAATCCCGGGCCTTTTCACTGTGCGCTGAACCCCACCGCCCCACCGGGAAAGGCCTCCGGGCGCCGTGCAAGAATGAGCGCATGACTTCTGCCATCCCCACCGCCAAGGCGACCATCCACACGAACCACGGCGACATCGTCGTGAACCTGTTCGGCAACCACGCCCCGAAGACGGTCAAGAACTTCATCGGCCTCTCGGACGGCACCCAGGAGTGGAACGACCCGCGCACCGGTGAGAAGCAGACGGGTCCCCTCTACCAGGACGTGGTCTTCCACCGCATCATCCGGGACTTCATGATCCAGGGCGGTGACCCCCTGGGCCAGGGCATCGGCGGGCCGGGCTACGAGTTCGACGACGAGATCCACCCCGAGCTCGACTTCAGCAAGCCCTACGTCCTGGCGATGGCCAACGCCGGCAAGCGCAACGGCAAGGGCACCAACGGGTCCCAGTTCTTCATCACCACCGCCCCCACCACCTGGCTGCAGGGCAAGCACACGATCTTCGGCGAGGTCGCCGACGACGCGTCCCGGAAGGTCGTGGACGAGCTGAACAACGTCCGCACCGGCGGCATGGACCGTCCGGTCGAGGACTGCGTGATCACCTCGATCGACATCGAGCAGCTCTAGATCCGAGCACTCTCCCCGCCCGGCCCCGCCGGGAGGGGGACCAGCGGCGCAGGCCCGTCCGGAGCGATCCGGACGGGCCTGCGCCGTTCCCGTCCAGACCCGTCCAGCGATCCGGGCCCGCAGACCGGCCCAGGAGGAGTTCCAGTGAGCGGCGAGCGACCGCAGTACGGCGCGTCCACCGGGGGAGACGTCCCGGTGTGCCCGCGCCACCCCGACCGGCCGGCGTACGTGCGGTGCCAGCGGTGCGGCCGGCCGACGTGCCCGGAGTGCCAGCGCACCGCCGCGGTGGGCGTGCACTGCGTCGACTGCGTGCAGGAGGCGACGCGCTCGCGCCCCGCCGTCCGCACGAGCCTCGGCGGGCGGGCGGCCCAGGGCTCCCCGATGCTCGTCACGTGGTGGCTCATCGGCGCCAACGCCGTGGTCTACGCGCTGCAGTGGCTCGTGCAGGCGGCGGGCGTGAGCCTGCTGCAGCTGTTCGCCTACGCCCCCGTGACCACGACCTCCGAGCCGTGGCGGATGCTCACGAGCGGCTTCCTGCACTCCATGTCCAGTCCGCTGCACCTGCTCCTGAACATGTACATGCTCTACCTCTTCGGGCGGATGCTCGAGCCGGCGCTGGGCCGCGGCCGGTTCCTCGTGCTGTTCCTGCTCTCCGTCCTGGGCGGCTCCGTGGGCGTGCTGCTGCTCTCGCACCCGCTCAGCCTCGTGGTCGGCGCCTCCGGCGGCGTCTTCGGCCTCTTCGGCGCCCTGTTCGTGCTGCAGCGCCACCTGGGGCAGTCCATCACGCCCATCGCGGTGCTGATCGGGGTGAACGTCGTCTTCGGGTTCCTGTTCCCCGGCATCGCCTGGCAGGCGCACCTCGGCGGGCTCGTCATGGGAGCCCTCGTCGCCTTCGGCTACACGGCCACCACCCGCCGGCGCCGCGGAGCCGGGCGCCGCCGGTGAGGCGCCCCGCCGGTGACGCGCCCCGCCACGCCGCCCGGGAGCGCTCGCGGGCGGCGGGGAACGAGCGCCTTGTCCACAGGGGTTGTCCCCACCTGTCGAGAAGTTACACCGGTGGAATTCCATACCTGTGAGCAACGGTGTGGACAGTGCCAGGGCGGCTTCCACAGCTGTTAATAACGCTGTGGAGAGGGAACTGTGCACACGGTTCTCCACACCTGTGGACAACGTTGTGCACCGGTTGGGGAGGACACGGGCGACCGCGGCGTCCTGGCCGGCGTCCTCAACCGATCCTCAGGTGGCGTGCGGAAGACTGGACGGGGGCGGACCCTGCCGCGCCCACGGACGAGGACGGGAGGACGCGTGCGCGTGCTGCTGGTGGAGGACGAGGTGGACCTCGCGGAGTCGCTGCGCCGTGGTCTCACGAACGAGGGCTTCGTCGTGGACGTCGCCCACGACGGCGTCACCGGGGGGTGGCTGGCCCGTGAGAACCCCTACGACGTCGTGGTCCTGGACCTGATGCTGCCGGGCAGGAACGGCTACGCCGTGCTCGAGGACCTGCGCGCCGCCGAGAACTGGGTCCCCGTCCTGATGCTCACCGCCAAGGACGGGGAGTACGACCAGACCGATGCCTTCGACCTCGGCGCCGACGACTACCTCACCAAGCCCTTCAGCTTCCTCGTGCTCGTGGCCCGGCTGCGCGCCCTCATCCGCCGGGGAGCGCCCGAGCGGCCCGTGGTGCTCACCGTCGGGTCCCTGCAGCTCGATCCCGTCCGCCGGACGGTGGCCCGCCGCGGGCAGCTCCTCGAGCTCACCACCAAGGAGTACGTCATCCTCCAGTACCTGATGCAGAACGGGGACAAGGTCGTCTCGAAGTCCGAGATCATGGACAACGCCTGGGACGCCGGCTTCGAGGGCTCCGAGAACATCGTCGAGGTCTACGTGGGCTACCTCCGGAGGAAGATCGACGCCCCCTTCGGCCTCTCGACCCTGCAGACGGTCCGCGGCATGGGCTACCGGCTGGTCCCGGACGAGCCCGGGACCGCGGCGTCGTGACCTCCTCCGGGCGAGGCCTCCTCGACCGGTGGGGGGTGCGGGAGCGCAGCACGGCGGCGGCGGCGCTGCTCATCCTCCTGGTGATGGCCGTGGCCGGGGCCGTGCTGCTCGAGGTCCTGAGCCGCGCGGCCGTGGGGGCGGCGCACGACCAGGCCGTGGCGCGGCAGACCGAGATCCTGCAGGACCTGGGGCTGCCGTGGGGACCGCGCAGCGCCGGAGGCGCTGCGGGGGAGACGGCCGTGTTCGCACAGGCCGGGCTCGGCGAGCTGATGCTGCGGCTCGGCCGACCGGGGGTCATCGTGCAGATCCAGGACACGGAGGGACGGGTGGTGGCCGCGGCCCCCGCCAGCGCCCTGGACACGGACCTGTCCGTGCCGGTCCTGGAGCCGGGGCAGTCCTCCGACTCCGCGGCGACCGGCGGGGGGCCCGCGCTCGGGACCGACGACTTCGTGTATGTCGCTCATGGCATGTACATCAACGGCGTGCCCCTGACGCTCACCGTGGCCGTGCCCATGGCGCTGCAGCAGGGCACCCTCCGGACCGTGCTCCTCTTCCTGCTGGTCGGCGGTCCGGTGCTCGCGCTGCTCGGGGCCGCCCTCATGTGGTTCCTCGTCGGCCGCTCTCTGGCCCCGGTGCGCCGCATCACCGGACAGGTCCGGCGCATCGGCACGGCCCGCCTGGGGGAGCGGGTGGACGTGCCCCCCACCCGGGACGAGATCGCGGTGCTCGCCGAGACCATGAACGGGATGCTGGACCGGCTGCAGGCGTCGGACCGCGCGCAGCGCAGGTTCGTCGCGGACGCCTCCCACGAGCTCCGCAGCCCGCTGGCCACCCTCACCACCACGATCGAGGTGGCCGCCTCGGACCCGTCCGGGGCGGCGTGGGCCGAGGTCGCCCCCGTCCTCAGGTCCCAGTCCCGCCGGATGGGACGGCTGGTGGAGGACCTCCTGACCCTCGCCAAGGTCGACGACGCCGGGCTGCGGCTGCGCGCCGCGGACACCGACCTGGACGAGGTGGTCCGGGAGGAGATCGCCCGGATGCGGCCGGCCTCGCGGCACGAGCTGCGCGTGCACGTGGACCCCGTGCGGATCCGGGGGGACGCCAGCCGGCTGCAGCAGGTGGTGCGCAACCTGCTCTCCAACGCGGAGCGGCACGCGGACACCTGGATCGCCGTCTCGCTGCGGGCGGAGGGCAAGGAGGCGGTCGTGGCCGTGGTCAACGACGGCGGCACCATCGCGCCCAAGGACCGGGAGCGGGTCTTCGAGCGGTTCGTGCGGCTCGACGACTCCCGGAGCCGGGACACGGGCGGATCCGGGCTGGGTCTCGCCATCAGCCGGGAGATCGTCGCGGCCCACGGGGGAACGATCAGCGCGGGCGAGGACCTGCGGGGCCGATGCCGCTTCGAGGTGCGTCTCCCGCTGGAGGGCGGGACCCCCGCGGGCTGAGCGCCGCTCAGTACCCGGCGGCGGCGGCATCCCAGACCTGCGCGGTCAGCTCGTCGACGCGCTCCTCGGGCGCGCGCTGGGCGCGCAGGGCCTGGGCGACGAGCCGCTGCGCGGTCGCGGCCAGGTGCTCGCGCATGGCGCCTGCCGCCGCCGCCTCGTCCCGGGCGAGGACGGCCCGGACCAGCGCGTCGTGCTCGCGCGCGAGCTCTCCGACGGGTCGTCGGGACGGGGCGGCCACGACGCCCAGGAAGGACGTGGTGGTGCGCAGGCGCTCCACGAGCTGGACGGCCTGGGAGTTGCCGGCGAGGAGCAGCAGCAGGCGGTGCAGCCCCGCGTCGGCCTCGGCGGCCGCCTCGAGGTCCCCTGCCCGGGCCGCCCCGTGCAGCGCCTCCCACTGGGCCCGGACCCGGCCCAGCTCCTCGGGCTGCGCGAGCCGGGCGGCCCGGCGGGCGGCCGGCACCTCCAGGGCGGTGCGCACCGCGAGGATCTCCGCGACGTCGGTGGGGCTGACCTCGACGATCTCGAAGCCGCGGTTGCGGTGGAACCGGATCAGCCCGGCCTCGCCGAGCCGCAGCAGGCCCTCCCGGACGGGGCTGCGGGAGACGTCCATGGCGGAGGCCAGCTGCTGCACCGAGTACAGCCGCCCGGGCTCCATCTCGCCCGCGGTGATCGCCCGGCGCACCGCGGCCATCACCTGCACGGCGAGCGAGCTCCCGGTCGTGGCGGTCACGGACGGCAACGAGGGGGCCGCCGCCCCGGGGCGGCTGTCGGCCGGTGACCCGGCGACGGAGCGGGGTGGGGCGGTCACGGGGTGATCGTCAGCTTGATGTCCCCGGGGCGGTGCTCCTCGGCCCGATGCATGGCCTCCGCGATCCGCTCGAGGGGGAACTCGGGCCCGAGGCAGTGCTCCACGTCGATCTCGCCCTCGGAGATCCGGCGCAGGGCCTCCCGGAAGGACGTGAGCCCCGGCTCGGCCTGCGCCGCCACGGAGCACTGCAGCCGCAGGTTCTTGCGGAACGCCGTCCACAGCGGGACCTCGGTGGGCCCGTGCCGCTCCGGCAGGCCGAAGAAGCCGACGATGCCCCGGTCGGCCGCGAGCTCGACGGCCTGGTCGCGCAGCACGTCGTGCCCCACGGCCTCGACCACGAGGTCGGCACCGCGGCCGCCGGTCACCTCGGCGACGACGGCGGCGAGGTCCTGCTCCGGCACCCGCACGGGGACGGCGCCCAGCCCGCGGGCGACGTCGAGCCTGCTCGCGTCCAGGTCCGAGGCGACGACGTGGGCGAAGCCCAGTCTCCGGGCCTCCTCGACGAAGAACAGCCCGGCCGATCCCGCTCCGATCACCACGCACGTGTGCGCCCGGCGGGCGGGCGTCTCCACGGGCCAGAACTGGCGCATCGCGTAGAGGCAGGTGCCGTACTGCTGGGCCATCATGAGCCGCCGCAGCTGGAGGGAGTCCTCCGGGTCCGTGCCGGCGGGCAGCTCGACGACGTGCAGGTCGTCCAGCAGCTGGAGCTCCGCGAAGCACCCGCCCATCTCGCCCTGGGGGACGGTCAGCACCAGGGCGCCCTCCGGGACGCGCTCCGACCGGGACTCGACCACCACCCCGACCCCCTCGTGGCCGGGGTAGCCGGGGCGGCGGGGGCCCTCCGCGTGGAGCAGCCCGTGGAAGGCCGCGTGCAGGTCCGATCCGCAGATCGAGGCGTGCAGCATGCGCACCACCAGCTGACCGGGTTCCCGGGCCTGCGGATCGGGCCAGTCGGTGATCGTGACCGTGCCCGTGGTGGGGACGTGGGATCCTCGCATGCGCGCCTCCTGCTGTCGGGCGCCCCGGGCGCCGGTGGGTGACATGCTACCCACGGTTCGAGGCCCTCGGCGGGCGTGACGCCGGATTAAACGCCCGGGGCGCCCGGGTCCGCGCCGACGGCATCGGCGGGGACGGCGAAGACGGGGCGGGGAGACTGCAGCCGGGCGGGCGAGGGCAGCTCGCGGCGCAGGACCCGGTCCCCGCGCTCGAGCTCGAGGGAGAATCCGGCGACGGCGTGGTGCACGTTCTCGCTCAGCACTGTCCGCTCCACGACCTGCTCAGGGCCGGGCGCCCCGTGCAGCAGCAGCACGGGCTCGCCCTCCCGCAGCTCTCGCTCGACCCGGTCCAGCGCCTGCATCCAGTGGCTCTCCCGCACGCCATCGGGGGCGCGGAACGGCACGAGGACGGCGCCGCCCGCCTCCTCGTGCGCGCCCGGCACCAGGACCCACGCCCGCCGGCCGGCCGGGGGTTCGACGGGGGCCGTGCGGCCCTCCGAGGGCACGGGCCACACGTAGTCCAGTCCGGCGGGGTCGTCGGGGAAGACCACCCGGTAGAGCTCCTCGTCCTTGCGGAGCAGGTTCGATCGGTGCGAGCGGTGGAACGCCTCGTCGCCCAGCCAGGGGGGCTGCGGCGCCGCGTCGTCGTCGGGCCAGCGGTCCCAGGCCTCGGGGGCGAACTCGCGGATCTGCCATCCCGTGCTGTCGGCCCCGCCGCGGGCGGTCCACTCGTCGACCATCGCGCGGCCGTAGGCGACGAGGGCGGGCACGTGCCCGGACCACATCGCCGTGGCCGGGTGACGGTACCACCCGTAGCCGGGCACGGTGGCGGCGCGCAGCACCTGCAGGGTCTCCACCCGCTGCTTGCCGAGCCGCTTGCGGTCGAGGACGCGCGCGGAACGAGCGAAGTCCGGGTACGGGAGGAAGGTCTGCACCGACCCAGTCTCCTACGGATCCGCGGCCTCCACCACCGTACGGGTGGTGGAGGCCTGCGGATCAGTAGGCCTTGACGCGCTGCTCCACGATGAGGTGGATCAGGGCGAAGCGGCCCTCCTCGTCGATCGCCTTCAGCGCCGCCTCGAGGGCGCCGGGGATCTCGGCGTCGGTCTCCACGCGCACCCCGAACCCGCCGAAGGCCTGGGCCATCAGGGCGAAGTCCGGGTTCTTCAGCTGGGTGCCGGAGACCCGGTGCGGGTAGTCGCGCTCCTGGTGGGTGCGGATCGTGCCGTACTCCTGGTTGTCCATCACGATCACCAGTGGGGTGGCCCCGTACTGGGCCGCCGTGGCCAGCTCCTGGCCGTTCATCAGGAACTCCCCGTCCCCGGCGATCGTCACGACCCGCCGGCCCGGGTAGCGCAGGGAGGCCGCCACGGCGGAGGGCACCGAGTAGCCCATGGAGCCGTTGCGGGCCGAGATCATCGCCGCGTACCCCTTGGCGGGGAAGTAGCGGTGGGCGAAGTTGGTGTGCTCCCCGGCGCCGAAGGTGCACATCGCGTCGTCGGGCAGGCCCGCCACGAGGTGGGCCATCATCGTGTCCATCCGCGCCGGGGCGTGCGCCGGGGTCTGGGCGGTGACCATCGGGGCGGGGGTGGAGAACTCCACCTGCTTGGCCCGCAGCCGGGCGGTCCACTCCTTCCACGCCGGCTTGGCCGGCAGGTCGATGCGCACCAGGTCGCGGACGAACACGTCCGGTTTCGCCACGATCTGGTAGGACACCGGGCCCGAGCGCCCGCGCAGGGACGGGTCGATGGTGACCAGGAAGTTCTTCTTCTCCCAGTCCTGGCGGACCAGGAAGCCGTTGGTGATCACGTCCCCGGGGACGGTGCCCACGAAGACCAGCAGGTCGGTCTCCTCGAGCATCTCGAAGGTCGCGGCCGGGCGGCCGTAGCCGATCGGGCCCACGTAGGAGCCGGAGTCGAACGGGACGGTGCCCTCGGTGCGCCACTCGGCCGCGGCCGGCAGGTGGTGCTCCTCCAGCCAGTCGGTGAGCCCGGCCGCACCCTCGCAGGTCCAGTCGTTGCCGCCGGTGACGAACAGGGGCTTCTCCGCCCCCACCAGGGCGTCGCGCAGGGCCTTCCAGTCGTGGACGGTCATCCCGCCGGTGGCCACCGGGATCGGCGGGTGCAGGGTCGCGTCGATCTCGGCCTTGATGATGTCCTCGGGCAGCCCCACGACCACGGGGCCGGGGCGGCCGGAGTTGGCGGCGAACATGGCCTCGGCCACGATCTCGGAGGCCCGCTCGGCGTGGTCGAGGACCATCACGCGCTTGGCCCCGGAGTCGAACCAGGCGTGCGGGTCGAACTCCTGGAACGCCTCCCGGTCGCGGTGCTCGAAGGGGATCAGACCCACGAACAGCACCATCGGGGTGGAGTCCTGCCAGGAGGTGTGCAGTCCCACGTGGGCGTTGGCCGCCCCGGGGCCGCGGGTGACCATGGCCACCCCGGGGACGGTGTTCATCTTGCCGTCGGCCTCGGCCATGTAGGCGGCCCCGCCCTCGTGGCGGCACACCACCGTCTCGATCGGGGAGGAGTGCAGCCCGTCGAGCACGTCCAGGTAGGACTCGCCGGGCACCACGTAGGTGCGCTGCACGCCGTGCGCCACGAGCGTGTCCACGATGACGTGGCCCGCCGACTTGCGGCCAGTGGTCTGTGCGGGGGATGCGGGGTCCGCAGTGGTCTGGGTCAACGTGGGTCCTTTTCGCCGTTGAAAATGGAGCAGTGGGCCTGGGCAGGCCGGAACCGGCTCGGGGGTCCGGGCCTGGCGCAGTTCATCCGAAAATACCCGATGCAGGCGGCGAGCCGTGTCCTGGCGGTCACGCAGGAGTAACGAAGCGCGCACAGCACCCGCGGTGCGCTGTGCGGTCCCGGGCCTGCACGGGGCGTCGGGGCCCGGGCACGACGGCGGCGGTGGTTTCCCCAGGAAGGGAGACCACCGCCGCCGCCGTGGACCTGCGCGCCGTTCAGTCCTGCATGTCCTCGAGCTCGATGCCGGTGGTCTCCCGGACCATCTTGACCGTGAAGACCAGCGAGATCAGTGCGAAGAACGCGTAGAGCCCGTAGGCGAGACCCAGGGAGAAGTCGGCCAGGGCCGGGAAGGTCACCGTGACCACCCAGTTGGCGATCCACTGCACGAACCCGGCCACGGCGAGGGCGGCACCGCGGATCCGGTTCGGGAACATCTCGCCGAGGAGCACCCACATCATGGGGCCCCACGAGACACCGAAGAAGACCACGAACAGGTTGGCGGCGACCAGGGCCAGGGGACCGGCGGTGGGGCCGAGCGCCGGGGCGCCGTCGACTACGTCGGCGGTGGCGAACAGGACGGCGAGGGTCGCCAGGGACAACGTCATGCCGGCCGAGCCGACGAGCAGGAGCCGGCGTCGGCCGACCTTCTCGACGAGCGCGATCGCGACGATGGTGACGGCGACGTTGACGATGGCCGTGATGACGGTGACGGTGAACGAGTCGGCCTCGGTGAAGCCCACGGACTGCCAGAGCACGGTCGAGTAGTAGAAGATCACGTTGATGCCCACGAACTGCTGCAGCGCGGCCAGGCCGATGCCCACCCACACGATGGGCTTGAGACCGGCGGTCCGTCCCCTCAGGTCGGACAGCCGGGGCTTGTGCTCGATCCGCAGGGACTCCTTGATGAGGCGCACCCGCTCGGCCGCCGACGCGGAGCCCTGCAGATTGGCCAGCACCGCCTGGGCCTCGTCCGGGCGGCCGTCCTCCACCAGGTAGCGGGGGGACTCGGGGATCGTGAAGGTCCCGACCAGATAGGCGATGGCCGGGACGGCCTCGGCCATGAACATCCACCGCCAGGCCTCAAGGCCCAGCCAGAGCTCCTCGGCGGCCCCGCCGGCCAGGGCGGCGAGCCAGGCGTCCACGGCCAGGGCGATGAAGATGCCCAGCACGATGCCCATCTGCTGCAGCGAGCCCAGCCGGCCACGGATGGATGCCGGGGCGACCTCCGCGATGTAGGCGGGAGCGATGACGGAGGCCACGCCCACTCCGACGCCACCGACGATGCGCCAGAACAGCAGCCAGCCGTAGGTGTCGACCACGCCGCAACCGATGGCGCTGACGAGGAAGAGCACCGCGGCGATCTTCATCACCGGGACGCGGCCCAGGATATCGGCCACCCGCCCGCCGAAGAACGCGCCGGCGGCGGCGCCGAGCAGGGCCGAGGCCACCAGGACGCCCAGTGCGACCGAGCCGGCGTCGAACTCCGCGTCGATGGCGGCGACTGCGCCGTTGATGACCGCGGAGTCGTAGCCGAAGAGGAAGCCGCCGAAAGCGGCGATGATGCTGATCCGGAGGACCGCCGAGGTGTTCGGCTGCTCCGCGACCCTCGGGGTCGTGGCGTCTTGGCTCATCGGAGAGCTCCCTTGCTGGTGGAGAGATCGGCGGCTGGTGGAGGGATCGGCTGCTGGGGAGGAAGCGGCGTGGAACGGGGACGTGCCGTCCCCCGCGCCCCGGAACGGACGCATCCGCTGAGGCCGAGGGCTTCGTGTGACGCGATCCACACTAAAACTCAGTGCGCTGAATGTCCATTAGTCGAAGACAGGAGTCGAGCGGCGCGTCACCCTCCCGGCACCGCTCCGGCGGGCAGCTCGGCGTGCTGCAGGGCGAGGACCACTGCGCCCACCACGTGGGCCTCGATCCCCAGCTGCGCGGCCTCGATCCGCAGGTCCCGCACGCTGCCGCGGAGCCCGTGGCGCGAGACGACCTCGCGCAGCGGACCGAGCAGCAGCTCACCGGCCCGGGCGATCTCACCGCCGACCACCACGAGCTCCGGGTTGATCGTGTTGCAGAGGTTGGCCACTGCCGTGCCGAGCAGGCGGCCGGTGTCGCCGACGACCCGCCCGCAGCCGACGTCGCCGGCGAGCGCCGCCGCCACGAGGCCGGGCACGGTCAGGTCGGCGCCGTGGGTGGCGGCCAGCAGACGCGTGATGTCCCCGGAGGACACGTAGGTCTCCAGGCAGCCCCGGTTGCCGCACCGGCACACCCGCCCGTGCTCGTCGACGGTCGTGTGGCCGAGCTCCCCGGCCGAGCCGGTGGCGCCGCGGAACAGCGAGCCGTTGAGGATCAGGCCCGCACCGACGCCGTGGCCGATCTTGAGGTAGACCATGTGCCGCGCGCCGCGCCCCGCGCCCCAGGCGTGCTCGCCGAGGGCGCCCGCGTTGGCGTCGTTCTCGACCACGACGGGCAGCCCGAGCCGGCGGCCGGCCTCCTCGCGCACGTCGATCCCGCTCCACGCCGGCAGGATCGGGCTCGCACTGACCAGCCGGCCCTCCAGGTCCACGGGAGCCGGGAGGGTGAGACCCGCGGCGAGCAGGCCCGACCGTGCTGTGCCGTGGTCCCGCAGCAGGGTGTCGAGGGTCCGGCCGACCAGCTCGAGGTCCTCGGCGAAGCGGTGCTCGTCGGGCAGCTCGTGCCGCCGTTGGGCGAGGATCCGCTGGTTCAGGTCCGCGACGGCCACCGTGAGGTGGCGGTGCCCCACGTCGATGCCGAGCACGTGGCCGGCCGAGCCCCGGAAGCCGACGAGCTGACCCCGGCGGCCGGCGCCGTCCGCCTCCATGACGAGCAGTCCGGCGCCGATCAGCTGGTGCACGATGTTCGACACCGTCGAGGGCGCGAGCGCGGTGCGCCGGGAGATCTGGGCCTGGGTGAGCCGGCCGTCCCGGCGCACCGTGTCGAGCACCCGGCGCTGGTTGGCGTTGCGCAGGGACGTCTGCGAACCGGGGGGAACCGGGAACCCTGCGGACTCGGACATCGCCGTCCTCTTTCACCGGTGAACGTGAACAGGAACTCCATCCTAAACGGCGTTCACAGGTCGAATACAGAGGGGAAGTGTCCAGGTGCCCCCCAGCAGTTCCGGGCGGGTGGGTCGGCAGGGACCTCCGCCGCGAGGCGTCAGAGGACCTTGCCGGCCTCGGCGATCAGCCCCTTGGCGGCGGCGACCTGTGCCGGGGAGGCCGCGACGAAGTGCTCCGTGCGGGTCACGACCGTGGGTACCGTGGCGTTGCCGCCGTTGAGGGACTCGACGAAGGCCAGGGCGTCCCGGTCCTCCCAGATGTTGGTCCACGCGGCCCGCTCGGCGTCCGGGCCCAGGCCGCGCTCGAGCATGCCGCAGAACGGGCACCCGGGCCGCCAGTAGATGGCCACCCCGCCCTCCTCCACGTGCGTCACGGCCTCGGCGTGGGAGACCGCCGGGCGGCGGCTGCGGGACGGGTCCTTCTTGAACACAGGTGCTCCTCGCGGGTCGGGCGGCTGGTGGGAGTGGCGGCCCAGTCTAGCCGGGCCGCCGCCCGTCAAGGGCTGTCCCCCGATGAGGGGACAGCGGGCGGGTGCAGCGTGCGCGGCGCGTTCCCGCCGGACAGGTCCGACCGATGCCGTACACAGCCGTTCGACGTTGATCATCGTCCCATTGCGAAGGTGTTCCACGTGAAACCAGACCGCCTCGGTGCTTGATCACCCTGTTCCGGATGATGAGCCACAAGGGGTGCCGTGGCGTACGCAGAGCGTCACACAGGCGTGCCGAAGACGCGGTCACCGCCCCCGAGCTTCATGATTTGTCATTCTCTGTACCGATTCGGGGAATTTTCCCCGATCTCTCTTGCCACCCCCGGGTCCGGGAGTCCGCGGAACGTGGCGTGTGCCATGGTGGTGGGCATGGCAATTCCGGCGCAGCATTCTTCCCCCCGGCCGGCCCGCCCCACCTGGTCCCTCCCCCAGCTGCACCAGTGGGTGGTCGTCCCCTTCATCGTCCTGCTGGTCACGGCGACCGTGGGGCGGCTGCTGGTGTACTCCCCGGGTGTCGCGGCACAGGAGATCGAGGTCCTGGGCCGCCTCGGCGCGGCACGCCTCGGCGCGCTCGACGCGCTGGCCCTCGTCCTGCACCACGCGTTCTCCACCCCGGGGACGTTCGCGATCATCGCGGCTCTCACCGCGTGGCTCGCGCTCGCGCGCCGGCGCCCGTGGGACGCCGCCGGCTTCGCGGCCACGGCGCTCTCCGGCTGGGCCGCGGTCGGCATGGTCAAGGTCGCCGTCGGCCGCCCCCGCCCGGACAGCACCGCGCTCCCGGAGCCCCTCGTCCTCGTGGAGGGCCTCACGTCCTTTCCCTCCGGGCACGCGGGAGCCGCCCTCGCCGTCGCGGCGGCGTTCTGCCTGGCGATGCGCCGCTCACGGTTCGCCCCGGCCGTCCTCGTCGCGGGCCTGGGCACCGCCGTGCTCGTCGGGCTGTCCCGTCTCTACCTGGGCGTGCACTATCCCCTGGACGTCCTCGCCTCGTTCCCCGTCGCGTGGGCGGGCCTGGCCGTGGGGTGCGGTGCCGCCAACCACCTCGTGCCCGCGCTCGCCTACGGCTTCGGCTGGCAGCAGGACGACGCGGCGTGGCACGACGTCGAACAGGCCCCCGTGGTCGAGGAGGACCCGGCGCAGGACGCCCGGCCCGACACCGCCCGGATGCCGGTCGTGGCCCGGCGGGCGGACCACCACGCCGCCTGACGCGCTGCCCGCACCGCTCCGGGAGACCCCGGGCCGGAGCGGCCCTGCGCCGGAGCGGCCCCGGGTCCGGAGGACTCGAGGTCCCACCGGGCGGGGCGCCCGGAGCCGTCGCTGCGGGCACCCCGCCCGGCCTCAGGGCTCGATCCGCCGGTGGGCGGGCCACCAGATGGTCCGGCCGATGTCGTAGGTCAGCGCCGGCACCAGCAGCGACCGGACGATCAGCGCGTCCAGGAGCACGCCGAAGGCCACGATGAACGCCAGCTGCACCAGGAACATGATGGGGATGACGGCCAGCGCCGCGAACGTGGCCGCGAGCACGATGCCGGCCGAGGTGATCACCCCGCCGGTGAGGGTCAGCCCCCGGAGGATGCCCGCCCGGGTCCCGTGGACCAGAGACTCCTCCCGCACCCGGGACATCAGGAAGATGTTGTAGTCGATGCCCAGGGCCACGAGGAACACGAAGCCGAAGAGCGGGACCGAGGGGTCCGCGCCCGGCAGGTCCAGGACGTTGTTGAACACCAGGGCGGAGACGCCCAGGGCCGTGAAGAAGGAGACCACGGTCGTGAGGACCAGCAGCACGGGCGCCAGGAGGGAGCGCAGCAGCAGCATCAGGATCAGGGTGATGACCACGAGGATCACCGGGATGATCAGCGTGCGGTCGGCGATCGAGGTCTCGTTGGTGTCGATGTTCGTGGCCGTGGTGCCGCCCACGAGGATCTCCGCGTCGGCAGCGCGCAGGTTTCCGCGCAGCTCCCGCACGGTCCGCTCGGCCTCGGGGGAGTCGGCGGCGTCCGACAGCGTGGCACGGAGCTGGTAGAGGCCCTGCGCCTCGGTCGGCTCGGCGCCGGCGAAGGGCCCGGCCGGCGGGGCGGCGTCCTCCCCGAGCGGCAGGGTGCCGGACGGTGAGTCGGCGGCGACGACGGCGACGTCGGCGACCCCCGCAGTGGCCTCGACCGCCTCGACCGCGGCGTCCAGGGACCCGGTCGGGACCAGCAGGACCACGGGGCTGCCGGAGCCGCCGGGGAAGTGCTGTGCCAGGGCCTCCTGGCCGTCCCGGGCCTGGGACTCGCCGAGCACGAGCTCGCTCTGCTGCACGCCCGAGGCCTGGAACTGGGTGCTGAAGCCGGCGAGGGCGAGGAGTACCACCGTGGTGACCACCCAGATCGCCCGCGGGGCCCGGGCCACGAACCGGGCCACCGAGGCCCACGTGCCCCGTCCCTCGACGGTCGGGCGGGCGCCGGCACCGTGCTCGACCACGCGCACGCGCTCCGCACCCGAGGCGTCGTACCGGGGCCGGAACGGCCAGAAGGCGCCCCGCCCGGTGGCGAAGAGGACGGCGGGCAGGAAGGTCAGGGCCGCCAGGACGGACATGACGATGCCGACGGAGGCCACCGGGCCCAGCGCCTGGTTCGAGGCCAGGTCCGAGAGCAACAGGCACAGCAGACCCGCGATGACGGTGGCGCCGGAGGCGACGATCGGCTCGGCCGAGCCCTTGAGCGTCGCCCGGGTGGCGTCGGCCCGTCGCCGGTGGTGCAGCAGGGCGTCCCGGTACCGCGCCGTGTACAGCAGCGAGTAGTCGGTGGCGGCGCCGACCACGAGGATGAACAGGATGCCCTGCACCTGGCCGCTGATGGTCACGAGCTCGTTGGCCGCCAGCCAGTACACGACCAGGATGGCGGCGCTGAGGGCGAGGACCGAGGTCAGCAGCACCAGCACGGGCAGCACGGGGGAGCGGTAGACCACCAGAAGGATGACGAAGACCACGGCCAGCGCCACGCCCAGCAGCAGTCCGTCGATGCCCTCGAAACCGGCCACGAGATCGGCCGTGAGCCCGGCCGGGCCCGTGACGTAGCTCTGCAGGCCCTCGGGCCGGTCCGCCTCGAACCGGTTCGCGAGCGCCTCGACGTCGTCGACGACCTCGCCGTCGGGGAGGGGGACGACGAGCTGGAGGGCCTCTCCGTCCTCGGACGGGATCAGCGGCGAGGCCTGGCCCTCGGCCAGGCCGCTCTCCTGCACCGCCGTGGCGGCCTCCTCGGCCCACGCCCGGTCGGCGGCGCTCAGCCCGCCCTCGCGGACGAACAGGACGACGGCGGGAATCGCCTCCGAGTCCCGGAACTCGCCCTGCAACCGCGTGACCTGCGTGGATTCGGTGGACTCGGGCAGGAAGCTGGACTGGTCGTTGGTGGAGACCTCGGCGATCTTCCCGAAGTACGGCCCGCCCACGCCGGCGACCGTGAGCCACCCGACGACCAGCAGCGCCGGCAGCAGGATCCGCAGCAGCGTGGCCCAGCGGGAGCGCTGTGGCGGCTCAGGCGTCCCGGCCCAGGGGGCGGGACGGGACGCGGTGGGTGCCGGGGTGGTCATGGCGGGCCTTTCGGGAGCGGCGAGGAGCAGGTCGGAGCCGCGGAGACCGACGGACCCCGCGCGGGACCGGAGGTGCAGGGGTCTGGGACCAGACTAATATTTCGAAAACAGAAATAAAATCCCGGGCTCAGTCGTAGACGGCCTTGACGCACAGCACCGGGCAGGGGCTCTCGAGCAGGACGCGCTGCGCAGTGCTCGCCATGATGATCTTGCCCACGGGCGAGCGGCGCCGGATGCCCAGCACGATGAGCTCGGCCCGGTGGTCGCGGGCGGTGTCGAGGATGACGTCGGCGGGGTCGCTGTCGTGGTCGGGTTCCCGCAGCTCGTAGCGCACCCCGGCGCGGGCGAGCTTCTCCCGCTCCACGTCGATGTCGGCGTCGATCTCCGAGGGCTGGTGGCGCCTCGGCCGGGGCTGCACCACCACCAGGTCGGTGCCGCGGCGCTCGGTCTCCAGGATGGCGGCGTCCAGGGCCGCGTGTCCGGGGGCGGTGGGCATGTATCCGACGACGACGGTCACGGGTTCTCCTGGGGTAGCGGCACGGTGGGGGAAGGGGTCAGGGACCGCGGTGCGGGTCCTGGTCCGCGGGCTCGTCCTCCATGCGGGCGAGGGCCTCCGGGTCCTCGAACCGCACCTTGCGGCCGAGGAACAGGCGGTCGTAGAGGAAGTTGAGGATCCACAGGCCGAGGCCGATCAGCAGCAGGACCACGGCGATCTGGTATTCGATGAGGTCCTGGGCCCACGGTCCCACGAGGTAGGCGCAGGTGATGGCGCCCAGATAGGGCAGCGCCCGGGGGGCGTGGAAGTAGTCGTGGGTGGGGCTGTGGTCCTTGCGCAGGATGATCGCCGCGATGTTGACGACGGTGAACACGCCCAGGAGGAGGAGGGCCGTGGTGCCGCCGAGGGCGCTGGCCGTGCCGCTGCCGAGGATGTTGTTGATCACGATGATCAGGCCCATCGCCAGGAGGGTCGTGAACACGATGGCCGTCCAGGGGGTGCGCCGGCCGTGCAGGACGTGGCCGAGGAAGTTCGGCAGCACGCCCTGGCGGGCCATGCCGTAGAGCAGCCGGGAGGCCATGAGCATGTTGATCAGGGCGGTGTTGGCCACGGCGAAGATCGTCAGGAACGGGTAGATCGTGTCGATGGGGATGTTGGGAGCACCGATCCGGACCATGTCCAGCAGCGGTGTGGTCGACTCGCCGAGCACGCCGATGGGGACGACCGCCACGGTGAAGATCGAGACCAGGATGTAGACCATGCCCGTCAGGCCGAGGCCGAAGAGCATCACGCGCGGGAAGTCGCGGCTGGGGTTCTTGGTCTCCTCGACCATGTTGACGGAGTCCTCGAAACCCACGAAGGAGAAGAACGCGAGCGAGGTCACCGCGGTGAGGGCCAGGAAGATGCCCTTGTCCTCGGAGGTCTCGAAGATCATCGTCTGGCTGAAGTCGGCCCGGCCCTGGAAGGACGCCCAGAACCCCACGAGGATGACGATGAGCAGACCGGTGAGCTCGATGGAGGTCAGCACCACGTTGAACACGAGGCCCTCGGTCACGCCGCGGACGTTGATGACGCCGAGGATCGCGATGAAGCTCACCGCGATCACGGTGATGGTCGTGGTGTTCACCTCGAGGCCGAAGCCGCGGGCGAAGTTCGAGGCCACGGCCGAGGCCGCCGTCGAGGCGGAGGTCAGGCCCGAGCTGAGCACCGCGAACGTCACCAGGAAGGTGACGAAGTGGATGCCGAAGGCCTTGTGCGTGTACAGCGCGGCGCCCGAGGCGCCGGGGTACTTGGTCACCAGCTCGAGGTAGGAGAACGCCGTGATGGTGGCCACCACGAACGCCACGAGGATCGGGGCCCACGCGGCGCCGCCGATCTCGCCGGCGATGTTGCCCGTCAGGGCGTACACGCCGGTGCCGAGGATGTCCCCCACGATGAACAGCAGGAGCAGACCGGGGCCCATGACGCGCTTGAGCTCCGGCTGCGGACGGGACCGGGTCGTGGAGTCGGCTGACTGGGCCATCGGATGCCTCGAATCGGTGGTGACGGGCTGCGGAGCCCGGTGGGCGGTGACCGTGGCCACAGCCTATGCCACGCCCTGCGCCCGGCCCAGGTGGTGACGGGGGGCCGCCGAGTTCCTAGCCTGGGACCATGACGAGCACCGAGGACCGCTTCCGGCTGACCGATCTCCGCCTGCCCGTCCTGGGCGCCCCGATGGCCGGCGGGCCGTCGACCCCGGCGCTGGCCGCGGCGGTCACGGCCGCCGGCGGACTGGGCTTCCTGGCCGCCGGCAACCGCCCCGTGCCGGGTGTCCGCGCGGACGTCGAGGAGGTCCGGGCGCTGACCGACGGTCCTTTCGGGGTGAACCTGTTCGTCCCGCAGGCCGCGAACACCGCGGCCCCCGGGACAGCGGCCGACCCCGCGGTGCACCGCTCGGTCGCGGCCTACCGGGAGGCGCTGCGGGACCCAGCCCGCCGGTACGGGGTGGAGCTGCCGGACACGGACCCCGCCGACGACGACGGCTGGGCGGCCAAGCTCGAGCTCGTCGAGGAGCTGCGGGTGCCGGTCGTCTCGTTCACCTTCGGGCTCCCCGCGGCCCCCGTGCTGGAGCGGCTCGCGGCGGTGGGCACCACGACCTCCGTCACGGTGACCTCTCTCCCGGAGGCCGAGGCCGCCGTGCGGGCCGGCGCCCACCTGCTGACGGTCCAGGGCCCGGCCGCCGGCGGGCACCGGGGCACCCATCGCGTGGAGGACCGCCCGGGCGAGGAGCCCCTGGTGGAGCTCGTCGCCGCGGTCCGCGCCGCCGTGGACGTCCCGATCGTGGCCGCGGGTGGCATCGCCTCAGCCGCGGCGGCGGACACGGTCCGGGCCGCCGGTGCGGACGCCGTCCAGATCGGCACGCTCCTGCTGCGCACGCACGAGGCGGGGACGTCCGCCGCGTACCGGGAGGCCCTGGGCTCGGGCCGCTACACGGAGACGGCGGTGACCCGGGCGTTCTCGGGCCGGCTGGCGCGCGGTGTGCGCAACGGTTTCATCGACCGGTTCACACATATTGCTCCAGCCGCATATCCCCAGGTCAACCAGCTGACCAAACCCATCCGGGCGGCCGCGGCGCAGGCCGGGGACCCCGAGGCCATCGCCCTGTGGGCCGGTCCGTCCTTCGCGGCCGCCCGGGAGGCCCCCGCCGCCGAGGTGGTGCGCGAGGTCTCCGGTGCCCCGGCCGGTCCCTGACCGCGGGAGCCCGGCACAGCCCGTCAGCAGCGGACCGAGGAGCCCGCCGATGTTCACCCCGGCCGGTGTGCCGGCGGCAGCACGGGCGTCGCCCGGTGGAGGCCAGGGCTCAGTTGAAGTCCTTCGGGTCCGAGCCGATCCGCCCGCCGTTGTCGAGGCCGCTGATCGCCTCGACGTCCTCGTCGTCCAGCCGGACGTCGAGGGCCGCGTAGTTCTCACGGATCCGCTCCGGCGTGACGGTCTTGGGGAAGACCACGTTGCCGATCGCCAGGTGCCACGCGATGATGACCTGCCCCGGGGTGGCGCCGTGCTTGCGGGCGATCGAGCCGATCGCCGGGTCCTGCAGCAGGTCGCCGCCCTGGCCCAGGGGGGACCACGCCTCGGTCAGGACGCCGTGGGAGGCGTTGAAGTCCCGCAGCGCGGCCTGGTTGAAGTAGGGGTGCAGCTCCACCTGGTTCACCACGGGGACCACACCCGTGGCGTCGATGATCTCCTGCAGCTCCTCTCGCGGGAAGTTGGAGACGCCGATGGACCGCGCCTTGCCGTTGTCGCGGATCTGCTGGAACGCCTTCCAGGTCTCCACGTACTTCCCGCGCTTCGGGGTGGGCCAGTGGATGAGGTACAGGTCGACGTACTCCAGGCCGAGACGCTCCAGGGAGGCGTCGACGGCCTTCAGCGCGGAGTCGTAGCCGTGGTCGCCGTTCCACAGCTTGGTGGTCACGAAGATCTCGTCGCGCGGGATGCCGCTGTTGGCGATCGCGCGGCCCACGCCCTCCTCGTTGCCGTAGATCATGGCGGTGTCGATGTGGCGGTAGCCGGCTTCGAGCGCCTGGCCCACCACGTCCTCGGCGATGTCGGCGTCGACCTGCCACACGCCGTAGCCGAGCTGCGGGATGGTCCTGCCGTCGTGCAGGGTGAGGGCCGGGGACTGGGTCGTGGACTGGGTCATGGACCGTGCCTTTCGTGGGGAGACAGCCCGGAGGGCTGGCGGGGAGGGCCGGGAAGAGCTCACCCGGGCCCGGTGTCCGTCGATCAGTCTCCGCCCGTCGCCGCGCGCTGACAAGAAGGACAGTGTGCTTTCTGCTCTCAGCAATCGGCGTGCGGTGCTCCGGCTGCGGCAGGAGGCCTCCGGCGGTCAGCGGCCGCCGTCCGCCGGCCGGGCCTGCCGGCGCCGATCGTCCTGCGGGGGCAGGAGACGGGGCAGCGCCTCGGCGGAGCCGGCCCGGACGGTCCGGTCCGCGTGCGGGGTGAGCGCGGTGTCCTCCGGATTGATCTCGACCACGGGCGTTCCCCGGCCGGCGGCGATCAGCGGCAGGGAGGCGGCGGGCTGGACGAGCCCGGACGTGCCCACGACGAGCACGAGGTCCGCCTCGGCCACTGCCGCGGCGGCCCGTTCCATGGCGCCCTCGGGCAGCAGCTCCCCGAACCACACGACCCCCGGCCGCACCGCCCCGCCGCAGGCCGGGCACATCGGAGGGCGCTCGCGGTCAGGCTCCGCGAGGGCGGCCGTCCCGGGACCGGCCGGCGCCTCCGGGCCGGACTCCGTGGCCAGCCCCGCAACGAGGCGTTCCGGGAACGGGGCGTTGCAGCCGGAGCAGCGGAACGCGAACAGGCTGCCGTGCAGGTGGGCGAGGACCGTGGAGCCCGCCCGCTCGTGGAGGTCGTCGACGTTCTGGGTGACCACGTGGACGCGGGCGCGGTCGGCCCACCGGGCGATCGCCCGGTGCCCGGCGTTGGGGCGAAGCCGGCGCACCTGGCGGGCCCGCCACAGGTACCAGGACCAGACGAGCCCGGGGTCGGCCTCCCACGCCTCCGGGGTGGCCAGCTCCTCGGGGGACCAGCGCCCCCACAGTCCGGTGCCGGCGTCCCGGAAGGTGGGCACCCCGCTCTCCGCCGACATCCCGGCGCCGGAGAGCACGGTCACGGTGCGGGCGGAGCGCGCCAGCTCGAGCAGCCCGGGATCGAGGTCGTCCATGCCGCCGACGGTATACGCACGCACGCTCCCGGACCAGGGGCCCGTGCCGGTGCGGGGAAACGCCCGGGCCCGTTGGTCGATCCGCACGCGCGCGTGGTGGAATGGAAACCATGAAGTTCAACGTCCAGCGCGTGCTGACCCCCGCCTACCTGACCTCCGTCGCCCTCGTCGTGGTCGGAGTGGTCCTCGGTCTGGCGTGGTACCCCGTCGCGGCGTGGCTGTTCGTGCTCGCCGGTCTGGCGCTCAACGCGATGGCCGTGTCGGTCACCGCGATCAACGACGCCCCGCGCCGTCGCCCCTCCTCGCACCATGGCGACCGCGGCGGTGACCGGAGCGGTGACCGGGGCGGCGAGCTCGTGGAGGACCGCGCCGACGACCTCGGCGACGTGCGCCCGCGGGGAGGAGCGGCACGCGGCACGCTCGTCGAGCCGGACGCCGAGACGGCCGCCACCCCGACCGTCCCGCACTCCGGCTCCAGCTCCCTCCGGGAGCGGCGCTGACGCCGTCACCGGGGGGTTCGGCGTCCGGACCGCGCGCGGAGCCGCCGCCGGCGCCGGCGCAGCTCCCGCCGGGCCGTGCTGGGCGTCATGGTAAATTCGGGGCGATGACCAGCCCCAGGAACCACGCCCACGACCTCGGCCGCGCCGTGCCGCCGGGCCGTGTACTGCCCACGGCGGTCCGGAGCGTGTCCAACGGGACGAACGGTTACCTCAGCTGCTGGGGGCCGCTGCTCTCCGGATGCCCCCGGGACGCCTGAGCACACCGGCCGGGACACCGGCCGTCGCGGCCGGACAGTCGACGGCCGCGTCCACCTCGTTCCCATCCCACCGACCGGACGGTTGCCAGGCGTGTCCCTCCTGATCATTCTCGCTCTCACCACACTGCTGTGCCCCGTGGCCGCCGTCCTGGGCCGCCGGGCGGGTCGCGACGCCGGCTGGCCGCTCGCCGCGGGCCTGCTCGTGCTCGCCGGCGCACTGGTCGCGGTGTGGACCGGCCGGGGGGACAGCGACGAGGTCTCCCAGCAGGTCCCGTGGATGCCGACCCTGGACGTGCCCTTCCACCTGCGGCTCGACGGACTGGGCCTGTTCTTCGGGCTCATCGTGCTGGTCATCGGCGCGGTGGTCATCGGCTACTCGGCCCGCTATCTCGGCAAGGGCTCGCACAGCGCCTTCTACACCCTCATGACGTTCTTCGCGGCGGCGATGCTCGGGCTGGTCCTGGCCGACGACGTGGTCCTCCTGTTCGTGATGTGGGAGTTCACCACACTGTGCTCCTTCCTGCTCATCGCCCGTTCGGGCCCGCACGCCAAGGACCCGGCGATTCGCACGTTCCTGGTGACCGTGGCCGGCGGGCTGTGCCTGCTCACGGCCGTGATCGCGATGTGGGTGGCCACGGGGACCACGCGCCTCAGTGCCATCCTCGTCGACGACGTGTGGTCCACGTCCCCGGGGTTCGCCGCGTTCGTCGCGGTGCTCATCGCCCTCGCGGCCTTCACCAAGTCCGCGCAGTTCCCCTTCCACGCCTGGCTGCCCGACGCCATGGTGGCGATCACGCCCGTGAGCGCCTACCTGCACGCGGCCGCCATGGTGAAGGCCGGCATCTACCTGATGCTGCGCTTCTCCACCGCCCTCAGCGAGGTGCCGGTGTGGAACGTCCTGCTCATCTCGGTGGGCCTGTTCACCGCCCTGATGGGCGCGGTGTTCGCGCTGCAGCGCCACGACCTCAAGGAGCTGCTCGCATACTCCACGGTCAGCCAGCTGGGCTTCCTGACGGCGACCATCGGCATCGGCACCTCCTACGCCGTGGTGGGGGCCGTGGTGCACGTGGCGGCGCACGCGCTGTTCAAGTCGGCGCTGTTCATGTCCGTGGGGGTCATCGACCACCAGACCGGCAGCCGGGACATCCGCAAGCTCTCCGGGCTGGCGCGGACCATGCCCGTCACGGCCGTCGTGATGACGCTCGCGGCCGTCTCGATGGCGGGGGTTCCCCCGCTGTTCGGCTTCGTCTCCAAGGAGGCCATGTTCAAGGCCATGGCGGAGAGCCCCGCGCCTCCGGCGGCCGTGTGGCTCGTGGGCGCCGTGGCGGTCCTGGCCGCGTCCTTCACGTTCGCCTACTCGGCCCGGATGATCATCACGATCTTCCCCGGCCGTCCGGCGCAGGACCCGCCGAAGGAGGCCTCCGCCGCCTTCCTGGCACCCGTGGTGCTGGTCTCCGTGGCCGGCCTGGGCCTGGGGCTGGCGGGCGTACTGGCCGAGCCGCTGCTCGGCAGCGCCACCGCGGCCGTGGCCGGGCCCGACGCCGAGCCCCACCTCGGCCTGTGGCACGGCTTCGCCCCGGAGCTGTACATGTCCCTGGCGGTGTTCGCCCTCGGCGGCGCGCTGGTGCTGGCCCGGGGGAGGACGGACCGGCTCCTGGACCGGGAGCTGTCGCCCATCACCGGGGTGGGTGCCGTCGAGGCGTTCCGCAACGGCTCCATCGCCCTGGGCGAGTGGGTCGGGGGCCTCACGCGGGCCGACGCCCCCTACCGGCACCTGGTCCCGCCCGTGGCCGTGCTGGTGGTGCTGACGGCCGTGGGCCTGTTCACGGTGGACGTCCCCTCGCTGCACGGGGACGTGACGAACCCGCTGGACTGGGTCCTGCTCGGCGTGGTCCTGGTCGGGGTGCTCCTGGCCCTGGGCGTGCGCAGCCGGATCGCCCTCGTGACCATCATCGGCGTGGTGGGCTTCGCCGTCGCCCTGTGGTTCTACGAGCTCGGCGCGGCGGACGTGGCCCTGACCCAGCTGCTCGTCGAGATCCTCACCGTGGTGGTCGTCGTCCTGCTGCTCAACCGGCTGCCGTCCACCTTCCACCGCACGGGGAGCCGGCGGACGACCACGGCGGCCGTCGTGGCGGTCTTCTCGGCCGTCTCCGCCGCCGTGGCCACGTGGGCGCTCACCGGCCGCCGCGGGCTCTCCGACGCGGGACAGTACTTCCTGACGGAGGGCGAGTCGGAGACCGGCGGCACGAACGTGGTGAACACGATCCTCGTCGACTTCCGCGCCCTGGACACGCTCGGCGAGCTCACCGTGCTGGGCGTGGCGGGCATCGCGATCGTCGTGGCCCTGGAGTCGCGGGGGCTGCTGCCCAAGCTGCACAGCCCCATCACGGAGCCGCGGGAGTCGCCGATCAGCGACGCCCGGGACAACACCATGATCCTGCGCGTCACCGACCGCCTGCTCGGGCCGGTCATCGTCGTGCTGTCCCTCTTCTTCCTGCTCCGCGGGCACAACCACCCCGGGGGCGGGTTCATCTCCGCCCTCATCGGGGCCGCCGGCATCTCCCTCGTCTACTTCGCGGCCCAGGACGACCGGGTCAGCCGCCTCGGCCTGCCCTACGTGAAGCTCATCGGCGCGGGGGTCGTCATCGCGGTGGGCGTGGGCCTCCTCGGCCTGGCCGAGGGCTCGTTCCTGCGCCCGCTGCACTTCTACGTCTTCGACATCCACGTCACCACGGCGCTGATCTTCGACGTCGGCGTGTACCTCGCGGTGGTCGGAGTGATCCTGGCGGCGATTAGCCGCCTGGGCGTGGAGGAGAAGGAGCCGCCGCCCCTCCGGCGGGTGGGCTCCACCGCGGTGCCGGCCCGGGGCCCCCACTCGACCACCACCACGGACGAGCCGCACCACCCCAGCACGGCGCCCCTGGACCTCAGCAGGATCCGGGTCCTCGAGCGGCAGTCCGGGCGTCCTGCCGGGACGCCCACCGGGACCTCCGCCGAGCCCACCGACCGACCCCGAGGAGACGATTCCTGATGGCACTCGCACTGACCGTGGGCGTGCTCATCGGGGGCGGCGTGTTCATGATGCTGCGGCGCGGCATGATCCGCCTGATCATCGGCTTCATCCTGCTCAGCCACGGCGTGAACCTGCTGATCATGGCGGCCGGCGGCATCGACCGCCGGGGAGAGCCCCTCGGCGCCTCGCCGGACCCCGCGACCACGGCGGACCCCCTGCCGCAGGCCTTCGTGCTGACGGCGATCGTCATCGCGTTCGCCATCACCATGTACATGCTCGTGCTCGCCGTGAGCGGCGACGACGACGACGACACCGATCTCGAGCTCACCGGCCGGGAGATGGAGACCCCTGACCTGATGGACGACCCCGCAGACAGCACCGGGACGCACGGCGACGCCCCCGAGGACCCGGACCGGGTGGGCACCCGCCCGGAGCCGGGCCCCCGGCGGGGTGGTCGCGCATGAGCGCGGACCTGATCCCGTTCTTCGTCATCGTCCCGCTGCTGGCGGCCGGTCTGCTGGTGCTCGCCGGGGACTCCCGGCGGATCGGCAAGGCGGGGCTCCTGGCCGTCCTCGGGGCGGACGTGGTGTGGGCGGCGTGGCTCGTGGCCACGCTGCTGGACGGCGGCACCGTGCTGGCCCACCGCATCAGCCTCTGGCCCTCCGGCGTCGCCATCCCGTTCGCCGCGGACCTCTTCACCGCGCTGATGCTCACCGTGACCGGCTTCCTGACCCTGGTCAGCGCCTGGTTCGGGGTGGTCTCGGGGCAGGCGGAGAAGCGCTACTTCGGCCCGCTGGTGCTCGTGCTCACCGCGGGCTTCAACGGGGCCCTGCTCACGGCGGACCTGTTCAACCTCTTCGTGTTCATCGAGGTCATGCTCCTGCCGTCCTACGCGCTGATCATCCTGGCCCACCGCGGCCGGGGACGGCTGATGCAGGTCACGTCCTCGCGGATCTACGTGAGCGTCAACCTGCTGGCCTCCACGATCTTCCTGGCGGGCGTGGGGCTGGTCTACGGCACGGCGGGCACCGTGAACCTGGGCGAGCTGTCGGGCATGGCGGCGGAGTCCACCGCCGTGGCCGTGGCGGTCGCCGTGGTCCTCTCCGCCCTGGCGGTGAAGGCGGCCGTGGTGCCCGTGCACGGCTGGCTGGCGCGCACGTACCCCTTCATGTCGCCCACGGTCACCGCGCTGTTCTCGGGACTGCACACGAAGGTCGCGATCTATGCAATCTACCGGATCTACGCCGTGATCTTCGACGGCATGGAGCAGTACCTCTGGATCGGGGTCGTGGTGTTCTCCGCGACCATGGTGATCGGCGTCTTCGGCGCGGTCGGCGAGCAGGACGCCCGGGCGATCCTCGCCTTCCACATGGTGAGCCAGATCGGCTACATCCTGCTGGGCGTGGCCCTGTTCGGGGCCGTGGGCCTCACCGCGGGCATCTTCTACCTGCTGCACCACACCGTGGTGAAGGCCTCCCTGTTCCTGTCCACCGGCGCGGTGGAGATCGCCTACGGGCGGCACCCGCTGGGCGAGGTCACCGGGCTGCTCCGCCGGGAGCCGCTCACCGCCGTGGTGTTCTTCGCCGCGGCCATGTCCCTGGCGGGCATCCCGCCCTTCTCGGGGTTCGTGGCCAAACTGGCGCTGATCCTGGCCGCGTTCGAGGAGGACCAGGTCGCGGCCGCCCTCGTGGCGGTCGGCGTCAGCCTCTTCACGCTGCTGTCCATGCTCAAGATCTGGGGGAAGATGTTCCTGGGGAAACCGGAGGAGTCCTCGAGCGATGTCCTCGCCGCCGTGGGCACGAAGCAGCGCCGCATCTCGGTGGGGCTCATCGCGCCCGCCCTCGTCCTGGCGCTCATCACCCTCACCTTCGGGGTGGGCGGTGAACTGCTGCTGGGCGTCTCCGCCACGGCCGCGGACGGCCTCGTGGACACCAGCGCGTTCGTGGAGGCGGTGATGAACTCGTGAAGTGGTTGACCTGGCCGTTCCGGCTGCTCGGCTTCCTGCTCTGGTACGCGTGGGAGCTGATCCTGTCCAACGTCGCGGTGACGCGGGACGTGTTCACGCTCCGCCACCGCTCCTCGCCCATCGTGGTGCGCTACCGGACCCGGTGCCGCAGCGAGTTCGAGACCGTCTTCCTCAGCGTGCTCATCTCGCTGACGCCGGGCACGCTGACCCTGGCCACCGTGGCCCGTCCCCGTGACGGCGCGGACGGCGCGGCGTCCGCCGACGGGGACGCCGGCACGGAGGGCTACGACCTCTTCGTGCACGCCATGTACTCGGACGGACCGCAGGACGCCCGGACGAGCCTGCAGGAGATGGAGACCCACATGCTGAACGGCATCCGAGCGGACGGGGCGCCCCGATGATCGGCATCCTCTTCGGCGTGCTGGTGCTCGCCGTGTCCGTCCTCGTCGCCGGGGTGCGGATGTTCCGCGGCCCCAACGACGCCAACCGGGCCATCGCCTCCGACCTGCTGTTCTTCGCCGTGGTGGGGCTCATCGCCCTGTTCGGCGTCCTCGCGATGAGCCCCACGGTCTTCGACCTCGTCCTCATCGCGACCCTCGTGGGCTTCCTGGCGACCCTGTCCCTGGCCCGCGCACTGACCAAGGGGAGGAGATGACCGTGGAGTTCGACCCGATCATGCACGACACCCTGTGGATGAGCGTCGTGGGGCAGGCGTTCATCGTGCTGGGCTCGCTGGTCTTCCTCACCGCCACGGTGGGGCTGGTCCGGCTCCCCGACCTCTACACCCGGTCCTCGGCGATCGCCACCGCCGCGGGCATCGGCGTCTCGTTCGTGCTCACCGGGGCGTTCTTCTTCCTGCCCGGCGTGGAGAACGCGGTGAAGCTGCTCGCCGCGGTGGTCCTGCAGCTCGTGACGTCGGCCGTGGGAAGCATGGCGCTGGCGCGCTCCGGCTACCTCATCGGCTCCGCGGTGTACTCCCCGACCCACCACAACGAGCTGGACGAGAGCTTCTGGGACGAGACCGGCCGCTCCGGGGAGGACGTCCGGCCGTGACCGCCCGCGTGCGCAGCGTGAACGTGGGACGGCCCGAGAGCGGCTCCGCCGGGCGGAGCCGGCCCACGGGCATCCGCAAGCGTCCCGTGGACGGTCCCGTGGAGGTCCGCGAACCGGGTCCGCGCCGGGGCGGGCTCGGCTCGGGCCTGGCCGGGGACTTCATCGGGGACGGCAAGCACCACGGCGGCACGGACCAGGCGGTGTACGCGTTCGCGCGCGAGGAGCTGGACTTCTGGGAGCAGGAGCTGGGGCGGGAGATCCCCGACGGCTTCTTCGGGGAGAACCTCACGCTCTCGGGCTTCGACGTCGACGACGCGCGGCTGGGCGACGTCTGGCGGATCGGAGAGGTGCTGCTCCAGGTCACGGACGCCCGCATCCCCTGCGGCACGTTCCGCGCGAGCATGGAGGTGCGCGGCTGGCTGCGCCGCTTCACGGAGCGGGGCCGCTCCGGGGCCTACCTCAAGGTCCTGACGCCGGGCACGGTGCGGGCCGGCCTGCCGGTGGAGCTCACCCACCGCGCCGGGCACGGAGTGGGTGTGGTCGACGCCTTCCGGGCGCAGACCACCGAGCGGCACCGGATGCCGGAGCTGCTGCGGGCGGGGGAGGACCTGTGCGAGCAGCTGCGCCGGAGGGTCGAGAAGGAGCAGCGGGCGGCCGGCCGGCGGGGCGGATGAGCCGCCGCATCCGCCCCGAGGGCGCTGCCGCGGCAGGCCCGCACGGCGCGGGCCCGCCGCCTCAGTTGAGGGCGGCCCCCCGGTAGATCTGCGCGACCTGCTCCTCGGAGAGCCGGGTGTCGATCACGGTGGTCCCCTCCGGATCGTCGCGCAGGAAGCGGACGGGCCCGTGCGAGCCGGCCTCCAGGAGGAGCGCGGCCTCGGCGTCGTAGAGGGCCTCCACGGAGGTGCTGAAGCGGTCGCCCCGCACCGGGGTCACGGACAGCTCGAGCCGGGCGCGGACGCGGCCGCCGCTCCTCGCGGCGTCCCCTGCCGCGGTGCCGGGGGCGTCCCCGGACGTGTTCCCGGCGGCTCCCGCGTCCTCGGCGACCGGCTCGAGCGTGACCGCCCGGACGACGCCCACGCCGTGGTCCACGACGTTCGCCAGGCGTGCGCCCAGCCGGCCCTGCGCGGTCGTGAAGGCGCGCCGGAGCCGGGCCGTCCACCACAGGGCCGTGACCACGAGCACCGCGGCCGCGAGGGCGAGGAACAGCACCGAGCCGGACCGGGACCACTGCTGCCACAGCAGGACCACGACGAGCGCGGTCAGCACCGGCACCACGAGCAGCAACGACATGCTCAGGCGCTCGCCCAGCGAGGGACGGTCGGGCGCCCCGTCGTCGCCGGAGGCGGTGCGCAACCGCCGCATGACCTGGACGTCGAAGTCGCGATCGTCCGTGGGTACGGGCCGGGGCCAGGTGCCGAGGGAGTCCATGGGCTCCATTATGGGGCGCGCTCACCGGCCGCGTTCCCATGATGCGTCAAGGACCGGCTCGTAGACTCGGGCCCATGACCGAGACCCGATGGCTGTCCCCGGAGGAGCGCGAGGCCTGGCTGGCGCTCGTCTCCATCATGTTCACGCTGCCCGGCAGCATCGAGTCCCAGTTGCAGGCGGAGGCGGACCTCAGCCTCGCCGAGTACCTGGTGCTCGCGATGCTCTCCGAGGCCCCCGACCGGCGGCGGCGCATGTCGGACCTCGCGGCGGCCACCAACACCTCGCAGTCCCGGCTGTCCCGGATCGTCGCGCGCCTCGAGCGCGACGGCATGGTGGTGCGCGCCGGCGGCGAGCAGGACAAGCGGGTGGTGCTCGCCGAGATCACCGACCGCGGCCTGGAACGGGTCGAGCAGGTGGCCCCGGGCCACGTGGAGCACGTCCGGCGGACGGTGATCGACCGGCTGACGCCCGTCCAGGTCCAGCAGCTCGCGCTGATCGGGCGCATGGTCGACGAGGCCGCGGCCGACCTCACGGCTCGGGGGCTGGCCTCCGACCAGCCGTGACCTCGAGGACCTCCGACCATAAGCTTGCCAGGGAAAGTAAAAGTGGGCTACAGTCGTGACATGTCCACAACCCAGACGCCCCAGCGCAGCGCCACCGCCCGTTCCTCCGCCCCCGCCGCGGACTCCTCCGCCGCGAGCCTCGGCCTGACCGTCCTGCGCGTCGTCCTCGGCGCCACGTTCCTCCTGCACGGCTGGCAGAAGTTCACCGAGTGGACCATCGCCGGCACCCAGGCCTCCTTCGCCCAGATGGGCGTCCCGGCGGCCGAGCTCGCGGCACCGGCCGTCGCCGTCCTCGAGCTCGTGGGAGGGCTCCTGCTTGTCCTGGGCCTCGGCACCCGCGTGGTCGCCGCTCTGCTGGCCCTGACCATGCTGGGCGCCCTCGTGCTCGTGCACCTGCCCGCGGGCTTCTTCGCCGCCGACGGCGGGGTCGAGCTCGTCCTGCTGCTCGCCGCCGCGGCCGCCCTCTACGCCCTGGCCGGTGCCGGCCGCTGGTCGGTGGACCACGTGATCACCGCCAGGCGCCGCTCCGCCGTCCGCGCCTGACCCTGCGGGAGCCCTCCTCGTCCACCGTCCCGGACCCCCCACCCCCCGGAGCGGCCGAGCCCCCGTCCACCGCAGCCGGCGGCGGACGGGGGCTCGGCGCCGTCCCCGGTAGTCGTTCCCGGTAGGCGTTCCCGCGGGAATCCCATCGAGGTCCCGGTGGGGTCCGCCGGCGGCTCGCGGCGGGCGGGCGCGGACGTGTCGGCGCGGACGCGTAAAATCGTCCCCGGCGCGGCGCGCACGACCACCACGGTGCCGCGCCGGGTCCAGGGCGGGTGATCCCCGCAGATCGGGGTTGACCGCATGAGCATGCAGAACTCGCCGTACATGGTCCTGTGGCGCACGGTCCAGGGCCAGGAGGTCAAGGACCGGAAGATCGACCGGAGCACGCTCCGGCGCATCGTCGCCTTCGCGCGCCCGCACCGGGCGCGGCTCACGGTGTTCCTCGTGATCTCGGTGCTCACGGCCCTGCTCGGCGTGGTCACCCCGATCCTGGCCGGGGACGTCGTCCGCGCCATCAACGCCGGGGACGAGGTCTCCGTGGTGGTCTGGCTCGCGGTGGCCATCGCGGCCGTGGCGGTCGTGGACGCGGGCCTGAACGTCCTCAACCGGTGGCTCTCCTCCCTCATCGGCGAGGGACTCATCCTGGACCTGCGCACCGCCGTCTACGAGCACGTGCAGCGGATGCCGATCGCCTTCTTCACCCGCACGCGCACCGGGGCCCTGGTCTCCCGGCTCAACAATGACGTGATCGGCGCCCAGCGGGCGTTCTCCAACACGCTCTCCGGTGTGGTGAGCAACGTCGTCTCCCTGATCCTGACCGTGATCGTGATGGTCTCGATCTCGTGGCAGGTCACGGCGCTGTCCGTGCTCCTGTTGCCGATCTTCCTGGTCCCCGCCCGGGCCATGGGCGGGCGCCTGGCGGCCCTCCAGCGCGAGGCGGCCCAGCACAACGCCTCCATGTCCACCCAGATGACCGAACGCTTCTCCGCCGGCGGCGCCACCCTGGTCAAGCTCTTCGGCCGGCCCGACGCCGAGGCCGCGGAGTTCGCCCGCCGCGCCGGCCGCGTCCGGGACATCGGCGTGCGGGTGGCGATGCTGCAGACCGTGTTCGTCACGGCCCTGACGCTCGTCTCGGCGCTCGCCCTGGCCCTCGTCTACGGGCTCGGCGGCGCGCAGGCGATCCTCGGCAACCTGGACGCCGGCGCGGTCGTGACCCTCGCCCTGCTGCTCACCCGGCTGTACACCCCGCTGACCATGCTCGCGAACGCCCGGATGGACGTCATGAGCGCCGTGGTGAGCTTCGAGCGGGTCTTCGAGATCCTCGACCTCGTCCCGCTGATCCAGGAGCGGCCCGGGGCCCGATCGCTGCCCTCCGGTCCCGCGTCGGTGGAGTTCGACGACGTCCGCTTCGCCTACCCCTCCGCCGAGGAGGTCTCGCTGGCCTCGCTCGAGGACGTCGCGGTGCTCGACTCCCGGGGCGGCGAGGAGGTGCTGCACGGCGTGACCTTCACCGTCCTGCCGGGACGGACCGTGGCCCTCGTGGGCTCCTCCGGCGCGGGAAAGTCGACCATCGCCCAGCTCGTGGCCCGGCTCTACGACGTCACCTCGGGGGCCGTCCGGATCGGGGGCACGGACGTGCGGGACGCCACCTTCGCCTCGCTGCGGGAGGCCATCGGGATGGTGACCCAGGACGGGCACCTGTTCCACGAGTCGATCCGTGACAACCTCGCCCTGGTGCGGCCGGAGGCCACGGACGAGCAGCTGTGGGACGCCCTGGCCCGGGCCCGCATGGAGCACGTGATCCGCTCCCTCCCGGACGGGCTGGACACCGTGGTGGGCGAGCGCGGCTACCGGCTCTCCGGTGGCGAGCGGCAGCGGCTGACCATCGCCCGTCTGCTGCTCGCGGCCCCGCGCGTGGTCATCCTCGACGAGGCCACGTCGGCCCTGGACTCCACCAACGAAGCCTACGTCCAGGCGGCCCTGGGCGAGGCGATGGAGGGGCGCACCGCCCTGGTCATCGCCCACCGGCTCTCGACCATCCGTTCCGCCGACCAGATCCTGGTGGTCGAGGACGGCCGGATCGTGGAGCGCGGCCGGCACGCCGAGCTCCTCGCCGTGAGCGGGCGCTACGCCGAGCTCTACGAGACGCAGTTCGCGGACCAGGAGGTCTGACCCGTGCTCGACGACGTCGTGGCCCGTCTGGGCGTGGACGCCGCCGGGGCGGTGGCGGTGGTGGCCTCGGCCGTGGGGATCTACCTGGCGTTCCTGCTCATGGTGCGGCTCCTCGGGCAGCGCGTGCTGTCCCGGCTGTCCACCTTCGACGCGGTCGTGGTGGTCATGCTCGGCGCCGTGGCCGGGCGCGCGGTCCTGGGGGACACCCCCACGCTCGCCGCGGGCGTGCTGGGGCTCGGCACCCTGTTCGCGCTCGAGGCCGGTTTCGGCCGGCTCCGCGCGGGGATCCGCGTGTCCGCGCTGATGAACAACCGGGCGGTGCTGCTGATGGCCGGCGACCGGGTGCTCGAGGACAACCTCCGCCGGGTCCACGTGGTGGAGTCCGAGCTCTTCGGCGCCCTGCGGCGCGCGGGAGTGCGCGGCCCCGACGAGGTCGCGTGCGTGGTCTTCGAGGCGGCCGGCACGATCAGCGTCCTGCGGCGCGGCAGGCCGGTCGACCCCCGGCTGCTCGAGGGCGTCCGGGACGCGCACCTGGTCCCGGCGGACCTCCTGCGGGAGCCGGGAGGGGACTGAGAGCCACCGTGGGCCACGTCCGCTGCGCCGCGCCTGCCCCGGAAGGCGAGGGCGGACGGCGTTACGGGGCGGCCGGCCCGGGCCCGGTCACCACCTCGCCGGTCGCCGTCGTGTCGTCGCGCAGCAGCCAGCCCATGCGCTTGTGGGTCCGCACCCCCACGTCGGACTCCACCACCTGGACCCCGGGCGCGGTGGCCTGCAGTCCCGCCTCGACGTCGAGGATGTCCTCCGGGGTGCGCAGCCACATGAAGAAGGTGAAATTGGTGTCCCCGGTGGTGGAAGCGCACAGGCGCAGAGTGCGGAAGGAGCGCAGGTAGCGCACGGCCGCCTCGAGCTGGGCCGGCGGTACCCGGACGTACCACTGGCACGGCACGGGGTAGCCGCAGTGGGCCTGCGCCAGTTCGCAGCGCAAGGCGATCAGGCCGGTTTCGATCGCCTCCCGCAGCTGCCGGGCCGCTGTGGTGGGGTGGGTCCCGGTGGCCGCTGCGATCTGGGCCGCGGTGGCGCGCCCGTCGCGTTGGAGCACAGCCGTCATTTCCGTGAGGCCGGTTGGGGTGGCTCCGGGCGGCCGGAGCGCCTCGGGGTGCAGGGCGGCCACGCGGCGCTGCTGGTCGGGGGTCAGCACGTCCAGGCGCCAGTTGTTGCCGATCGCGTACAGCCTGGTGGTCACGGTGACCTGGGTGCGCAGGATGGCCGGGTCGGCGCGCAGCAGCGGCAGCACGTCCCGGGCCAGTTGCTGCCAGCTGCGGGTGAGGACGGTGAGTCGCACGTCGGCGGCGCGCGCGGATTCCTCCACGGTGGCGATCTGCGAGGAGGCGCACAGCCGTTCCAGCACCTCGGCCCGGTGGCCCGGACGGCACTCCAGGCCGATGAACGTGGCGCAGCCCTGGGAACCGGGGTGGCCGGTGACCCAGGCGCGGCCGTCAGCTCGGAGCCGTTCCCAACGGGCGGCGAGGGTGGTGGGGTGACGGCCGAGGGCCGCCCCCAGCTGGGTCCACGTGGCCCGCGGGGCGATCTGCAGGGCGTGGATCAGCTCGAGGTCTTCCGCGGGCAGTTCCATGCAGGTTCCTTCGGAATAGGAGTATGTGAGTGCACGTTTCTACGAATATTGCCGCATAGTGACCGCTGTCACGTCAATCTCAGGGAAGAGGCATCACACCGACGGGGACACCGTGGTCCCGCCCCGGACCGGTGGGGTCTTGTCACTGCTCCGCGAGCCTTTCCTGTGTTCGTCCGATCCTCCCTGGGAGTTCCCATGAACCTGCGCACCGTTGTCGACGGCGCCTCCACCGACATCCTGTCCGTGGCCAACCTGCCCGTGCTGTGGATCTGCGCCCTCGGTGTCTTCGCCGTCATCGTCGTCCAGACCGTCATCTACGTGAAGGCCGCCCGCGTGGCCGCCCCGGCCGCCGGGATGAGCCCGACAGAACTGAAGACGTCCTTCCGCGCCGGGGCCGTCTCCGCGGTCGGGCCGTCCCTGGCCGTGGCCCTGGTGGCCGTGGCGCTGCTGACCGTCTTCGGCACCCCGGCCGTGCTGGTCCGGATCGGGCTGATCGGATCGGTGTCCTTCGAGACCGGTGCGGCCAGCATCGCCGCGGGCACCATGGGGGCCGACCTGGGCGGTCCGACCTACACACAGAGCGTGTTCGCCGTGGCGTTCATGGCCATGAGCCTGGGCGGGGCGATGTGGATGCTCGCCACGCTGATCCTCACCCCGCTGCTCAAGCGCGGCGACGTCAATCTGCGCAAGGTCAACCCCGCCGTGATGACGGTCGTTCCCGGAGCGGCCCTGCTCGGGGCGTTCTTCGCCCTCGGCCTGGCGGAGTTGCCGAAGTCGGGCAATCACGTGGTGGCCTTCGTCGCCTCGGCGGCCGTGATGGCGGTGTGCCTGGGCATCGCCAAGGCGCTGAAGCGCCAATGGATCCGGGAGTGGGCGCTGGGCTTCGCCATTCTCACCGCTCTGGTCGTCACCTACCTCACCGTCGGCACCGGCGTGTTCCCCGCCGCCTGATCCGCGCTCTCGAAAACGACGAAGGAATTCCGCCATGACCTCTGTGACCTCCTCTGCCGCCGCCCTGCAGACGTTCGACGCCACCACGGCCCGCTGGGGCCGGCTGACCATGCTCGTCGGCCTGTTCTTCTCCCTGGCCGGACCGGCCTACCTCGTGTTCTTCTCCGGCCTGGAGGTGGACCAGGTCAAGATCTTCACCGCGCTGCTGGCCATCGCCGGCACCTTCGGGGTGCTGTGGGTCGTGGAACCGCTGACTTACTATCCGATCCTGGGCCAGGCCTCGATGTACCAGGCGTTCATGATCGGCAACATCTCCAACAAGCTGCTGCCCTCGGCGCTGATCGCCCAGTCGGCCATCGGCGCCAAGCCCGGCACCCGCAAGGGCGAGCTCGCGGCGGTGATGGCCATCGGCGGAGCCGCCATGGTGCACCTGATCTCGCTCCTGATCCTCGTCGGCTTCCTCGGCACCTGGCTGGTCAGCGTGGTCCCGCCCGAGGTCATCGCCGTGGTGCGGACCTACATCCTGCCCTCCGTGCTGGGCGCGGTGCTGGTGCAGGCCATCGTCTCGACCCGCAACCTCCGGGTCACGATCATCGCCGGCGTCATCGCCGCGGCCGTGGTGTTCCTGCTGGTGCCGACGATGCCCGCCCTGGCCTTCTTCGGCACCGCCATCGCGGTGATCCTCACCGCCGTGCTGGCCTGGTTCCTGCGCGACAGGTCGGCTCAAGTTGATCCCGTCGAGTCCACGCTGAAGGACCCGGAGGACGAGTTCAGCATCGACTAGGAATGTCTCGACCAGGCCTGTTCTCCCGAAAGGATCCCACCCCATGAGCACGACCACGGATTTGCAGCTGACCGAGGACCTGCGGCAGCGGATGCACGAGCTTTACCGGCACTTGCACGCCCACCCGGAGCTGTCCATGCAGGAGCACGCCACGGCGGCCCTGCTCGAGCAGCGGCTCACCGCGCTGGGCATCGAGAACTTCCGGTGCGGGGGCACCGGGGTCGTCGGGGTGCTGCGCAACGGCGACGGGCCCACGGTGGCCTTCCGCGCCGACACCGACGGGCTGCCATTGGCCGAGGACACCGGGGTGGACTACGCCAGCACGGCCACCGGGCGGCTGGAGGACGGGACCGAGGTCCCCGTGATGCACGGGTGCGGCCACGACACGCACATGGCCGTGCTGCTGACGGCCGCCGAGCTGCTGGCCGGCGCCCGGGAGGCCTGGGCCGGGACCGTGGTGCTCGTGTTCCAGCCCGGGGAGGAGACGGCCGCCGGCGCCCGGGCCATGCTCGAGGACGGGCTGTGGGAGAAGGCACCGCTGCCGGAGGTCGTCCTCGGCCAGCACGTGATGCCCTCCCGGGCCGGCACGGTCAGCTGGTCGGCGGGCGACGCCATGGCGATGGCCGACTCGTGGCGGGTCACCGTCCACGGCAAGGGGGCGCACGCGTCCCAGCCGCAGGACGCCACCGACCCGATCGTGCTCGGGGCGCACATGATCACCCGTATCCAGACCGTGGTCTCCCGCGAGATCGACGCGCGCCGGGCCGCGGTGGTCACCGTCGCGACCTTCCATGGCGGGCTGAAGGAGAACATCATCCCGGCGTCGGCCGAGTTCACGCTCAACGTGCGCACCTTCGACCCTGCCGTCCGTGACCACGTCCTGGGGGCGCTGCGACGGATCATCGCCGCGGAGGCGGCGGCCTCCGGGGCCCCGGAGCCGGGCATCGAGGAGATTTCGACGTTCCCCCGCAACTACAACGACCCCCAGGCCACCGCCGCTCTCGTCGAGCGGTTCCGGGGGGTGCTGGGGGAGGACAACGTGGTGGAGATCGAACCGGTGATGGGCTCGGAGGACTTCGGGGCCCTCGGCGCGGCGATCGGGGTGCCCTCGGTGTTCTGGATGTTCGGCGGTCACGACGCGGCCACCCTCGAGGGGGAGGGGCCCGTGCCGGTGAACCACTCCCCGTTCTTCGCCCCGGCGATCGAGCCGACGCTCTGCACCGGGGTGCGGGCCGCCCTCACCGCGATCCTCTCCCGCGTGGGCCGCTGACCGCTCGGCCCGGCGTGACCGCTGCCCGGACCGCGTGCGCCCTGTCCGCGCCGGCCGTGCGCGCCACGTCCCCCCGGACCGGTGGAAGCTCGGCGCCCGCCGGTCCGCGCCGACATGGCCGTCCGGACCGGCGGGCTCAGCGTCTCGCGGTCAGCACTCCACCACGTTGACGGCGAGCCCGCCCAGAGCGGTCTCCTTGTACTTGTGGCTCATGTCCTTGCCGGTCTCGCGCATGGTCACGATGACCTCGTCGAGGCTGACCCGGTGGGTGCCGTCACCCCACATCGCCATCTTGGCGGCGTTGATCGCCTTGGCCGCGGCGATCGCGTTGCGCTCGATGCAGGGGATCTGCACCAGTCCGCCGATGGGGTCGCAGGTCAGTCCGAGGTTGTGCTCCATGGCGATCTCCGCGGCGTTCTCCACCTGGGCCGGGGTCCCGCCCAGGACCTCGGCGAGACCGGCGGCGGCCATCGAGGAGGCCGAGCCGACCTCGCCCTGGCAGCCGACCTCCGCCCCGGAGATCGAGGCCTGCTCCTTGTAGAGCACCCCGACCGCCCCGGCCGCCAGCAGGAAGCGGACCACGATGTCCCGCCGGGCCGCCTCGAGGGCCTCGGGGCCCTCCGCGGCGGCGGCGCGCGCGGCGGGGGAGTAGTGGGTGGCGTAGAACAGCACCGCCGGGATGATGCCGGCCGCCCCGTTGGTGGGGGCGGTGACCACTCGTCCGCCGGAGGCGTTCTCCTCGTTGACCGCCAGGGCCACGAGGTTCACCCACTCCTGCCAGAACCCCGGGTCCCGGTCCGGGTCCTCGGTGCGCAGGCGCCGGTGCCACTCCGGGGCGCGGCGGGCGACGTTCAGCCCACCCGGCAGCGGCCCGGTGCGCCGCAGGCTGGAGTCCTTGCACTCCTCCATGACCTGCCAGATGTGCAGCAGCTGCTGCCGGATCTCGTCCTCGCCGCGCCACGTCCGCTCGTTGGCCAGCATCACCCCGCTGATCGGCATGCCGGTGCGCCCGCAGTGGGCCAGCAGCTGCTCGGCGGTGCGGAAGGGGTGGGGCACCTGGGCGCTGGCGGCGTCCAGCTCCGCAGCGGCGGCGTCCTCCGCGCCCTCGCGGACGATGAATCCGCCGCCCACGGAGAACCAGGTCTCGTCGGCCAGCACGGCGCCGGAGGCGTCCAGGGCCTGGAAGCGCATGCCGTTGGTGTGCCGTTCCAGGACGGTCAGCGGGTGCTGCACCATGTCCTCGACCCGGTAGGGGAGGTCCCGGCGGTGCCCGAGGGCCGCGCACAGCCGCAGCGTCCCGGTGGCGGCGAGGTCGGTGAGCCGCTCGTCCACCTGGCCGGGAAGGACCGTCTCGGGGTCGTAGCCCTCCAGGCCGAGCAGGATCGCGGTGAAGGTGCCGTGACCGCGGCCGGTCGCGGCCAGCGACCCGTAGACGTCCACGCGCAGGCCCGCGGTGCGCTCCAGCAGCTCACCCCCGGCCAGGGTCTGTGCGAAGCGCCGTGCGGCGCGCATGGGCCCGACGGTGTGGGAGCTCGAGGGCCCGATGCCCACGGTGAACAGTTCGAAGACGCTGATGGCCATGACGGTGATGCTCCAATGGAGGTGGTGCCCCGGTGCGGGGCGGCGGTGGGTGGAACGGTCGTGGAGCGGGCCGGGGCCCGGCCCGCACCACGGTCCTCGACGGTGTCCTGGTGCGGCGCGTGCTCAGCCCTCGCCCAGCGGTGCCGGACCCCCGTGGAACGGGAGGCCCGGGTCCTGGGTCCCGGCGTCGTGCTGCGTGCTCATGCCTGCTCCTCCTGGGCCCGCTCGTACTGCTCGGCGCTGAGCAGCTCGCCCTCGCCGGTGACCTCCACGGTGAACAGCCAGCCGTCCCCGTACGGGTCGGAGTTCACCAGGCCGGGCTCGTCCACGACGGCCGTGTTCACCTCCACCACCGTGCCGGAGACCGGGGCGAAGAGCTCGGAGACGGACTTGGTGGACTCCACCTCGCCGCAGACCTCGCCGGCGGTGACGGTGGAGCCGGCCTCGGGCAGGTCGAGGTAGACGACGTCGCCGAGGGCGTCGACCGCGACCGCGGACAGCCCGACCTTCACGGGGGAGGACTCGTCCACCCATTCGTGCTCGGCGGAGTAGCGCAGGTGGGAGGGGATGGTGCTCATGGTCGGAAGCCTTTCAGCAGCAGGGGAGGACGACGGGTGGTGGAACGGTGTGCCGGGGCGGATCGGGCGGGGTCACTGTCCACGCCGGTAGAAGGGCAGGGCCACGACCTCGAAGGGCACCGGCTTGCCGCGCAGGTCGACCTGCACCTGCGTGCCGGGCTCGGCGTGCGCGTTGTCGACGTAGGCCATGGCGATGGGGTAGCCCAGGGTCGGGCTCAGCGCCCCCGAGGTGACCTCCCCGACGACCTGGCCGGCCACGCTGATGGGGTAGTGGCCGCGGGCCGCGCGCCGGCCCTCGCCGCGCAGGCCGACCAGCGTGCGGTCCGTCCCGGCGGCCTTGCGGGCCTCCAGGGCGGTGCGGCCCACGAAGTCCTCGTCCTTCGTGAAGGAGACGACCCGGCCGAGGCCGGCCTCGTACGGGGTGAGGTCCCGGGTGAGCTCCTGGCCGTAGAGCGGCATCCCGGCCTCCAGGCGCAGGGAGTCGCGGCAGGCGAGGCCGCAGGGGACGAGCCCGTGGCCCTGGCCGGCCTCCAGGAGCGCCTTCCACAGCGGCACGGCCTGGGCCTCGGGCACGTAGAGCTCGAAGCCGTCCTCCCCGGTGTAGCCGGTGCGGGCGAGCAGCACGTCGATCCCGGCCACGGTGGCCGGCGCGGCGGCGTAGTACTTCAGCTCGGCGACCAGCTGCTGCTGCCCGGCGGGGACCAGTTCCTGGACGATCGCCTGGGCGGCCGGCCCCTGGACGGCGATCAGCGAGGTCTCGGCGGACTCGTCGGCCACGGTGACGTCGAAGCCGGCGGCCCGCTCCTGCAGGGCGGCGAGCACGGCCGGGGCGTTGCCGGCGTTGGGCACCACCAGGTACTCCTGCTCGGCCAGCCGGTAGTTGATCAGGTCGTCGATGATCCCGCCCTCGGGGGTGCAGACGAGGGAGTACTTGGCCCGGCCCACGGCGACCGCGGCGAGGTTGCCCACCAGCGCCGAGTTCAGGAAGGTCGTGGTGTCCGGTCCGCTCACCCGGATCTCGCCCATGTGGGAGAGGTCGAACAGGCCGGCGGCCGTGCGCACGGCGCGGTGCTCGGCCAGCTCTGAGCCGTACTTCAGGGGCATGTCCCAGCCGCCGAAGTCGGTGAAGGACGCCCCCAGCGCGGCGTGCTCGCCGTGCAGGGCGGTGTGCCGGGAGGTGGTGCTGACGCTCATGTCGTTGCCTTTCGTGGCGATGTGGTCCGTGGCAGGGGGGGGTGCCGGATCAGTTCTCGAAGGCCTCGGGGGCCGGGCAGGAGCAGACCAGGTTGCGGTCCCCGGCGGCGCCGTCGATGCGCCCGACCGGCGGGAAGTACTTGTCCTGGCGCAGTTCCGGGACGGGGAAGGCGCCCTGCTCGCGGGGATAGCGGCGGTCCCAGTCGCTCGCGGCCACGACCTCGGCGGTGTGCGGGGCGTGGCGCAGCGGGCTGTCCTCGGCGCTGAGCTCGCCGCGGGCGACCTGCTCGATCTCCGCGCGGATGACGGTCATCGCGGTGATGAACCGGTCGATCTCGGCGAGGTCCTCGGACTCGGTCGGCTCCACCATCAGCGTCCCGGCCACCGGGAAGGAGAGGGTCGGGGCGTGGAACCCGAAGTCGATCAGCCGCTTGGCCACGTCCTCGGCGGTCACCTTGGTGCGGGCCGTGAGCGCCCGCAGGTCCAGGATGCACTCGTGGGCGACCAGCCCGTTGTTGCCGGTGTAGAGCACCGGGTAGTGCTCGTTCAGCGCGGTGGCGACGTAGTTCGCCGTCAGGAGCGCGGTCTGCGTGGCCCGGGTGAGGCCGTCGCCGCCCATCATCGCGATGTAGGCCCAGGAGATCGGCAGCACTCCGGCGGAGCCGAACATCGTGGCCGAGATCGGCGCGCCGGCCGCCCCGTCGGCCCCGTCGGCCTCGGCGCCGGTGGCGTCACCGGGCAGGAAGGGGGCCAGGTGCGCGGCCACGGCCACGGGTCCGACGCCGGGCCCGCCGCCGCCGTGCGGGATGCAGAAGGTCTTGTGCAGGTTCAGGTGGGACACGTCCCCGCCGAACCTGCCCGGCTGCGCCAGCCCGACCAGGGCGTTGAGGTTGGCCCCGTCGATGTACACCTGCCCGCCGGCGCCGTGGACGGCGTCGCAGACCAGGCGCACGTCGGCGTCGTAGACCCCGTGGGTGGAGGGGTACGTGATCATGATGGCGGCCAGCTGCTCGCGGTGGGCCTCGATCTTCGCGTCCAGGTCGGCGTGGTCGATCGTGCCGTCGGCGGCCGTCTTCACCACCACGACCTTCATGCCGGCCAGGACCGCGGAGGCGGCGTTGGTGCCGTGGGCCGAGGCCGGGATGAGGCAGACGGTGCGCTGCTCCTCGCCGCGGGAGCGGTGGTAGCCGCGGATGGCCAGCAGGCCGGCCAGCTCGCCCTGGGAGCCGGCGTTGGGCTGGAGGGACACCGCCGCGTAGCCGGTGATCTCCTGCAGGCGGCCCGACAGGTCGGCGATCAGCTCGCGCCAGCCGGTGGTCTGGTGGGCCGGGGCCAGCGGGTGGATCGAGGCGAACTCGGGCCAGCTCATGGCGGCCATCTCGGCGGTGGCGTTGAGCTTCATGGTGCAGGAGCCCAGCGGGATCATCGTCCGGTCCAGGGCCAGGTCGCGGTTCTCCAGGCGCCGCAGGTAGCGCAGCATCTGCGTCTCGGAGCGGTGGGCGGAGAACACCGGGTGGGTGAGGAACTCCGTGGTGCGCCGCAGCCCCGCGTCCAGCTGGAGACCGCGCGGTCCGGCGGCGACCGCCGCGGCCGCGTCCGTCACGCCGAAGGCCTCGGCGACGAGCACGAGGTGCTGCTCCGTGGTCGTCTCGTCGCAGGAGATCCCGACGTGGTCGGCGTCGACGTGCCGCAGGTTCACACCGCGGGCCTCGGCCGCGCGGACCACCTGGCCCGCCCGCCCGGGAACTCCCACGGTGAGGGTGTCGAAGAACTGCTCCGTGCCGAGCTCGTGGCCGGCGCCCCGCAGCACGGTGGCCAGGGTCCGGGCGCGGTCGTGCACGCGGCCGGCGATGGCCTTGAGCCCCTCGGGGCCGTGGTGCACGGCGTACATGCCGGCCACGACGGCCAGCAGTGCCTGGGCGGTGCAGATGTTGGAGGTGGCCTTCTCCCTGCGGATGTGCTGCTCGCGCGTCTGCAGCGCCAGCCGGTAGGCGGCCCGGCCCGTGGCGTCCCTGGAGACGCCGACCAGGCGGCCGGGCAGGTTCCGCTCCAGGCCGGAGCGCACCGCCATGTAGGCCGCGTGCGGACCGCCGAAGAACAGGGGGACCCCGAAACGCTGGGAGGAGCCCACCGCGATGTCCGCGCCCTGCTCGCCGGGCGGGGTGATCAGCGTCAGGGCCAGCAGGTCGGCCGCGACCGTGACCATCGCCCCGCGCTCCTTGGCCTCGGCGATCACCGCGGCGTGGTCGGCGACCCGCCCGGAGGTCCCGGGCTGCTGCAGGACCACGCCGGTGATCTCGCCCTCGGGCAGGCCTTCGGTGAGATCGGCGACCCGCACGGCGAAGCCCAGGGCCTCGGCGCGGGCCAGCACCACGGCCAGGGTCTGCGGCAGCGTGTCGGCGTCGACGACGATCGCCCCGTTGCCGCGGGCCTTGTTGGCCCGGCGCATCAGCAGCACGGCCTCGACCACCGCCGTGGCCTCGTCCAGCAGCGAGGCGTTGGCCACCGGCAGCCCCGTGAGGTCGGCGACCATGGTCTGGAAGTTCAGCAGCGCCTCCAGGCGTCCCTGGGAGATCTCGGGCTGATAGGGGGTGTAGGCGGTGTACCAGCCCGGGGACTCCAGCACGTTGCGCTGGATCACCGGGGGCGTGTGGGTGTCGTAGTAGCCCTGCCCGATCATCTGCACGGCCGTGGTGTTGCGGTTCGCGAAGGCGCGCAGGCGCTCGAGCGCCTCCTGCTCGCTGAGCGCCGCGGGCAGGTCCAGGGGGGTGCGCTGACGGATGTCGGCGGGCACGGCGGCGTCCGCCAGGTCGTCGAGGCTGGTCCGGCCCACGCGGGCGAGCATGGTCTGCAGGTCGTCGGGACGGGCACCGATGTGCCGATCGGCGAAGGCCGTCGTGGGGGACGTGGTCGCGAGCTGGATCGTCATGAGGAACTCCCGGGTGCTGCACGCCAGGGCGGCGTGGATCGGTTCGAGTTCCTCCCCGCTCTGTCTGGGACCTGAGAGATTCCGCGGCCGGGGGGCCGCTTGCACCGTCGGTGAGTCCGGCGACGCGCGCCGGGCTGCTTTCCAGAGTTGCCGAACCGTGGTGGTACAGGGGCCTGAGAGTTTCCTGGGGAGGAATTGCTCCTACGGCGCCCGCCGGTCCGGATGGACCGGGGGACTCTCCCACCACGATTCATGGGCGTCTTCAGCGTCCAGGATAGCCGGATCGGGAAAGGGGTGTCCACCGTCACGCGGGGAGCCCGGGGCACGGCGGCGTACGCAGGACGTGGATTGACGACGTGCTCCAGCTCACATAAGATGTCTGACATCTTATGTGTCGGGCATGTCCTGCGGATGCCGGTGCGGACGGGCGGGCCCGCCGCCGCTCCCCTCCGGACGGGACCCGGCGCCTCGGCCCGGGACTCCTTCCGCTCCGGGCCGTCCCGAACCCGCCCATCAGAGGAGCCCTGCGGATGACCGCTCCACGGACCCTGCTCGTGCTCGACGACGACCCCACCGGGTCCCAGTGCGTCCACGACGTCGACGTCGTCCTCGAGCTCGACGCCGAGCCCGTGCTGGACGTGGTCCGGCACCCCGGGCGCACCTGCTTCGTGCTCACCAACAGCCGGGCCCGGCCCGAGCCCGAGGCCGTGGCGATCAATACCGAGCTCGTCTCGGCGGTGCTGGAGCGCCTCGCGGCCGAGCACCTGCCCTTGCCCCACCTCGTCTCCCGCAGCGACTCCACCCTGCGCGGGCACGTCGTCGCCGAGCCCACGGCCCTGGCGGACGTCCTGGAGCGGCACGGGGTGGCGGTCGACGGGTTCCTCCTCGCCCCGGCCATGATCGAGGCGGGACGGTACACCGAGGACGACGTCCACTACGCGGTGCTGCAGGGGCGCCCGACGCCCGTGGGGGAGACCGACTTCGCCGCCGACGCGACGTTCGGCTACACCTCCTCGGACCTCAAGGACTTCCTCGTGGAGCGCTCCGGAGGGGCGCTGGAGCGCTCGGGAATCCTCTCCATCGGTCTCGAGGACATCCGCTCCGGGGGCGTGCCTGCCGTCGCGGAGATCCTGCGCGGGGCCCGGGACCGGGCCTGGGTGGTCGTCAACGCCACGAGCTACGCGGACCTCGACACCGTGGCGGAGGCCCTCGCGGTGCTGGAGTCGGAGGGGCGGACCTTCGTGACCCGGTGCGGTCCGTCGTTCGTGCGGCCTCTCGCCGGTCTCGCCGACTCGCGCCTGCTCGGTCCCGAGGACATCGTCGTGGGCCCCGGGCGCCTCCCGCACGGACTCGTGGCCGTCGGGTCCCACGTCGGGCTCACCAACCGCCAGCTCGCCGAGCTGCGCGAGCGGCGCGACCTCTTCGAGGTCGAGCTGCACGTGCCCACCCTGCTCGACGACGACGCCGCCCGTCCCGGCTACGTGGCCGATGCCGTCGCGCGGATCCGCGCGGCGCTCGAGGGCCGCGACGCGGTCGTGTGGACGAGCCGCGAACTGGTGCGCACGGACGACCCCGAGGAGTCGCTGGCCATTGCGCGGTCGGTCTCCGACGCGCTCGTGGAGGTCGTGCACGGGGTGGCGCAGGCCCGCCCGGCGTGGGTCGTGGCCAAGGGCGGGATCACCTCCCACGAGGTGGCCCACCGCGGCCTCGGGATGCGCCGGGCCACCGTGGCCGGTCAGTTCTTCCCCGGCCAGATCTCGATGTTCCAGCCCACCGACGCGCCGGAGACCACGCGGGGCGGACCCTACGTGGTGTTCCCCGGCAACGTGGGCGGGGAGAGCGCCCTCGCCGACGTCGTGGACGTCCTCGACCGGGCGGCCGAGCTGGCCCGGTCGCAGGACCCGCGGCGCGGCCGACCGGCCCCGCACGGGGAACCTCCGCGCAACGTCGACCCCGAGGAGCACCAGTCATGAGCACACCGCTGTCCGTCGGCTTCCTGGGACTGGGCGCCATGGGTGCTCCCATGGCCCTCACCCTGGCCCGCGCCGGCTTTCCCGTCCGCGGCTTCGACGTCTCGCCCCGCGCCGGGGAGGTCGTGGGCGAGGCCCTGGAGCTGCTGCCCGATCCCCGGGACGCGGCGGCAGGAGCCGATGTCGTCGTCGTCATGGTGGCGACCGGGGCGCAGCTGCACGACGTCCTGTTCGGCGAGCGCGGCATCGCCGACGCCCTCGGCCCGGACACGGTCCTGCTCGTGATGGCGACCGTCGGGCCCCAGGCCCTGGAGTCCTGCGCGCAGGGCCTCGAGGGCCGCGGCGTGCGGGTCGTCGACGCGCCGGTGTCCGGGGGGACGGCGCGCGCCGCCACCGGGGACCTGCTCGTGATGGTCGGCGGCGCGGTGGAGGACGTCGACGCGGTCCGGCCGCTGCTCGACGCGATGGCCGGCAACGCCCCGGTCGTCGGTCCCCGGGTGGGCGACGGGCAGCGCTTCAAGGTGGTCAACCAGCTGCTGTGCGGCGTGCACATCGCCGTGGCGGGCGAGGCGCTGGCCCTGGCGGACTCCATGGGCCTGGACGCGGCGCAGTGCCTCGAGGTGCTCTCGACCGGCGCCGCCACGTCCTTCATGTTCGAGGACCGCGGTCCGCGGATGCTGCAGGGCGACCAGGCCGAGGTCCGTTCGGCCCTGGACATCTTCGTCAAGGACATGGGCCTGGTCACGGACGCGGCCCGGGCGGTCGACCAGCCGGTGCCGCTGGCCTCCGCGGCCGAGCAGCTCTACGTGCGCGGCCGCCGCGAGGGCCACGGCCGGCACGACGACTCCGTGGTCTTCGACGTCCTCCGCTCCCGCTGACCGGGTTCCCGTGCCGGGCGGCGCGCCGCCCGGCACGGAACGGAGCCGGCGCTCGGGTGCTCCCGGGGAGCTGCCCTGCGGATCAGCTCTTGGGGGACCAGAAGCGGCGGTCGCGGTCCCACTGCACCGTGCCGCCGTGGGCCTTGCGGAACTCCGCGAGGACCTCCTTGCTGATCCCGGTGTGGCCGTTCTCCAGGGTCCGGACCCACTCCGGGCCGAAGGTCTCGGGGATGTCCTGGACGGCCTGGTCCTGGGACAGCCGTCCCTCGGTGCGGATGCGGTCGATCATCCAGGTGGCGATGTCCTGTGCGCTCGTCATGCCCCGAGCCTACGCGGCTGCGCGCCCGTCATCGGCACGAGGGATCGGACGGGGAATCGGACGGGGTGGTGCTTGCCGAGCTGCACGTGGCGCCCGGACGTCGTGCTGACCGAAGCGGCCGGAGCCTGTTCGCGGCCGTCCTCGACGGAGCCCGGGCCGGGGCTCAGGCCAGGTGCACCACGGTGCGGGTGTCTGCGTCCCAGCGGCGCAGGGCCACGGCGCGCAGCGGCTCGGGGTGCGGGGCCAGGAGGTCGAGCGCTGCGGCCACCTGGTCCGGGCGCATCCGGCGGGCCAGGGTGACGTGCGGGGTCCAGGCGCCGGGGAACGAGGTGCGGACCTGCCCGGGAACCGCGCCCACGGCGGCGCAGACCCGCCGGTGCAGCTCGAGCAGCTCGGGGGTGGTCACGACCTGGCGGACCACCACGTAGCCGCCCCGGCCGGGGCCGAACAGCAGCACGCCGGCAGTGGTCAGCGGCAGGTCCACGAACCCGGCGGCCGCAGCGACCCGCTCGTCGACCTCCGGCACGGTCTCCGGGGCCAGGGACGGGGCGGCCACCAGGGTGATGTGGGGGCGGTTGGACTCGGAGCGGTGCCGCCCGGAGCTGGGCAGCCCCGCCGCGGCCAGCCGGTCCCAGTCGGCGCGCACGGCCGCCTCGGAGTCCTCGCCGAGCAGCAGCTCCAGGCTGTGCATCATCCGCCTCCTCGCGCGTCGGCAGCCGGCCCGGAGGGGCCGCTTCCGGTGGAGGCGAGTCTAGCTGGGGGCCCGCCGGGCTTGCCTATACTGGCCGGACGGCAATCGGGAGGACCTCCATGCGCGACATCGCGATCCGTTTCGAGGGCGCCGGCAAGACGTACCCGGACGGGACCACTGCCGTGGAAGCCCTCGACCTCGAGATCCCCCGCGGGTCCCTCACCGTGTTCGTGGGCCCGTCCGGCTGCGGCAAGACCACCTCCCTGCGGATGATCAACCGCATGGTGGAGCCCACCTCCGGCACCGTGACGGTGGAGGGTCGCGACGTCACGTCCGTGCCCTCCCACGAGCTGCGCCGCTCCATGGGCTACGTCATGCAGCAGTCGGGGCTGCTACCGCACCGGACCGTGGTGGACAACGTCGCCACCGTCCCCCGGCTCAACGGCGTCCCGAAGCGGCAGGCGCGGGAACGGGCCCGTGAGCTGCTGAGCACCGTGGGGCTCGACGAGGCCCTGGGCTCCCGCTACCCCTCCCAGCTCTCGGGCGGTCAGCAGCAGCGCGTGGGCGTGGCCCGGGCGCTCGCCGCCGACCCGCCGGTCCTGCTGATGGACGAGCCGTTCTCCGCCGTGGACCCCGTGGTGCGCCAGGACCTGCAGCGCGAGCTGCTGGACCTCCAGCGCCGGCTGCACCGCACCATCGTGTTCGTCACCCACGACATCGACGAGGCGATCCTGCTCGGCAACCGGGTGGCCGTCTTCGCCACGGGCGGGCGGCTCGCGCAGTACGCCACCCCGGAGGAGCTGCTGCGCGCGCCCGCCGACGACTTCGTGGCGGACTTCGTGGGCCGGGACCGCGGCTTCCGCTCCCTGACCTTCGACTCGGCCCACGACATCCCCGTGCACCCGGTGGCCACCGTGCGCCCGGACGGCCGCCAGGGCGTGGTCGGGGCCGGGGACGGGCGGGTCCCCGACGGATGGACGCTGCGGGTCGACGACGACGGCGCCCCCCGTGGCTGGGTGCGCCCCGGCGCGGAGGACGACCCCGTGGTCGGCGGCACCCTGCACCGGCCCGGCAGCTCCCTGCGCAGCGCCCTGGACGCGGCCCTGTCCTCGCCGTCGGGCCTCGCCGTGGTCGTCGACGACGACGGCCGCGCGGTCGGGATCATGCACCCGGGGGAGATCATCGCGGCCATCGAGGACGCGCGCCTCGGCGGGCGGGCGTCCCGATGACCTGGACGAGCCGGAACTGGCCCTACGTCCTGGAGCTCACGGGCACACACCTCCTCCAGTCGGTGCTGCCCCTGCTGCTCGGCGCCCTGGTCGCGGTCCCGGTGGCCCGGCTCGCGGCCCGCAACCGCACGTTGCGCCCGGTGCTCGTCACGGGCTCCTCCCTGCTCTACACCATCCCGTCCCTGACCCTGTTCGTGGTGCTGCCCCTGCTCCTCGGCACGCAGATCACCTCGGTGGTGAACGTGGTCGTGGCCCTGACCGTCTACGTGGTGGCCATCCTGGTGCGCTCCTCCGTGGACGCCTTCGAGTCCGTCGACCGGGACGTCCTGCAGGCCTCCACCGCGATGGGCTACCGCCCGCTGCGGCGCTTCTTCGCGGTCGAGCTGCCCCTCGCCGTGCCCGTGCTGGTCGCCGGGCTGCGGGTCGCCTCCGTCAGCAACATCTCCATGGTCAGCGTGGGCGCCGTGATCGGCGTGCAGTCCCTCGGCACCCTGTTCACCGACGGGCTGCGCCGGTCCATCCTCGAGGAGATCGTGGTGGGCATCGTCCTGACCGTGGTCCTGGCGGTGCTCCTCGACCTGGTGCTGCGGGGGGCCGGCCACGCGCTGACGCGCTGGCAACGGGTGGGTGCGGCCCCGGTCGCGCGCGTGCGCAGAGGGGTGGTCGGATGAGCCTCGTGGGCGCCGCCCTGGCGTGGTTGACCCGGCCCGAGAACTGGTCCGGGGCCGGCGGCATCCCCGCCCGGACCCTCGAGCACCTGACGTACAGCGGCGTGACGATGGCCGTGGCCCTGGCCGTGGCGGTCCCGCTGGGTCTGTGGGTGGGGCACACGGGGCGCGGCTCCGGCGTCGTCGTGGGCCTGGCCGGTGCACTGCGCGCCCTGCCCACGCTGGGCCTGCTCACCCTCTTCACCCTGCTGCTGGGGCTCGGGCTGGTGCCGCCGATCATCGCGCTGGTCCTGCTGGCGATCCCCCCGATCCTGTCGGGGACCTACGCCGGGGTCGCGAACGTGTCCCCGGCGCTCAAGGACGCCGGGGCGGCGATGGGGATGACCGGGGGTCAGGTGCTGACCCGGGTGGAGGTGCCCAACGCCCTGCCCGTGATCCTGGGCGGGATCCGCAACGCCGCGCTGCAGGTGGTGGGGACCGTGACCGTGGTCGCCTACATCAATCTCGGCGGCCTCGGCCGCTACCTCATCGACGGCCTCGCGGTGCGCGACTACGACCGGATGCTCGGCTCCGTGGTGCTCGTGGCGGCCCTGGCGCTCGCCGTGGACGCCGTCCTGGCGCTGGCCCAGCGGCTGTCCACCTCGCCGGGGCTGCGCCTCGCCGCTGCCTGACCCGCCGCAGCCCATGACCCACTGACGTCCCGTGCCAGCGACCGACAGGAGAACCACCATGACCACCGCTCCTCCGCTCCACCGCCGCGCCGCCGCGCCCGCCCTGGGCGCCGCCCTGCTGCTGGGCCTGACCGGCTGCGGAGGCGGCGGTGATCCCCTGGCCGAGACGGACGGGTCCGCGAGCGCGTCCTCGGAGACCGTGACCGTGGGCTCCGCCGACTTCCCGGAGAGCCAGATCGTGGCCGAGCTCTACGCCGGGGCGCTCGAGTCCGCCGGGGTCGAGACGGAGACGTCCCTGGGCATCGGGGCTCGCGAGGCCTACGTGGGCGCCGTCCAGGACGGGTCCGTGGACGTGGTCCCGGACTACTCCGGCAACCTCCTGCTCTTCGTGGACCCGGAGGCGACGGCGAGCTCGGCCGAGGAGATCATGGCGGCCCTGCCGGACGCGCTTCCCGAGGGCCTGACCGTGCTGGAGGCCTCCGAGGCGGAGAACAAGGACGCCATGGTGGTCACCTCCGGGACCGCGGAGCAGTACGGGCTCACGAGCATCGCGGACCTGGCGGAGGTGTGCGGGGAGCTGGTGATCGCGGGTCCGCCCGAGTTCGCCGAGCGCGCCTACGGCCTCGACGGCCTGGAGGAGAAGTACGGCTGCGTGCCCGAATCCTTCGAACCGATCAACGACGGCGGCGGCCCGCTCACCGTCCAGGCCCTCCTCGACGGCGACGTGGACGTCGCCGACATCTTCACGACCACCCCGGCGATCGCCGAGAACGACCTCGTGGTGCTGGAGGACCCGGAGAACAACTTCATCGCCCAGCAGGTCCTGCCGCTGGCCGCGGGGGACCGGCTGCCCCAGGAGGCGGTGGACGCCCTGAACGAGCTGTCCGGCAAGCTCAGCACGGAGGACCTCGTCGAGCTGAACCGCCAGGTCAGCGGCGAGGACCAGGTCAGCCCGGCCGACGCCGCACAGGAGTGGCTCTCCGCCAACGGGTACTGAGCCCGGTGCCGCGTCCCGGGGTCCGTGCTCCCGGGGCGCGGCGCCCGCCCTGCACAGGGTTCTCCACACGCGCGCAGGTCTCTCCCCGGGATCGGCAGGCCGGCCGGCCCGCTCCTGGAGGGCGGCGGCGGGCCTTTCTCCGCGGTGTCCCCAGGCCCCGTCCACACCTGTGGACAACTCTGTGCACAGGGATGTGGAGGAACGCCCGGGGCATCGGCTGAAAAGCCGGGGGCGCATCAGTATGCTGAGGGGCGGACCGCTCCCGCCGGCCGGCGGAAGCACGTCCCTGACCATCCGAGGGCTCGTCGTCAAGGAGGATCTCGAGTTCGGAGACCGCCCCGCCCCGGGGTGGACGACCGAAGGAGCAGTGTGCCCACCACCACCAGTACGCCCGGCATCCCGGGCCTGTCCCCGGAGAACCAGGCACGCGTGATCACCGCGTGCGTACGCCAGAAGGTGCAGGAACGTCGCCCGGCGGACCTGCCGGGCAGCGGATGGGCGGACTTCGACCGCCGGTTCGACGAGCACTTCCCCCGGCTGACGCTGCTCTTCGCCGAGATCTACGGTCACCGCGAGGACTTCCTCGAGCAGCTCGGCGAGCTCGGGCTGCAGCTGGCGCGCTCCTGGGCCGAGCGTCCCGACGACCTCAAGGCCCTGGACGCGCGGCGCGAGCAGGACCCCACGTGGTTCGGCGCGCGGCAGATGCTCGGCGGGGTCTGCTACGTGGACCGGTACGCGGGCGACCTGCAGGGCATCCGGGCGCAGATCCCCTATTTCCGGGAACTGGGCCTCACCTACCTCCATCTCATGCCCCTGTTCGAGGCGCCGGAGGGCAACTCGGACGGCGGCTACGCGGTGTCGTCGTACCGCCGCGTGGATCCCCGGCTGGGGACCATGGAGGAGCTCGCCGAGCTGAGCCGGGAGCTGCGCCGGAACGGGATCAGCCTGGTCCTCGACTTCGTCTTCAACCACACCTCCAACGAGCACGAGTGGGCGCGCCGAGCCGCCGCGGGGGAGCAGGAGTACGAGGACTACTACTGGATCTTCCCGGACCGCACCGTCCCGGAGCAGTTCGAGCGCACCACGCGGGAGATCTTCCCGGACGACCACCCCGGCTCCTTCACACCGATCCGCGCCACCGAGGAGGACCCCCGGTGGGTGTGGAGCACCTTCTACTCCTTCCAGTGGGATCTCAACTACACCAATCCCGCCGTCTTCCGGGCCATGGCCGCGGAGCTGCTCTTCCTCGCCGCCAAGGGCGTCGAGGTGCTGCGCATGGACGCCGTCGCGTTCATCTGGAAGCAGCTGGGCACCACGTGCGAGTCGCTGCCCCAGGCCCACGTGCTGCTGCGCGCGTACAACGCGATGTGCCGGATCGCCGCCCCGGCGGTGCTGTTCAAGTCCGAGGCGATCGTCCACCCGGACGAGGTCGCCCGGTACATCGAGCCCGGACAGTGCCAGCTCTCCTACAACCCGCTCCAGATGGCTCTGACCTGGGAGGCGATGGCCACCCGCGAGCCGAGGCTGCTGGCGCAGGCCCTCGAGGAGCGCCACGCCCTCCCGCCCGGCACGGCGTGGGTGGACTACGTGCGCGGCCACGACGACATCGGCTGGACGTTCTCGGACGAGGACGCGGCCCGGCTGGGCATCAACGGCCACGACCACCGCCGCTTCCTCAACGCCTTCTACACCGGCCGCCACCCCGGCAGCTTCGCGGACGGCGTCCCGTTCCAGGAGAACCCGCGCACGGGGGACTGCCGTGTGTGCGGGACCACGGCGTCGCTGCTCGGTCTCGCCGAGGACCCGGGGCCCGCGGTGGACCGCGTCCTGCTCGCGCACTCCCTGGCGATGAGCACCGGCGGCATCCCCTTGCTGTACCTGGGGGACGAGGTCGGCCAGCTCAACGACCCCTCCTGGGACGAGGACCCCGACCACGCCGGTGACGCCCGGTGGGTGCACCGCCCGCCGCGGCCCGTCCAGGACTACGAGCGCCGCCACGAGCTCTTCTCCGTGCAGGGCCGGATCTTCGGGGGCATCCGCAGGATGGTCGAGCTGCGCCGCAACTCCCCGGAGTTCGACGGCAACACGCTCGTCCCGTTCGACGCGCGCAACCCCCACGTGCTGGGCTACCAGCGCCCCGGCGTCAACACGGTGGTGCTGTGCCTGGCCAACTTCTCCGACTGGTCCCAGTTCGTCACGGGGGAGACCCTCTCGGGGTTCCTGCCCCAGGCCGTCGAGCTGCACGGCAACACCGAGCTCGACCTGCGCCACGGCCTGCTGCTCGACGCCCACGGATTCCTCTGGATCCGTGCGGTCCCGAAGCGCTGACCCCGTGGGTGCCTGGACGGTGCTGGTCCTCTCGGGCGTCCTCGAGGCGGTGTGGGCATCCGCGCTCGCGGCCTCGGACGGTCTGCGCCGGCCCGTGCCGGCCGCGGTGTTCGTGGTGACGGCCGCCGTGAGCCTGGCCGGGCTCGCCTACGCCATGGCCGAGCTCCCCACGGGCACGGCGTACGCCGTCTGGGTGGGCATCGGCGCGGCCCTGACCGTGGCCTGGTCCATGCTCACCGGCCGCGAGCCCGCAACACTCCTGAGGATCCTCCTGGTGCTCGGCATCGTCGGCTGCGTGATCGGGCTCAAGGTTGTCGGCTGAGGCCGGGGCGGCGCGGGCGGTCCGGGACCGGCGCGGCCGCGCCTGGGCGCTGCTGGTGATCAGCGGGGTCCTGGAGGCCGTCTGGGCCACCGCGCTGGGCGCGTCCGAGGGCTTCTCGCGGCCGGGCCCGGGCCTGCTCTTCGCCGTGGCCCTGGTGCTGAGCATGCTCACCCTGGCGCGTGCCGCCCGGGTGGTGCCGATGGGCACCGCCTACGCCGTGTGGACCGGCATCGGCGCCGTGCTCACGGTCGTGTGGGCGGCCGGAACGGGGCAGGAGCCCGTCTCGTGGGCGAAGGCCCTCTTCCTCGCGGGGATCATCGCGTGCGTCGCCGGGCTGCACGCCGCCGACCGGTCCTCCCCGGGGAAGGACCGGTGACCGGGGACCGCAGACCGGGTGCCCACCTCATGCTCGTGCTCACCGCCACGATGGCGGTGGGCCCGCTGCTGACCCACAGCCTCTCGGCGATGAGCCCCCTCGTCATCGCGGACCTGGGGCTCACCGAGGCGCAGTTCGGGCTGCTCGCCACCACCACCTTCTTCGTGGCGGCCCTGACCGCGGTGCGCACGGGCCGCTGGGCGGACCGGCTGAGCGCCCGCACCCTGCTGGTCGTGATGTTCGGCGGGGCCGCGCTGGCGATGCTGCTCACCGCCGCGGCGCCGGGCTACGCCGTGCTGCTGACGGCCATGGTGCTCTCGGGGCTCGGCCAGGTCATGGCCAATCCCGCGACCAACCGGCTCATCCGCCTGCACGTGCCCGCCGCGCGGCGCGCGAGCTGGCTCGGGATCAAGCAGGCCGGCGTGCAGGCCTCGCAGCTCGTGGCGGGTCTGAGCTTCCCCGCGCTCGGCCTGCTGCTCGGCTGGCGCACGGCCGTCCTGGTGGCCGTGGGCGCGGTGCTGCTCCTGCTCGTGCACGGCTGGTGGACGGTCCCGGGCAACCACCCCGGCGCCCCGGCGGGGCGCTCGCCCCGGACCGTGCCCCGAACCGTGCCCCGGACCGGGCCCCCGTCCTGGACGATGCTGCTGTCCCGGTCCCGGGCGGGCCTCCGGCGCGGTACCCGCCGCCGGTCCCGGAGGGCGCAGGCGCTCCCGTCCCGGACGGCACGCGCCGCCGCACGGCCGCCGATGCCCCGTGTCGTGCGCGCGTACGCCGCGGCCGCGGCGCTGACCGGGCTGGGGGCGCAGGCCGCGAACGTCTACCTGCCGCTCTACGCCCACCGGGAGCTGGGCCTGGACGTCGTCGCCGCCGGGGCCACCGTGTCCGTCTCCGCGCTCGTGGGCATCGCCTCCCGGGTGCTGTGGGCTCGGGTGATGGACCGGCCGGGCGCGGACGGCTTCGTCCTGCTGGCCGGGATGGCCCTGGGGGCGGCCGCGAGCGCCGGGCTGCTGATCCTGGCGCCGCTGCATCCCGGGCTCGCAGGGGCGGTGTGGCCGGCGGCCGTCCTGCACGGCGGCGCGGCGCTCGCGGTGAGCGTGGTGGTGATGTCCGGGGCGATGCGCGCCGTGCCCGCCGACCGGGTGGGGGCCTCCACCGGCGTGGTCACCATGGGACTGTACGCGGGGTTCTGCGCCGGTCCGCTGGTCCTGGGCGGCCTGCTCCAGCTCACGGGCTCCTTCGCGGTGGGCTGGGCCGTGGTGCTCGTCTGCTACCTGGCCTGCGGAGGGCTCGCCGTCCTCGTGCGCGTGCGCGGGTAACACGTCGTCCCCTGTTCGGGGGTGCTCCCGGGTGGTGCCGTCCCCCGGGTGGGGGGACCCCCGAGGCCCTGTACGACGCTGCGTGACGTCCCGGCACGGCCTTCTCAACAGCTTCTCCACAGGAGTTGTCCACACCGTGGATAACTTCCATCCGTGGAATTACGGTCCTGCCGGCCTCGCCGACCGCCCGCTGACCAGCCACGGCGCCGCCCGCCCCGCACAGGACGCATCGGTGCTCACCATGTGCCCAGACTCCTCCACACCTGTGGACAACTTTCTCCACGGCCTGTGCACCCAGCGGGGCGGGCGTCGCGGCAACCGGTCAGTAGAGTAGTTGTGTGCGCATGCGAAATGCTCCCGTCCGTGCGCGCCGTCCGTCCACCCCGGGCGCGAACCGGACCGGGGAGCGGAGGGCGCCATGCCGAAGGGCAGCACGACGTTCCGGCTGGTGGACACCACCGTGGTCGCGGCGGATCCGCCGCTGGTGGAGCGCGTCTTGCTCGACCCCGGGTGCCTGCGCCGCTGGAACCCCATTCCGGAACGGAACTACCGGGTCAGCACGGCCGTGCTGCAGCTCGGCACCTCGATCGAGTCCACGGTCCGAGTGGGCCCTCTCCGCTTCGACTTCGTGAACATCGTCTCCGACCACGTCCCGGGTCGGCGCCTGGGAATGCGCACCACCAAGGGGCTGGTGGATCTGCTGGTGACCATCACCTGGGAGCAGGTGGAGGGCGGGACCCGGATCGAGAAGCTCGTGGACGGGCGGTTCACCGAGTCCAAGGCCTGGCTCTGGCACCTGCTCGAACCGGCTGCCCGCCGGAGCGCCCGGCACGCCCTCGAGGCGCTCAAGCAGATGATCGAGACGGGCGACTACGAGTTCACGGTCCCGTCCCAGCTGACCCCGGACCCGCCCCGCTGCCCGCTCGAGAGCCCGCCCGACTTCTTCTGAGCTCCCCTGCCCGGTGGGCCCACCGGCGCACCGTACGCTGGTGGCGGAACCTCCTTGACCCCTGCTCGCGCACGGGATGAGGGTGGAACCACACGACAGCAATCGAAAGGATTCTCCTATGGCCGAGAAGTACACCCTTCCCGATCTCCCCTACGACTACGCGGCGCTCGAGCCCCACATCTCCGCGAAGATCATGGAGCTGCACCACGACAAGCACCACGCCACCTATGTGGCCGGGGCCAACACCGCTCTGGAGAAGATGGCCGAGGCCCGCGCGAACGGTGACGGCGCCGCCGCGGCCAAGCTGTCCAAGGACCTGCAGTTCAACCTCGGTGGCCACGTGAACCACTCGGTGTTCTGGCAGAACCTCTCCCCGGAGGGCGGCGACAAGCCCACCGGTGAGCTCGCCGCGGCGATCGAGGACCACTTCGGGTCCTTCGACGCCTTCCGCGACCACTTCACCGCCGCGGCCACCACGATCCAGGGCTCCGGCTGGGCGATCCTGGCCTACGAGCCCGTCGGGGGCAACCTGGTCATCGAGCAGATGTACGACCAGCAGAACGGCGTGCCGGTCGCCACCATCCCGCTGCTGCAGCTGGACATGTGGGAGCACGCGTTCTACCTCGACTACCAGAACGTCAAGGCCGACTACGTCAAGGCTTTCTGGAACATCGTGAACTGGGCCGACGTCCAGGAGCGCTTCGAGAAGGCGCGCACCGGGGGCCGGTCCATCATCTGATTCCCACCCCGCACCGTCGGCGCCGAGCGCGTGCGACCCCGCGAGCAGAGCCCCCGGACCGCGCGGCCCGGGGGCTCTGTGCGGTCCGGGGGTGCTGGACTGTCCGGGGGTGCTGGACTGTCCGGGAGCTCTGTGCGGTCCGGGCGTGCTGGGCCGTCCAGGGGTGCAGGGTGATCCGAGGGTGCAGGGTGGTCCGGGGCTCTGCGCCGTCCGGGCCCGGAGCGCCGCGGAGTCCCGGGGCGTCACCCGGACCGGGGTCTCCGCCCGTGGGGCACAATGGCCGGGACCCTGTTCGCACTCGACGACGAGAGCACGAGGACCCGGCATGAGCGACGAGAACCAGCAGTCCGCCCCCATTTCGCACGAGGAGATCTTCCGCTCCCACGAGGGCGGGAAGCTCTCCATGGTCTCGAGGTCCCCGCTGGTCACCCGCCGGGACCTGTCCATCGCCTACACCCCCGGGGTGGCCGAGGTCTCCCGGGCCGTGGCCGCCGATCCGGTTCTGGCCAACACCCACACCTGGGCCGGCCGGCTGGTGGCCGTGGTCTCCGACGGCTCGGCCGTGCTGGGGCTCGGGGACATCGGACCCGCCGCCTCCCTGCCGGTGATGGAGGGCAAGGCGGCCCTGTTCAAGACCTTCGCCGACCTCGACTCCATCCCGATCGTGCTGGCCACCCAGGACGTCGAGGAGATCGTGCGCACCGTGAAGCTGCTGCGCCCGTCCTTCGGGGCGGTCAACCTCGAGGACATCTCCGCCCCGCGCTGCTTCGAGATCGAGGCGAGGCTGATCGAGGAGCTGGACGTCCCGGTGATGCACGACGACCAGCACGGCACCGCCGTGGTCGTGCTGGCCGCCCTGCTCAACGCCGCCCAGGTGGTGGGCAAGGACCTGGCCGGGCTCAAGGTCGTCATCGCGGGCGCCGGTGCGGCCGGGATCGCGATCACCGAGATCCTGCTGGCCCAGGGCATCGCCGACGTGGTGCTGATGGACTCCCGCGGCATCGTCTCGCGGGAGCGCGACGACCTCAACTCGATCAAGGCCGGCTACGCGGCGCGCACCAATCCCCGCGGGCTGATCGGCGGGCCCAAGGACGCCCTCGAGGGCGCCGACGTGTTCGTGGGGGTCTCGGGCGGGACGGTTCCCGAGGAGCACCTCACCGAGCTGGCCCCCGAGGCGATCGTGTTCGCCCTGGCCAACCCGGACCCGGAGATCATGCCCGACGTCGCGGCGAAGTACGCCTCCGTGGTGGCCACCGGGCGCAGTGATTTCCCGAACCAGATCAACAACGTGCTGGCCTTCCCCGGCATCTTTCGCGGCGCCCTGGACGCGGGCGCGCGGCGGATCACCCCGGTCATGAAGCTGGCGGCCGCGCAGGCGATCGCGGCGATCGCCGCCGCGGACGGTCTGCGCCCGGACCACATCGTGCCCTCCGCCCTGGACCCCCGTGTCGCCCCGGCCGTGGCGGAGGCCGTGGCGGCCTGCGCGCGGGCCGAGGCGACCGTCTGATCCTGCCGGCCCGCGACGGCCCGGGCGACCACGGACATCCGTGGTCACCCGGGCCGTCGCAGGTCAGGAGCCGGTGTGCTCAGGCGTAGAAGCGGTTGAGGAAGGTCGCGACCACGGCGGGCCGCTCCTCGCCCTCGATCTCGATGATGCCGTCGGCGACCAGGTGCAGGCCGTTGCCCTTGACCTCCTGCACGTCGGTGATGGTCACGGTCATGCGGATCCGCGAGCCGACCTTGACGGGAGAGGTGAAGCGGACCTTGTCGAGACCGTAGTTGACCTTGGTCCGCACACCGGTGACGTCGAAGAGTTCGGACCACATCGGGATGAGCAGGGACAGGGTCAGGAAGCCGTGGGCGATCGGGGCGCCGAACGGACCCTCCGCGGCGCGCTCGGGATCCACGTGGATCCACTGGTGGTCGTCGGTGGCGTCGGCGAACGTGTTCACCTGGTCCTGGGTGATCTCCCGCCAGGCGGAGTGCCCGAGGCTCTTGCCGATCAGGCTCTTGACCTCGTCGAAGGCGACGACGGTCTGGGGCTGGGTCTGGGCTTCGGTCATGGCGTGTCCTCCGTGGTGGTGTTCGTGGTGTCTGCGGTGTCGGTGGTGGTGCGGATGGCCCCGGGCGGGCGGCTCAGACGAACGCGCTGCGGCCGGTGATCGACCGGCCGACCACGAGCGCGTTGATCTCGTGGGTGCCCTCGTAGGAGTAGACGGCCTCGGCGTCGGCGTGGAAGCGGGCGACGTCGTGGGCCAGGGTGATGCCGTTTCCGCCGACCAGCTCGCGGGCCAGCGCCACGGTCTCGCGCATGTGCAGACTGATCCACATCTTGGCCAGGGCCGAGTCCTCGTCCCGGTAGACGCCCTCCTGCTGCCGCTCGGCGAGGCCGGCGACCATGGTCAGGGACGCGGTGAGGTTGCCGAGCATGCGGGCGAGCTTCTCCTGGACGAGCTGGAAGCCGCCGACCGGGCGGCCGAACTGCTCGCGCTCCCGCACGTAGGCCAGTGCGGCCTCGTAGGCGCCGGCCTGGACGCCGGTGGCGATCCAGGCGACGTCGGAGCGCATGGCGCGCAGCATCGCGGCGACGTCCTTGAACGAGTTCACGTTCCCGAGCCGCATCGACTCGGGCACCCGCGCCGCGTCGAGGTGGATGTCGGCGTTCTGCATCATCCGCAGGGAGGTCTTGCCGGTGATCTTCTCCAGCCGCACCCCGGGGGCCTGCCGGTCCACGAGGAAGCCCTTGACCTGCCCGTCGGCCTCGTCGCGGGCGAAGACGGCCAGGTGGTCCGCGGTGAAGGCGCCGCCGATCCAGCGCTTGGCGCCGGTGATCACCCACTCGCCGCCCTCGCGCCGGGCTGTGGTGGCCAGCCCGCCGGCGATGTCGGAGCCGTGCTCGGGCTCGGTCAGGCAGAACACCCCGGTCATCTCGAAGGACGTGATCAACGGATCCCACTGCGCGAACTGCTCGGGGGTGCCGCCCACACGGCAGGCCGTGCGGAACAGCCCGGCCTGGGCGGTGTAGAACGTCGCGATCGAGGCGTCGGTGCGGGCCAGCTCGAAGATCCGGAACCCGTGGTACAGGGACCGGGGCTGTCCCCCGTCGGCGGTGAGCTCGGGCGGGGCCATGAGGTCCAGGGACTGCAGGGAGTCGACGATCTGGTACGGGAACTCCCCGGCCTCCCAGTACTCGGCCAGCAGCGGCCGCACCTCCTCCTCGAGCACCCGCCGCAGCCGGCGCAGCGGGGCCTTCTCGGCCTCGGTCAGCCTCCCCTCGATCCCGTACGGGTCGCAGCCGGGGTAGAGGCGCCCGGTGTCCGGCGGGGTGCTCACGGCCGTGCCCCGTCCAGGCCGAGCAGGCGCACGGCGTTGTGCTTGAGGATCTTGGGGCGGACCTCGTCGGTGAAGGACTGCTGCTCGAAGGCGCCGAGCCACTTCTGCGGGGTGATCAGCGGATAGTCGGTGCCGAAGAGCACCTTGTCCTGGAGCATCCGGTTGGAGGCCTTGACCAGGGACTCCGGGAAGTACTTGGGCGACCAGCCGGAGAGGTCGATCCACACGTTGGCCTTGTGGGTGGCGATCGAGTTGGCCTCCTCCTGCCACGGCACCGAGGGATGGGCCATGATCACCTGGAGCTCCGGGAAGTCCGCGGCCACCGCGTCCAGCAGCAGCGGATTGGAGTAGGCCAGCTTGATCCCGCCCCCGCCGGGCAGCCCGGCGCCCATGCCGTTCTGGCCGGTGTGGAACAGGGCCGGCACGCGCATGGCCTGGATCGCCTCGTAGAGCGGGTAGAACCGCTCGTCCGAGGGGTCGAAGCCCTGCAGGGACGGGTGGAACTTGAAGCCCTTGACGCCGTGTTCGTCGACGAGCCTGCGAGCCCGTTCCACCGCCTTCTGCCCCTGGAGCGGGTCCACGGAGCCGAAGGGGATCAGCACGTCGTTGTTGCGGGCCGCGCCCTCGGCGATCTCCTCGACGGAGTTCGGCTCGTGGCCCAGGGCCGTGGTCGCATCCACGGTGAAGACGACGGCGGCCATGTTCCACTCGCGGTAGCGCTCGGCAATGGTGTCCAGGGACGGGGAGCGGTCCTCGGCCCCGAAGTACTTGGCCGAGGCCTCGGTCAGCGCCGCGGGCAGGGAGGGGTGTCCGTGGTCGGAGCACTCGATGTGCACGTGCATGTCGATGGCGTCCAGGGACGCCAGATCCGGACCGTATTCGTAGCGCACCGGGGTCCCCCTAGGACTGCTGGGTCGCGGACTCGGGCCGGAGCTCCTCCGGCAGCGGGGGCAGGGTCTCGCCGACCGGCTGGAGGTTGCCCTCGAGGATCGCGGGGAGCTGCTCGCGCAGGGCCTCGAAGGTCCAGCCGCCGTCGCGGTACTCGGTGACCACCGGACGGGGGTGGCTGAAGACCTGGAGGCGGTCGCCGCCGGCGCCGATGGCCTGACCGGTGATGCCCGCGGCGTCGTCGGAGGCGAGGTAGGCGATCAGGCCGGCGACGTCGGCGGCGTTGCCGAAGCCGAGGTCCTTGCGGAAGAACTCCGGCATGGGCTCGCCGCGGCGGTCGGCCTCGACGGCCGAGCGGAAGAAAGGAATGGTCTCGGTCATGGCGGTGGCGGCCACGGGGATGACCGCGTTGGCAGTGACTCCGGCCTTCTTCATCTCCAGGGCCCAGGTGCGGACCATGCCCACGATCCCGGCCTTCGCCGCGGCGTAGTTGGTCTGGCCGAAGTTGCCGTACTGGCCGGTGGGGGAGCCGATGGTGATGATCCGCCCGGCCACGCCGTTGTCCTTGAAGTACCGGTAGGCCTCGCGGGCGCAGGTGAAGGTGCCGCGCAGGTGGACCTGGATGACGAGGTCGAAGTCCTCGTCGGTCATCTTCAGCAGGGACTTGTCGCGCAGCACCCCGGCGTTGGTCACCAGGACGTCGAGGCGGCCGAAGGCCTCGACGGCGCCCTGCACGAGCGCGGTCGCGGTCTCGGTGGAGCCCACCGGGGCGACGACGGCGACGGCCTGCCCGCCGGCGGCCGCGATGGCGGCGACGGCGCGGTCGGCGATCTCCTGGTCGACGTCGTTGATCACCACGGCCGCGCCCTGGCGGGCGAGCTCCTGGGCGTAGGCGAGGCCCAGGCCCTGGCCGGAGCCGGTGACGACGGCGACCTTGCCGGCGAGGGGTGCGGTGCTCGGGGATGCGGTGCTGTCCTGTGCCATGGAGTGGCTCCTTCACTGACGGATCGTCGCTCGAGGTCCGGCGGCCGGTTGGCGCCCGTTCCTGCTCCGGGTTCGGTCTTATTCCACCGTCAATCGTTGATAATGTCAATGGTTAAGAAGTTCCATCTATGCTGGCACCACGGACTCCGTAGACTGGGGTCCCCGGCCCCAGGAGAGACGCTATGACCACGCCTACCGACCCGTCCGCCGGTCTCGAGCGGTTCCTCGGGGCGCAGCTGACGACGGAGCCGATCTTCCTGATGGCCCGCACCGCCTCGATGGGCTCCGCGGCGGCCAACAGGAAACTGGCGCAGCTGGAGCTGAAGGTGCGCCACTACTCCGTCCTGGCCCTGGCCTGCGGCGAGGAGCAGCTGACCCAGCGCGAGCTCAGCCAGTTCCTGGTGCTGGACCCCAGTCAGATCGTGGCCATCCTCGACGACCTGGAGCGGCGCGGCGCGGTGGAGCGCAGGACCGACCCGCGGGACCGCCGCTCCAAGATCATCGCGCCCACCGCGGCCGGCCGGGAGCTGTACGCCCAGGCCCGTGCCTTGGTGGAGAGCTCCACCGCGGAGTCGCTGTCCCCGCTCTCCCCGGCGGAGCGGGAGCAGCTGTCCCGGCTGCTGAAGAAGGTGGCCTTCTGACCTCAGGAGCTCCCGGACGCCCGCAGGCCCCCCTGATCCGTCGGGGGGCCTGCGATCGTCCGGGGCCGCGGTGCGTGCGGCGGCCCCGGGCCCGGGTCGGTGCTCGTGGGTCGCCAGGGCGACGAGCTCCGCCGCGGGTCTGGACAATGTGATCCAGCTCTCTCTACGCTGAAGGGTGATAGTGGATTTTTTCAACTATTGGCTTTGACGACTGTTTGAGGAGACGATCGCATGCGCAATCAGGGACTGGGATCCTGGCTCGTCCGGAGGCTCGAGAAGTCCGGGCCCAGGACCGCCGTGATCCACGGGGAGCGCACGCTGACCTACCGGGAGCTGCACGACCGGTCCCGGCGCCTGGCGACGGGCCTCTCCGGTCGTGGCGTGGGCCCCGGGGACCGCGTGGCCTTCCTCGGGGAGAACAGCCCGGCCTTCCTCGAGACCATGTTCGCGGCGGGGACGCTCGGCGCGGTGCTGGTCCCCCTCAACACGCGCCTGGCGGTCCCGGAGATTCGCTACCAGCTCGAGGACGCGGGCGTCTCGGCACTGATCCACGACGCCGCCCTGACGGGCCTGGCCGAACCCGCCGCCCGGGATCTGGCGGACGTGGTCCGCTGGGTCGTGGCCGAGGAGGACGTGGACGGGATCCCCGCCCTCGAGACGGTGATCGCGGCGTCCGAGCCCTGGACGGAGGATGTCCCGGTGGGCCTGGACGACCTCGCCGTGGTCCTCTACACCTCCGGGACCACCGGCCGGCCCAAGGGCGCCTGCCTGACCCACGGCAACTTCACCTGGAACTGCTTCAACGTCCTGGTGGACTACGACGTGGCGTCCGACGACGTCGCGCTCATGATCTCGCCGATGTTCCACGTGGCCTCGCTCGGGATGGGGGTGCTGCCGACGCTGCTCAAGGGCGCCACGCTGGTGCTCGAGTCCAAGTTCGTGCCCGGCCGGGTGCTGGAGCTCATCGAGGCACACCGCGTCACCTGGCTGTCGGGGGTGCCCACCACCTACCAGATGCTGTGCGAGCACCCGGACTGGGACGCCACGGACCTGTCCTCCCTGCGCAAGCTCACCTGCGGCGGCTCCGCGGTGCCCATGCGGGTGCTGGACGCCTACGAGGACCGGGGGCTGGCGTTCACCGCCAGCTACGGCATGACGGAGACCTCCCCGGGCGCCACCAACCTTCCCGCGGCCAAGTCCCGCGAGAAGGCGGGCTCCTCCGGTCTGCCGCACTTCTTCTCCGACGTGCGGATCGTGGACGCGGCGGGGGAGCCCGTGGGGCCCGGCGAGGCGGGGGAGATCCTGCTCTCGGGGCCCAACGTCATCCGGGAGTACTGGAACCGCCCCGACGCGGCGGCCTCGTTCGAGGGGGAGTGGTTCCACTCCGGGGACCTGGGCTACCTCGACGAGGACGGCTACCTGTTCGTCGCGGACCGGATCAAGGACATGATCATCTCCGGCGGGGAGAACATCTACCCGGCCGAGGTCGAGGCGGCCATCCTGGAGCTGCCGGAGGTGGCCGCGGTGGCGGTCATCGGCGTGCCCGACGAGAAGTGGGGCGAGGTGCCGCACGCCGTCGTCGTCCCCCGGGAGGGCCGGGAGCTCACCGTGGAGCGGATCCAGGAGCACCTTGCCGGGCGGCTGGCCCGCTACAAGGTGCCCAGGACGCTGAGCCTCGTGGCGGAGATGCCCCGCACCGCGTCCGGCAAGATCCGCAAGAACGTCCTGCGCGAGCAGGCCGCCGGCTGAGGCGCGGGGCCGGTCACCGGCTCGCCCGACGACCCTCGGCCGGCCCGGAGCCGCGCTGCCGGTCCGGCCGCGCCATCGGCCTGACCGTGCCGGCCGCGGCGGCTCTGACGCTGCGGCCTGAGCCGGCGACTGCGCGGCGCGGCATGTGTCCTCCCAGGTCGGACGGGGGTCACAGAAGGGTCACGCCGCTGGATCCGCCCCTGCGCCTGCATTAGCGTTCGGGAAAACAGCCCGGGATCCCGTGCCCGGCGTCGGGGGACAGGAAATGGGGAAGCGCATGTACAAGGTCATCGCGGCACTGGCGGCTCTCGCGGCGGCGGGGGTGTCGATCGGGCTGGTGGCCCCGGCCTGGGCGGCCACGCAGCTCCACGAGGACGGCACCGGTTTCGTGACCGGCGCCGACGCCCGGGCTGCGCTCGGCTGGGACGAGGAGACCCTGCAGGCCAACGCGGCCTCGCTCGAGTTCGTGGCCGAGTCCGAGTCGGTGACCGAGATCTCGTGGGAGTGCGTCCGGCCGGGCACCTCCGAGGTCCTGGCGCAGCGAACGGACCTGGTGATCACCGAGACCCGGGGGATCGCGAGCACGCCGAGCAGGCTGTGGTGGCGGGCGGTCGTCGGCTTCCGGCTGGAGGGCTTCGACGGCAGGGGCGCCTCGAGCGCGGTCCCCGAAGGCCCCGCACCCCACTCGTGCCCCGACCCCGCGTGGGCCCTGGTGCCGGAGAGCTCGCGGACCGTGGAGCAGAAGGGCGAGCCGGTCCTGGCGGTCGTGCACGGCGGGGTGCAGCACCCGGTCCCGGCCGGCTGAGCGCGGTTCAGCCGCGGGCCGCGCCCAGCCGCCCGACGACGTCCCGGGTCGCCGCCACGATCCCGTCCACCTGCTCCGCGGTGACCTCGGCGGACAGCGTGAACCGGACCGCGGTGGTGGCGACCTCGGGCGGGAATCCCATGGCGGTCAGCACGTGGGAGGGCTCGGTGTCCCCGGCCGAGCAGGCCGAGCCCGAGGAGACGAGCAGCCCGCGCGCCTCCAGGTCCACCAGGACCGTCTCGCCGTTGACGCCGGGGAAGCAGAAGGACGCGTTGCCGGGCAGCCGCGCCGCCGGCCGCTCCCGCGGGTCCGGGCCGGTGAGCACCGCCGTGGGGACCGCGGACAGGATCCCGGTGATCAGCCGGTCCCGCAGGGCGGCGAGCCGGGCCGCCCGGTCCGGGCGCTCCTCGGCGGCGAGCCGCAGAGCCTCGGCGAGGCCCACGGCGCCGGCCACGTTCGAGGTCCCGGAGCGCCGGCCGCGCTCGTGCCCGCCGCCGCTCAGTAGCGGACGCAGGGGGGTCCCCCGGCGCAGGAACAGCACGCCCACGCCCTTGGGCCCGCCGATCTTGTGCCCGGCGAGGCTCAGCGCCGCCACGTCGAGCGCCTGTACGTCCAGTTCCAGCGACCCGGCCGCCTGGACCGCATCCGTATGGAACGGGACCTCCCGCGCCCGAGCCACCGCAGCCAGCTCGGCGATCGCCTCGACCGTACCCGTCTCGTTGTTCGCATGCATCACGGATACCACCGCGGTGCCCGGACGAACAGCCCTCTCCAGGTTCGCGGGGTCCACGAACCCCTCGGCGGACACGCCCAGCTCGGTGAGCTCGAAGCCGTCCCAGCGGGCCAGGTCCCGGGCCGAGTCGAGCACGGCATGGTGCTCGACCGCGCTCGTCACCACGTGCTCGCGCGCGGCGTCCCGGTCCCGGCGGCCCAGGGCGATGCCCTTGACGGCCAGGTTGTCCGCCTCGGTCCCGCCGGACGTGAACACCACCTCGGCGGGCCGGCAGTTCAGCACCTGCGCGACCGTCCCGCGGGCGTGCTCGAGCCCGGCCAGCGCCCGCCGGCCCGCCTCGTGGTGGCTGGAGGCGTTGCCGAACTCCTGGGTGAGATAGGGCCACATGGCCTCCAGGACCTCCCGCCGGACCGGGGTGGTCGCGGCCGAGTCGAGGTACAGCACGGTCATCCCGTCCCGGTGCCGCGGCCGGAGCCGAGCCCGATGTCGAGGCCCAGGTCCAGGTTGCGGGCCGAGTGGGTGAGCGCGCCCACCGAGATGACGTCCACGCCGGTGGCCGCGATGTCCCCGATGCTCTCCAGGCTCACCCCGCCGGAGGCCTCGACGGTGGCCCGGCCGTCGATGATCGCCACGCCGCTCACGAGGTCGTCGAGCGAGAAGTTGTCCAGCAGGATCGTGTCCGCGCCCCCGGCCAGGACCGCCTCGATCTGGTCGAGCCGGTCCACCTCCACCTCGAGGTGCACCGTGTGCGGGAGGCGGCGGCGCAGCTGCCGCAGGGCGCCGGTCAGGTCGGTGCCGTCGGCCGTGAGCAGGGCCAGGTGGTTGTCCTTGGCCATCACGGCGTCCGAGAGGGAGTGCCGGTGGTTGTGCCCGCCCCCGCTGCGCACGGCGTGCTTCTCGAGCGCCCGCAGCCCCGGGGTGGTCTTGCGGGTGTCGGCCACCCGGGTGCGCGTGATCGTGCCGGAGGGCAGGCTCGCGGCCTGCTCCACGCGGGCGACCGTCTCCTCGACGGCGGCGACGTAGCGGGCGGTCAGGGTGGCGATCCCGCACATCCGCTGGGTCAGGTTCAGGGCCACGCGCTCGCCGGTCAGCACAGCGCGGGCGGGTCCGGTCACCACGGCCAGGGTGTCCCCGGCCTCGAACCGGTCGCCGTCGGCGGAGACCAGCTCGACGGCGACCGCGGGGTCCGCGGCCGCGAACGTCGCGGCGAAGACCTGCCCGCCGGAGAAGACGCCGGCCTCGCGGGCCACCAGCTCGGCCCGGGCGGTGGTGCCGGCCGGGATGAGGTGCTCGGAGGTGATGTCGCCCCACGGGGCGTCCTCGGCGAGCCCGCGCTCCACGACCTCGGTGATGGCGGCTCGGGTCAGCATGCAGGGATCCTCTCCGGGATGTCGAATATTTCGATAAAAGCATATGTAGTGGTCAGCGCGGCGGAACCGGCCAGATGCGGGGCGGGGGCCAGGCGCCAGAACGTGCGCCGCGCGCGGGCGGGATCGGGCGCCGGGAAGTCCTCCCGGAAGTGGGCACCCCGGGATTCGGTGCGGTGCAGGGCGGCGGCGGTCACGGCGCGGCCCACGGTCAGCAGGTTGCGGTCCTCGACCGCGCGGCGGGAGCGATCGGGAGGCGGGCGGAAGCCGGCCAGCCGCCGGTCCAGTGCTTCGAGCCGTGAGCGGTCGCGCAGGACGCCGGCACCCGTCCACATGGCGTCCTGGAACCGTCCGCGGTCGAACGGCACGGCCTCCCTGCCGAACGGCGCAGCCACCCTGCCGAACGGCACCGTGTTCCCCGCGGCCGGCTCGGCGTCCCCGCCGAACGGCACCGCCTGCCGGTCGAACGACGCAGGAATGCCGGACCCGCCGGCCGCCGGCAGGAGCTCGACGCGGCCGGGCAGGACGAGGCGGGCCGGGGCGACGTCCCCGGACCGGTCGGCCCGCAGGGTGTCCGCCTGCAGCGCGCCCGCCACTCGGGCCCCGAAGACGGCGCCCTCCAGCAACGAGTTGGAGGCCAGCCGGTTGGCGCCGTGCACGCCCGTGGCCGCGCACTCGCCCACGGCGTAGAGCCCCGGGACGGTGGTGCGGCCGAGACCGTCGGTGGCCACGCCGCCCATCAGGTAGTGGGCCGCCGGGGTGACCGGGACCGGCTCGCGGGACCAGTCGATGCCGTGCGCCCGCAGGGCGGCGTCGATCGTGGGGAAGCGCCGGGCGAGGAACTCGGCGGTCGTGCCGCCCCCGTGCAGGCCTTCACCGGCCGGAACCAGCCGGGTGCAGTCGAGCAGGACCGGTCGGCCGCCCTGGGCCAGGGAGCGGCGGGCGTTCTCGCGGGCCACGACGTCGCGGGGGGCGAGCTCCGCACGCGGGTGCACGTCCTCGAGGTAGCGCCGGCCCGTCGCGTCCCGCAGCACCGCGCCCTCGCCGCGGACGGCCTCGGACACCAGGAAACAGCCCGGGGCCGCCAGCGCGGTCGGGTGGAACTGCACGAACTCGAGGTCCGCCACGGCGGCGCCCGCGCGCAGGGCCGCCGCGATGCCGTCGCCGGTGGCCACGGCGGGATTGGTGGTGTGGGGGTAGAGCTGCCCCGCCCCGCCGGTGGCGAGCACCACGGCGTCGGCGGTCAGCTCGTGGAGCCGGTCGCCGGGGTCCGTCAGGACGAGGGCGCCGACCGCACGGCCGCCGGGGTCGAGCACGAGGTCGACCAGCATGGTGTGCCGGGAGATCGTCAGGCGCCCCGCAGCCTCGGCGGCCAGCGCGGCGGCCAGGAGAGCACGCTGGATCTCGCGGCCGGTCGCGTCGCCGCCGGCGTGCAGGATCCGGGGCACGGAGTGGGCGCCCTCGAGGCCCTCGAGCCAGGGGGATCCCGGTCCGGCCGCGCGGTCGAGGGCGACGCCGCGCGCCACGAGCTCCTCGATCGCGGCCGCCGAGTCGCGCACGAGGACGCGCACGGCGTCGTCGTCGCACGTCCCCGCCCCGGCGGCGAGGGTGTCCCGGACGTGCAGCTCCTCGGAGTCGCGGGGCTGACCGGCCGGGAGCGCGGCCGTCATGGCGGCGATCCCGCCCTGGGCGCGGGCGGTGCTGGTCTCGTCGAGGCCGTCCTTGCTCAGCAGCGTCACGTCGAGCCCGTGGCCGGCGGCGCCGAGTGCCGCGGTGAGACCGGCGATGCCGCTGCCCACCACGAGCACGCGCGGTGCGCGGTCCGTGCTCACCGCGGCAGCGCCGCCAGCATCCGCTCGAGCGCCACCTCGGCGTCCCGGGCGGTCGCGGGGTCCACGGAGATCTGGTTGATCACGCGCCCGGCCACGAGCTCCTCGAGCACCCACGCGAGGTAGCCGGGGTGGATCCGGTACATCGTGGAGCACGGGCAGATCACCGGGTCCAGGCAGAAGATCGTGTGCTCGGGGTGCTGGTCGGCGAGCCGGTTGACCATGTTGATCTCGGTGCCGATCGCGAAGGTGCTGCCGGGCTCGGCGGCCTCGATCGCCTTGCGGATGTGGTCGGTGGAGCCGTTCTCGTCGGCCGCGTCGACCACGGGCATGGGGCACTCGGGGTGCACGATCACCCGCACCCCGGGGTGCTCGGCGCGGGCCTTCTCGATCTGCGCCACGGTGAAGCGGCGGTGCACGGAGCAGAAGCCGTGCCAGAGGATCACCCGGGCGTCCTGCAGCTCCTGCGCGGTGTTCCCGCCGAGGTCCTTGTTCGGGTTCCACATCGGCATCTGCTCGAGCGGGATGCCCATGGCCTTGGCGGTGTTGCGGCCCAGGTGCTGGTCGGGGAAGAAGAGCACCCGCTGCCCGCGTTCGAAGGCCCACTCCAGGACGGTCGCGGCGTTGGAGGAGGTGCACACGATGCCGCCGTGCCGGCCGCAGAACGCCTTGAGCGCCGCGGAGGAGTTCATGTAGGTCACGGGGACCACGGTCTGCCGGCCGTCGTCGCCGGTCTCCCCGAGGACGTCCATGAGCTGCTCCCACGCCTCCTCGACGGAGTCCTCGTCGGCCATGTCCGCCATGGAGCACCCGGCGGCGAGGTTGGGCAGGATCACGGACTGGTGGTCGCCGGAGAGGATGTCGGCGGTCTCGGCCATGAAGTGCACGCCGCAGAACACGATGGCCTCGGCCTCGGGCCTGCTCCGGGCGGCACGGGCCAGCTGGAAGGAGTCGCCGAGGAAGTCGGCGTGCGCCACGATCTCGTCGCGCTGGTAGAAGTGGCCCAGCACCACCACGCGCTCCCCGAGGGTCTCCTTGGCGGCGGCGATCCGCCGGTCGAGCTCCTCGGCCGAGGCGTGCTGGTACTCCTCGGGGATCACGGGCTGGGCGGGCGCACCGGCGGGCACCGTGTCGGCCTCGGAGGCCCCGGGGCCGTATCCGGCGGAGACGGCGGGCGCGAAGTCCCACGGGCTCGCGGCGAGGTCGGTGCTGCAGGTGCTCGGGGCCGGGGCGGTGCCCGGCAGGACGGCCGGCTTTCCGGTCAGCAGGTCGATGCGGGTGGCGACGGAGGTCATGTCTGCTCCTGGGTGGTGCGGCCGGCCGGGGTGCGGTCGGCGAGGTCGAGGTCGTTGTTGTAGCGGTAGAGCCGGGGCGGGCGATGTCGCGTGCCCTCCAGGCGGGTGCCCGTGTCGAGGACGGCGCCGGACGCGAGCACCTGGCGCCGGAAGTTGGCCGGGTCCAGGGGAGTGCCGAGGATGGCCTCGTGGACCTCCCGCAGCGCGGCGAGGGTGAAGGTCTCGCCGAGGAAGGAGTGGGCCACGCGGCTGTAGGTGATCTTGTTGCGCAGCCGGTAGAGGGCGTAGTCCACGATGTCGCTGTGGTCGAACGCCAGTGGGGGCAGCTCGGTGGTGCGCATCCACGTGACGTTGAGGTCGGCGTGGAGGTCGGAGGCCTGGTCGGCGCGGATCGAGGCCCAGTAGACGATCGAGACGACCCGCTCCTCGGCGTTCGCCGAGCGGGTGAGGCCGCCGAAGACGTAGAGCTGCTCGAGATAGCCGGGCTGCAGACCGGTGGTCAGCTGCAGGGACCGGGCGGCGGAGGCCTCGAGGTCCTCGTGCGGCTGGAGGGGTCCGCCGGGCAGGGCCCACATCCCCCGGAACGGGTCGCGGATGCGGCGGACGAGGGGCAGCCAGAGCTCCTTGCGGCCGTCGGCGCCTGTGTCCCGGGCGGCGAAGATGACGGTCGACACCGCCAGTGCCACGTTCTGCGCGCTCATCGCCACCTCCTTCGCATCCACTGTCTTCTGGTGGCAGTGACTATAACACTGTTCCAGTCAGTATGACGTTAACGGAGTCGTGACCATGGTGTCGCTGACCAGGCCCCATGAAAACGCGGATTCCCGGGTGTCCGCAGGGTTGTTCCCGCGCATGTGCGGGCACTTACCATCTGAGCCATCCACCAGGCCCGGTCGGCCGTGGCAGAGCGAAGCGGGGAACTTCATGGTCCGGTCCAACCGAGTCGGCACGGCGGTCGGGGGTGTCGCCCTGACGGCACTGCTCCTCACCGGGTGCGGCACTGACGACGACGGCGCCGCGGCGTCACCTTCCAGCACGGCCTCATCAGCTGCGGCGACCTCGTCGGAGGCCAGCCCGGACGCCACTCCTGCTGACTACGTGCCTGCCTCGCTCGACGGCCCCGCGCAGAACGTGCCGAAGCCCGTCATGCCGGACCTGGCGAGGGAGGAGTCCCGGGACGGGGCGCAGGCGTTCCTCGACTACTGGTCCGACGCCATGTGGTATGCCCATCAAACTGGTGATGCAACATATGCCCGTGAAATCATTAGCGGCGCCTGTGATATCTGCATGGAGCAGCTGGAATTTGTGGAAGATGTTTATGCCGATGGCGCTTGGTTTGTTGGTGGTCGAGAGAATCCTGTAATCCAAGACGCGATCATTCAACGTTATTCGGACGGAGTGTATAAGCCGGTTGTCCTTACGAGTGCTGAAGGGTTGAAGCTTGTCGAAAGCAATGAAGTTACATATGAAGCCCACCCGCGCACCGGTCAGGGGGATCCATTCCCTGTTTACTTGGATTATTCTCAAGGATCGTGGGTGTATATAACCGCTGCAAATCTGTCGGGAGCAGGGCAGTACAGTGAGTAGGGGCACAATCTCCGGGGTCATTATGCTGTTTATACTTTTCCCCCAAGTTGCGAGCGCTGAAGCTCTCGGGGAGGAGGGTGACTGGGCAGATAAAGCGACTCGGCTAAATAGTGGATATTCCATGCATGGTCAGCGCAATGCCGATATCTCGAAATCGACGACTGCTGTTGCAGACGGGGACAAGATGAAACTGGAGGTCCGGCTCGACGAGGGGCCGCCGATCATGGTTGGCAGTGATCAAGAGCAAGGTCCAGTGACAGTGGGTACCATGCCGGTTGACTACGACCCCGACGAGGACCCCGCCTTCCAGAAAGCGCTCCGCCAGTACCTGAAAGACCAGGGGATCGACCGGCCGTTCAACCCCGACACCATTGCGCAGTCGAAGTCTCAAACCTTCGGTCTGCAGAACCCGTGCACCAACCGGACCGGCGACATCCTCGAGGACTGCCTGGCGGAGCGGGACTGCACCACGGCCGACGGTGCTGAGGGTGTCTACATGAACGTCGTGGTGCGACAGGGGGACGGCCCCAGCACGCCGTGGGGAGAGCCCATGTGCGTCTCGGTCGCCGAGGCGGAGGGCGGCGAGGAGATCGTGGAGCTGCCGACCTTCACCCTGCAGGACTTCAGGACCCTGGCCGTCGCGCCCGCGGCCAGCGCCGTCCAGCCCGCGCCCGACACGCTGAGGGGGATGCACACCAATGTCTGGGCGGAGGCCCGGGCCCAGCAGTTCAGCACCGAGCTGGGCGGGTTCCCGGTGCAGGTACGGGCCGTCCCGGTCCAGTACGCGTGGGACTACGGTGACGGCTCCGCACTCGGGCCCACCGAGCTCAGCGGCGCCCCGCTCGCGGAGGGGGCATGGGACGTGGAGACCGACACCAGCCACGTCTACACCGAGACCGGCGACTACGCGGTCTCGCTCACCACCTGGTTCGCCGGCGAGTACTCGGTCGCGGGCGGCCCGTGGCTGCCCGTGGCGGGGCTCAACGACGTGGCGAGCGCCCCCGTGCCGATCAGCGTCTGGCGCTCCACGGTGCGCAACTACGCGGACGACTGCCTCGAGAACCCGCAGGGGACGGGCTGCTGATCTCCGCGCGGACCGGTACGCCGTCGGATCCTGGTGAGATGATCGATGCACATGGTTCCCCGGTCCCGGGCGAACCCGTCAGCGGTCCCGCCGGTGCTCGCGCGCCTGGCGAGGAGAGGGGCGGAACAGTGACGATCTCCGGTCCGTGGGTGCTCCACTACAGCTGGGGCTGCACCGACGACTACGGCAGGGTGACTTTCGCGTTCAATCCGGACGGCACCTTCTCGGGCGGCGGCTTCTCCGGCGCCTGGCGGCAGCACGACGGCACCCTGCTGCTGCGCTTCGCCGACGGCCCCGCGCAGTACGGCGGCACGGTCACGGGCAGTGCAGGGACAGGGGCGATGTCCTCCTTCGACGGCTCACCGGGCGGCTGCTGGTACCTGGTCAGGCAGGGTCCCGGCGGTCGACCGGAATCCGTGGACAGCAGTGCCGGGCAGCCGGCGGACGTGGCCGGGCGGCGGCTGGACTCCGTGGGGACGGCGCCCGGTGAGCCGGGCTCCACCGGGACGGCGCCCGGTGAGCTGGACGCCGCGGGCAACCGGATCTGATGCGGAGGGGTGGGGAAGCGATGACCACGGACCACGGACACCGGCACGGGCACCGGCGCGGACACGGACCGTTCTGCGGGGTGATCCCGCCGTACGTGCACGAGCAGATGGCGGTGCACGGGGACGAGCAGACCCGCAGGAACGCCCTGGCCGCGCTCGCCGTGGACACCACGGTCCGGGCGGAACGGCTGATCGCGGACCTGACCGCTCGAGCCGTCGCGGCGCAGGCGGCCGCCCACAAGGAGCGCAGGGTCCACTCGGCGGGCAACACCGCCGAGCTCCCGGGGACGCTCGTGCGCTCGGAGGATGACCCCGCCAGCGGGGATCCTGCCGTGGACGAGGCGTACGAGGGGCTGGGCTCCACGTTCGACCTCCTGCAGGAGGTCTTCGGGCGCAACTCCCTCGACGACGCCGGCATGCCCCTGATCGGCACGGTGCACTACCAGGACAAGTACAACAACGCGGCCTGGGACGGCCGGCAGATGATCTTCGGCGACGGGGACGGCCAGTACTTCAACCGCTTCACCGCCGCCGTGGACGTCATCGGGCACGAGCTGGCGCACGGCATCACCACGCACGAGTCCGACCTCCTGTACATGCACCAGTCCGGGGCGCTCAACGAGCACTTCTCCGACGTCATCGGGGCCATGGTCAAGCAGTACGTGGCCGTCCCCCGGCAGACCGCCGCGGACGCCGACTGGATCATCGGCGCCGGTCTCTTCACGAGCACCGTCAACGGGGTGGGCCTCCGCTCGATGAAGGCACCCGGCACCGCGTTCGACGACGCCGTGCTCGGCAAGGACCCTCAGCCGGACCACATGTCCCGCTTCGTGCACACCCTGGACGACAACGGTGGGGTGCACATCAACTCCGGCATCCCGAACCGGGCCTTCTACCTCGCGGCGACCGGGCTGGGCGGCCACAGCTGGGACAGGGCGGGCCGCATCTGGTACGCCGCGATGCGGGATCCCGGACTGCGGAGCCTGCGGTGGGCCGCGCAGTTCAAGGACTTCGCGGGCCTCACGCTCAAGCACGCCGCCGCCCTGTTCGGACCCGCGGAGCAGACCGTGGTGGCGGACGCCTGGCAGCAGGTGGGGGTCACCCCCGAGACCATCCGGTCGGTGGGTGCGCTCGCGGACGAGTGGGTGCTCCACTACAGCTGGGGCTGCACGGACTCCTATGCGCGGACGGACCTGATCTTCCACGAGAACGGCTCGTTCACCGGCGAGCTCTCCGGCCGGTGGCACCAGCAGGACGGCACCCTGCTCCTGTCCTTCGACGCCGGAGCGGCGCGCTACGCCGGCACGCTCGCGGGCGACGTCGCCACGGGCGCCATGTCCACCTTCGACGGCGCGGAGGGCTGCTGGCGCCTGACCCGGAAGGGCGCCACGGGTATAGTCGGGAACTGATTCCCCACCGGCCCCGCCGGTCCCCGCGCGGGTCCGGCCCGGGCCATCCGCGTCCTACGGAGGGACGGTGCCGTTCATGGCGAGAGTCAGCTACCGCCTCGAGGGAGGCATCGCGTACTTCCCCGGCCTGGCGGTGGAGCGGAGCTTCGAAATCGAGTCCCTGCCCCGAGCGCAGCAGGACGCGCTCCTCGGCCTCTTCGAGACCGTCCGTGCGCACCGGCTGGGATCTTCCGCGCCGACGACCCGCCACGGCACGGCCGACCAGCAGTCCTACGTGATCGAGGTCCAGGAGAGCTCCGGCGTCCGGCGTCTCGTGGTGAGCGAGTTCGACCAGGACCCGGCGGCCCAGGAACTGGTGGCGCGGCTGCGGGACTGCGCCGACCAGTGCGAGCCCGGGAGTTCCTGAGCCGGGTTCCTGCCGGCCCTCCGGGGTGGCCTGCCGCTCTGCTTCAGCTCGTGTTCAGCAGGAGCTGGTTGGCTGAGTCGTGCGAGCGGATCCCCGGGACACAGGGAGAAGCTGACGGTCCCGGTCGAGGAGTGGAGAGCCGCGATCGGGACCCGTCCCGGAGACCGGGCCCCGCGCGCGTCCGAGGAGTTCGCGCGCGGGGCCCGGACCCTCGCCCACAGGGGGGGAGGCCCGTAGAGTGCGAGTCCCGGCGCCGCCGGCGGACACCGCCGCCCGGTGCGCACGGCAGGACATCCCGCTCGAAGCGCCGCCCCGACCACATCGGAGAACACTGTGCCCGTCAGCGCCACCGACTACGCCCACGTCCGGCTCACGGTCACCGACATCGACCGGTCCCGCGCCTTCTACGACGCCGTCTTCGGCTTCCCGGTCGCCTTCGAGGCTCCTCCGGCGGACGCCGACCAGGAGACGAGGGACCGGCTGTCCTTCCTCTTCGGCGGCGTCATCTACCAGTTCGGCGGTGGCCTGCTGGGCCTCCGGCCCGTGGCACCGGACGGGGACCGGCACGACACGGACCGGGTGGGACTGGACCACCTGTGCTTCACCGTGGCGTCGCAGGCCGACCTGCAGGACGCCGTCGTCGTGCTGGACGACCTGGGGATCGCCCACGAGGGGATCAAGGACATCGGTGTCGGCCACATCCTGGAGTTCCGGGACCCGGACGGCATCGCCCTGGAGCTCCACGCCCCGGCCGCCGCCGCGCAGGGCTCCTGAGCTGCGCGGCGACTCATTCCTGTCCCATGGACTCCGCCCACTCGGCCACCCGGGCGCTGCTCTGCTCCTCGGAGAGGTCCTCGACCCGGGTCATGACCGACCAGCGGACGCCGAACGGGTCCCGGATGCTGCCGTAGCGGTCGCCGGAGACGAACGTGCTGACGGGCTCACGGACCGTGGCGCCGGCGGCGACGGCGCGCGCCACCGCGTCGTCGACGTCCGGGACGTAGAGGCCCAGCGAGTAGCAGTCGTCGTCGCCCGCGGGCGGGGCCACGAGGTGGAAGGCGGGGTTCACCTCGCCCAGCTGGAACCGCCCGTTGCCGAGGTCCAGGGTTGCGTGCACCACGACGGGGGTCCCGTCCGGCCCGGGCATGTCGGTGCGGTCGACGAGGACGGCCCCGAAGGTGCGGGTGTAGAAGTCGATCGCCGCGGCCGCGCCGACCACCGCGATGAAGGGGGTCAGGGACGTGAACCCGTGCGGCGTCCCGTCGGTGGTGTGCGCTCCGGTGACCCCGCGGAGACTCTGCTCTGTGCTCATGCCCCGAGCCTAAGGACCGGGGAGCGGCCGGTCTTGAAGATTTCCGCCACCTCCGGATGGCTACGCTCGTGCCATGAGCGAGCCGCCCACCACACGGGGCCACCTCACCCCGGGACCGCATGCCACGGTCGTGCGCCTGCCCGCGCCCGACGACGTCGCCCACCTCGTCCGGCAGCTGTGGATCCCCGAGTGGGACCTGCCGGCGGGGGAGCGGGCCGAGCAGCTGGTGCTGGGCTATCCGGCGAGCAACGTGGTGGTCGAACCGGACGGTGTGGCGCTGCACGGGCCCACGAGCCGCGCCTCCACCCGGGTGCTCACGGGCCGGGGCTGGGCGGTCGGCGCGCTGCTGCGACCGGCGGGGGTCCTGCTGTTCACGGAGCGCCCGGCGGACCTGCTCGACCGGTCCGCGCCTGTCCGTGCGCCCGGACTGCGCTCGGCCGTCGCGGAGGCCATGACGGGGTCCGACCCCGACGACCGGCACGCACGGGCGGCGGCCCTGCTCGCGGACCACGTCCGGCTGCTGGCGGCGGAGGTGCCCCCGGCGGCGGCGCGGGACGGTGCCGTGGCCAATCGGATGGTCGACCTCCTCGAGGCGGACGCCGATGCGCGGAGCCCGGCCGACCTGGCCCGGCAGCTGCACGTGTCGGAGCGCTCGCTGCAGCGGCTCGCGGCCCGGTTCGTGGGGATGCCGCCGCAGCTGCTGCTCCGTCGTCGCCGGCTCCAGGAGGCGGCCGAGCGGATGCGCGCGGACCCGGCCGCGGACCTCGGGGCCCTCGCCGCGGAGCTGGGCTTCGCCGACCAGTCCCACCTCACCCGGGAGTTCCGGTCGGTCCTCGGTGCCACCCCGCGCGGCTACGGCCGCGCGCGGTCCGGCCGAGAGGGGGGATGAAACGTCCCGGCGTGCCGGTTCGGAGGACGGTGACGTGCCTGCAGTCCATGATCCCGGGGGCAGTTCTGTCACGGGTGTGAGGAACGAGACAGCGGAGGCGCAAATAACTCCGCGAGATCTTCCGTTGACACGGAAAGCACCAGTTCCCTGATGAAAGGTCTCCCCGTGCCGAACTCCACCTTGTCCACTCCCTTCAGCCTCGGCTCCCTCGAGCTGCCGAACCGTCTCGTCATGGCGCCGCTCACCCGGATGCGCTCCGGCCGTGACGGCGTTCCCGGCGAGCTCAACGTGGAGCACTACGCCCAGCGTGCCTCGATGGGTCTCATCGTCACCGAGGGCACCTACCCCGACGTGGCGGGGCAGGGCTTCGCCTATCAGCCCGGCATCGAGACGCCGGAGCAGGTCGAGGGCTGGCGCCGTGTGGCCGAGCGCGTCCACGCCGCGGACGGCCGGCTGTTCATGCAGGTCATGCACGCCGGGCGGGTCACGCACCCGGACATCAACGGCGGTTCCCAGCCGGTCGCCCCGAGCGCTGTCGCGGTCGAGGGGAGGACGCACACCTACCAGGGCAAGGCCGACTACCCCGTTCCGCACGCCCTGACCGCCGAGGAGCTGCCGGCCGTGGTGGAGTCCTTCGTCCGGGCCTCGCGCAACGCCATCGAGGCGGGCATGGACGGCGTGGAGATCCACGGCGCCAACGGCTACTTGCTGCACGAGTTCCTCGCACCCGGCGCGAACCAGCGCACCGACGAGTACGGCGGCTCCCCGCAGAACCGTGCCCGCTTCGTGGTCGAGGTGGTCCGGGCCGTGGCCGCGGCCGTCGGCGCGGAGAAGGTCGGCCTGCGGATCTCGCCCGAGCACAACATCCAGGACGCCTGGGAGACGGACCACGAGGACGTCCGGGCCACGTACGCCGCTCTCCTCGACGGCATCGGGGATCTCGGCCTCGCCTACCTCTCCGTCCTGCACAAGGAGCCGGCGGGGGAGTTCGTGCAGGGGCTGCGCGCCCGCTTCGGCGGCGCCTTCCTGGCCAACAGCGGCTTCAGCGACGTCCCGACCACCCGCGAGGAAGGTGTGCAGCTGATCGAGGAGGGCGTGGCGGACGGCGTCGTCGTCGGCCGCCCGGCGATCGCGAACCCGGACCTGGCGCGGCGCTGGGCGGAGGGCCTGCCGGAGAACGTGCCGGACCCGCGGACCTTCTACACACAGGGCGCCGAGGGCTACACGGACTACCCGTTCGCGCAGGTCTGAGGGGCTCCCGCGTCCCGCTCGGCCGTGCCGGGCGGGACGCGTCCCGGACCTCGGCGGTGATCCAGGGCACTCCTTAGCCTGTCGGAGCCGGCTGGGGGCATGAACCATGGCCGCCACCACCGCCGTTCCGCCGCGAAGCCTGGAGGACGCCCTCCGGGAGGAGACGGACCTGGCCGAGATCGGCGAGGAGTTCTCCGACGGCGTGCGGGCGCTGGTCGAGGAGTCCCGTGCGGAGGCCCGGGCCGCGGGGCGCTAGTACCGGCTGCTCCACCGGCTCTGGCAGCTGCAGGAAGAGGCCAGGGAGCAGCGCTGGATGGTGGAGGCGCACTGGATGCGTCCCGGGGCGGACCGGCTGGGCCCGCACTCCCTCGAGCCCGATGAGCAGACGTTGCGGGACGTGGCCGATGAGATCGGCCCGGCTCTCCGGCTGCCTGCGGGCACCGCCCTGCGCCGTGTCGAGGACGCCGTGCTGCTCGCGGAGTCCCTGCCCGAGGTCCTCGAGGCGCTCGAGCAGGGCCTGGCGGGAGTCCGGCAGGCGGGGGTGCTCGTCGAGCTGTGGCGCGAGCTCGTGCGGGACGCCGATGGTCTCCCTCCGCAGCTGCAGGCCCCGGTCCGGAGCGTCCGCCGGATCGTCGACGAGCTGCTCCTGCGGGCACCGGACAGCACCGCGGCTCAGCTGCGCGCCTACGCACGCCGGCGCCGCGCGGGTCTGCTGCGGGAGACCGAGGAGCAGCGACACCGGTTGGCGCTGCGGGACCGGCGTGTGTGGGTCGAGCCCCGGGAGGACGGCATGGCGCAGCTGTGCGCCCTCCTGGACGCAGCCACCGCCCATGCGATCCAGGACCGCCTCGACACGCTGGTCGATCGCGCGGACCCCGCGGTCCCTGCGGCCCCGGTCGAGGTCGTCGCGACGGGGGCCTCGGCGACGCCCGCGTTGCCGCCCACGGCCGCGTCGGACGGCGGGCCGTCCGGTGTCGATGCCGGGACCACGGGGCGCCGCACAGTGCCCCAGCTGCGGGCCGACGTGCTGGCGGACCTCCTGCTCGACGGCGAGCCCGCCGATCTGCCCGGCCATCTGCGCGGCATCCGCGGGCATGTGACGGTCACCGTGCCCGTTCTCGCGCTCCTGCGAGACGCACGGGAGGGGCTCCCCGGTTCCGTCGAGGGCCTGCCGGGCACCTTCCCCTGCGCGGAGCTGGAGGGCTACGGGCCCATCCCGGTCGGTCTGGCCGAGCGGATCGCCGCACGCGCGCCGTCCTGGTCGCGGATCCTCACCCATCCCGTCACCGGGACCGTCCTGGACCGGGACCGCAGCACCTATGCCGTGCCCGCGGATCTCAAGCGCCGTCTGCGGGCCAGGGACGGCACGTGCCGTTTCCCGGGTTGCCGGCGCCGGGCATCGCGCTGCGACCTCGACCACACCGTCGCCTGGGCGGACGGTGGACGGACCTCGGCGGACAACCTCGCGCACCTGTGCCGGCACCACCACCTGCTCAAGCATCGGGACGGCTCACTCGGCCGGTGGCGGGTGGAGCACGTGGCCTCCGAGCGGCTGGAACCCGGGCACCTGCACGCCGAGCCGCTGGACCCCGGGCTGCTGGGCCCCGGGTACGTGGAACGCGGGCGCATCGAGCCTGTGCGATCGGAGCATCAGTACCGGCGACTCGGACGCGGCACGGTGCCCCGGTCCCCACTCGACGCTCGGGTCCGGATCGCGAGCCGCACTGTGTCTTGGACTCCGGTTCCCGGTCCGGTCCTCGACCCGCTCCGGCCGGCGACCCACCACCGTTCTGACCTCCTGAAGCCGGACCCGCCCGTACGCACCGACGGCCAGGCCTCCCGGTAGGCGCCCACGACCGGACAGCCCGCGGGGCGATCCGCGTCCGACTCCGCTGACCAGGAGGCGGGCCCTCCGGGTAGCGTGTGGGACATGACGACCGCACCCATCAGCACCCTCCTGGGGTCCGCCGCCCGTGTGCCGTTCGCCCTGCTCAAGCAGTTCCGGCCCCAGCGGCCCATCCACTCGGAGGGCGTCGGGCTCGAAGGCGTCCTGACCCGGGCAGGCGGCGGCACCAGCGGCATCCGCTGGATCGACGAGGCCGGTGAGGACCCCGTGCGGGCCCGGTTCTCCCGCTCTTTCGGCCTCCCGCAGGGCTGGCCCGACATCCTGGGCCTCGCCCTGCGCTGTCCCGTGCCGCCCTCCGGGCAGATGGGGGGCCGCAGCGACGGCAGGGCCGACATCCTCCTCGCGACCGCCGGGAGCGGGCGGTTCTCCCGCTTCGTCCCGACCTTCCACCGTCACGTGCCGGACAGCGCTTTCGCCTCCTTCATGCCCTACCGCGGTCTCGACGGCCCCGTGCTGGTCGCTGCCCACCCCGAGCCGCGCGCGGAGCGCCTGCCGGCCCGCCCCGACCTCTTCCGGGCGTCGATCGCCGCCGAACCATGGGCTCTCGGGATGTACTGGGCCACGCCCCTGGGTCCGTGGCAGCGTTTCGGGACGGTCGAGCTCGGCCCCGGCGTGCCGTTCGGGGACGACGAACGCTTCGATCCCCTGCTCAACGTCCCCACGGGCGCTGAGAACTACGAGTGGACCTGCCGGCTGCGGGAGCCGTCCTACACCCTGGCCCGCGCACCGCGAGGGCAGTTGCGCCGGGCGTAGAATCGGCCCATGGGACTGAGACTGAGCCCGGCATCCAGCACCGCGGCCCTCCGCCGCCACGCCCTCGTGGAGTCGCCCATCGGCCCGCTGGCTCTCGTCGAGGAGGCGGGGGCGCTCGCGGCGCTCTCCGTCGAGGCAGCACGCCAGGGACCGGTTCCTGCCTCCTTCGGGGCGCGCGACGACGGCCTCCTCCCGGAGGTCCGCGAGCAGCTCGGCGAGTACTTCGCGGGACGGCTGCAGGATTTCGACGCCGACGTCGTCCTCCACGGGACACCGTTCCAGGTGCGGGTGTGGAACGCCCTCGCGCAGATCCCGTACGGCACGACCGGTACTTACGGGCAGGTGGCCCGCGCCATCGGGGCGCCCCGCGCCGCCCAGGCGGTTGGGGCCGCCAACGGCCGCAACCCCGTCAGCCTGCTCGTCCCGTGCCACCGCATCATCGGCGCCAACGGGCGGCTCACCGGCTACGCCGGCGGCATGGAGCGCAAGGAGTTCCTGCTGCGCCTCGAGGGCGCACTGCTCTGAACTCCCACCGCTGACGCGCCACAGGAGGACCCATGACCCGTCTCGACGACCTCGCCACCGCCAATCTCGAGAAGGCGCGGGCCTCCGGCGCCGGGCGCAGCGCGGAACTCGTGGTCCACGACGGCGTGCTGCGCCAGACGGTGATGGCTCTGTGCGCCGGCAAGGAGCTCCCCGAGCACGTCTCCCCGCCCGCCGCCACCCTGCAGCTGCTCCGCGGCCGGGTGCGGGTGCTCAAACGTGGTCAGCTCGCCGAGGAGCTCACGGCCGGGGAGCTGCTGTCCCTCACCGACTCCCGCCACTCGGTGGAGGCCCTGGAGGACTCGGTGTTCCTGCTGACCACGGTCTCCCGGCCGTCGGACGGCTACGATCCCCGGGTGGCGTGACCTCGGCGCCCGGGCTCGGGTCGGGGGATGCGGCGCCCGGGTTCAGAACGCGTAGCGGACCTCGCAGTACGGCAGCTTCTCGTGCAGCAGGTCCAGGAACTGCTCCAGGTACTGCTGCTTGTCCCGGAACCGGTACCGCACGTTCAGGGCCCCGTTCTGGGAGCGCTTCGTCTCCTGGAGGTCGGGGCGCCACAGAACTTCCTCGGCCTTGGGGTGCCACTGCGTGTTGACCTCGTGCAGCTGGGCGTTGTGGGTCAGGAAGATGACCTCCGAGGCCAGCTGCTCCTTGGCCGCCGTGCTCAGGCCGTCGTCGAGCTGCTCGAAGAGCTCGGCCCAGTCCTCCAGCCACGTGTCGGTGACGATCACCGGCGAGAAGTTCACGTGCACCTCGTACCCGGCCGCCACGAAGTCGTCGATGGCGGCGATCCGCTCCGGCACCGGCGTGGTCCGGATGTCCGTCAGCTTGGCCAGGTGCGCCGGCATCAGTGAGAACCGCACCCGGGTCCGTCCCTGCGGGTCCCAGTCCAGCAGCTCCCGGTTGACGTACTTCGTGGCGAAGGACGCCTTGGCCGTGGGGTGGAGGCGGAACAGGTCCACGAGGTCCTGCACGTTGTCGCTCAGCAGCGCGTCCACCGAGCAGTCGCTGTTCTCCCCGAGGTCGTAGACCCACGCGTGCGGGTCGCACTGGTTCGGCTCCGGCTTGCTGCCCTGCCGGCGGATGTGCCGGTCCAGGTAGCCGGTGATCTGCTCGATGTTGGCGAAGACCGTCACCGGGTTGCTGTAGCCCTTCCGGCGGGGCACGTAGCAGTAGGCGCACGCCATGGCGCATCCGTTGGCCGTGGACGGCGCGATGAAGTCCGCGGACCGGCCGTTGGGCCGGGCCGCCAGCGACTTCTTGACCCCCAGCACCAGGGCCTCGCGCTTGATCCGCACCCACCGCCGTGCGTTGGTCTCGTCCCCGTGCAGCTCCGGGATCTGCCAGTGGCTCGGGACCTCCACCAGGGTGGCCTCCGGCCACCGTTCGAGGACCTGCCGCCCCCGGGGCAGCTCGGCGGCGGCCGGCTCGTAGTAGATGCGGGTGATGTCCAGCATGGACGGTTCCGGGGGCATGGGAGCGAGTCTAGGAACCGCCTCCGACAGCCGGTGGGCAGCGGCCGTCCCGGCGAGGGACGGTGGACTTCGTCCCTGACGGCGGCCAGGATGGCATCACGGTCCGACCGCACCGACCGCACCGACCGCGAAGGAGCTCCTGCATGAAATCCTTATGGCTCGACACGTACGAGGTGCCGTCGGCCGCGTCGGACGAGTTCGTCCCCGGGGCGCACTACGACACGGTCGTGGCGGGTGCCGGCCTGACCGGGCTGACCACCGCGGTGCTGCTGGCCCGTGCGGGCCAGCGGGTCGCCGTGCTCGAGGCCCGCTCCGTGGGGGCCGCCACCACGGGCAACACGACGGCGAAGCTGTCCCTGCTGCAGGGCACCACGCTCTCCCAGATCCACCGGCACCAGTCGGACAAGGTGCTGCGCGCCTACGTGGACGGGAACCGAGAGGGTCAGCAGTGGCTGATCCGCTACCTCGAGCAGCGCGGGGTCCCCTTCCAGCGCCGCGCCGCCTACACCTACGCCACGACGTCGAAGGGCGCCTCCGCCCTGCGCAAGGAGCTCCAGGCCGCGCACATCGCCGGCCTGCACGTGAACTGGACCCGCGACACCGGCCTCCCCTACAAGGTCTCCGGTGCCATCACCATGCCGGACCAGGTCCAGTTCCACCCCATGGAGGTGCTCGGCGCCCTCGTCACCGAGCTGCGGGAGCGCGGTGGCACGCTCGTGGAGGGCGTCCGGATCACCGGCGCCGGGCTCCGCTCGCCCCTGACCGTGCGCACCTCCGAGGGATCGGTCCGCGCGGACCGGCTCGTGCTCGCCACCGGCATCCCCGTGCTCGACCGCGGCGGGTACTTCGCCAAGCTCTCGCCGAGCCGCTCCTACGCCCTGACCTACCGGGTCCCCGGCGCTCCGGAGTCGATCCCGTCGGGCATGTACATCACCGCGGACAGCCCCGGGCGCACGCTGCGCACCGTGCCGGTCGACGGCGAGGAGCTGCTGCTCGTGGGTGGCAACGACCACGTGGTGGGGCGTTCCGCCTCTCCGCAGGCGGCCGTGGACGACCTCGAGGAGTGGACCCGGCGCCACTTCCCCGGCGCGCAGCGCACCCACGCGTGGGCCGCCCAGGACTACCGCTCCGTCAACCTCGTCCCGTTCATCGGCGCCCTGCCGCGGGGTGGCGGCAACATCTACGTCGCCACCGGCTACAACAAGTGGGGGATGAGCAACGCCGTCGCCGCCTCGATCGCGCTCAGCGCCGAGATCCTCGGGGGCAGCGTGCCCTGGGCCGAGACGCTGGGCCGGCGGCTGACCTCGCCGTCGGACGTCCTGAGCGCCCTGAAGCTCAACGCGAGCGTGGGGATGCACATGTCCAAGGACTGGACGGGGGCCGAGCTGTCCGAGCTGCCGGACGCGCCGCCCGCGGAGGGTGAGGGCATCGTCGGCCGGGAGAAGGGCCGGCCCGTGGGGGTGTCCACCGTGGACGGGGCCACCTGCAAGGTCTCCGCGGTGTGCAGCCACATGCACGGCGTGCTGCACTGGAACGACGCCGAGCGGTCCTGGGACTGCCCGCTGCACGGCTCCCGGTTCGCCGCCGACGGCACCCTGCTCGAGGGCCCCGCGGTCAAGGACCTCCCCCGGGTCGGGACCTGAGCCCGGCCCTCGGACGAGACGGGGGGGG
>NZ_BAAAOA010000014.1:155555-200000 GCF_039530085.1 Kocuria aegyptia
GTCCGAGGGACGCGCTGTCCGGAGGACCTACTTCTTGGAGGAGGTCTCCTCGAGCTTCAGCGCCACGCCGATCGCGAAGAAGGTGGGGGTCCACTCGCCCACGAACAGACCCCAGCGGTCGGCCTGGGGCTTGGACTTGCTCTTGCCGAGGCTGACCGCCCAGGAGAGGACGGACAGGCCGATGGAGGCGAAGCCCGCCGCGTAGGCGTGCTCGCTGCGGACACCAAGGTTCTGGATCGTGCTGATCATGGATGTACCTCTTTCCTGTGGTGGTCACCGTGAACGGTGAGCTCCTCGAGCGGTGTCCGCCCAGTCTCACACGAAACGCGGCAATACGAAAGCAGGCTGACTATAAAGTCCGCTGAGAGCGGGAACCGGGCGCTCAGCGCAGCAGGCGCCGGACCACCAGGGGGCCGGCCACCAGCAGGCCGGCTGCCAAGATCCGCCGCTGCGCCGTCCTGCGGCGACCCGCCCATCCTCCGGAGACCGCCGCGGTCTCGGGATCCGGCGAGGGCCGGTGCAGATTTCCGGCCGTGTCCGCCGCGGTGTGCTCCTCCGAGAGGTGGGAGGCGTCCACCTGCCGGGCCATCATCGCCTCCATCAGCCCCGGGGCCAGCCGGTGCTCCAGCACCATCGAGCGGCTCATGGCTCCCACGGCCACCTCTCGGCGGGGCCGCCGCGCGACCGAGACGACCGCGCGGGCCACCGCCCGGGGATCGGACACGGGCACCATCGGCTCGACGGCGCGGCCGGTGTAGTTGGCGGCGTGGCGGAAGAAGGGCGTGTCGATGCTCGCGGGGAGCACCGTGCACACGTTCACGTCGTCGAGCCCGTCCAGGCTCAGCTCGGCGCGCAGGCTGACTCCCAGGGCGCGGACGGCGGCCTTCGACATCGAATAGGCCGAGGTGTAGGGCTGGGCGATCTCGGCCACGACCGAGGACACGTTCACGAGCACTCCGCGGCCCTGGCGGCGCATCACGGGCAGGGCCGCGCGGGCGCCGTGGACATAGCCCATCACGTTGACGTCCAGGACCCGCCGGAAGTCCTCGAGCGGCACGTCCAGGAAGGGTGAGAAGAAGCCCACGGCGGCATTGTTGACCCACACGTCGATGCGGCCGAACTCCTCCACCGCCCGCCGGGCCAGTTCCTGGACGGCCTCGGGGTCGGTCACGTCGGTCGGCACGGCGACGGCGCGGGCGCCCCGCCGGCGGCACTCCTCGGCCACCGTCTCGAGGGCTTCGGCCCGGCGGGCCGCGAGGACCAGGCTCGTGTCCCGTCCGGCGAAGCGGAGGGCACTCGCCCGGCCGATGCCGCTGGACGCTCCGGTGATGACGACGACGGACTCCGGCTTGCGCATGCTGCTCCCTCTTCCGACGGTGCCACGGCCACCTGAGAGCAGGTGCCCACGGCGCCCAGTCAACCACTCGCAGGCGGGGCGGGACCAGGGGTCGGTGCTTCCGTGCGGGGAGATGACCGTGCCGGTGTGGGCGCATGTGGGGTCACCCGAAGCCCCATTAACAGATGCAAAAAGTTGTTCTCTCATGCAAACTGATCCATACCCGACCCGGTGGTGACCACCGCGGCCGGGGCGGACGTCGAACCGGTCGGGGGGCCGGTGGCGTCCTCGCCCGGGGCGAAGGAGCCTCCGGGCCGGGCCGATCATTCCTGGGGGGAAACATGCTGCCATCCGTCGTGGGTGCTCTGCTGAGCACCGTCGTCCTCGTCTACGTCCTGTCGAACGCCGCCTACACGCGGCACAAGCGCTTCATCGCCGGGGCCAGGACGCTGCGCCAGGCCATCGTCGCCGTCTACGCGGTGCTGCTGGTGCTCAACCTGTGGTGCGCCACGGTCATGCCCGTGACCCTCGTCTGCGACGCGATCGCGGTGGCCACCCTGGTGGCCACCGGGGTCTTCGGCTTCGTCATCGCCGAGCGGCGGATCCCCGCCACCACCGTGGTCGAGCGGCGGAGGGTGCTGGCCGTGGGGGCGCACCCGGACGACCTCGAGCTCGCCTGCGGGGCGACCCTGGCCAAGCTGGTCGACACCGGCCACGAGGTCCGCGGCCTGGTGATGAGCTCCGGGGAGGTCGGCGGCAACGCCGGGCTGCGCCCGGCCGAGGCTCAGCGCGGTGCCTCGTTCCTGGGCCTCAATGGGCTGCGGGTGCACGACTTCCCGGACACGAAGCTGGAGACGGTCAGCAACGACATGGTCCGGGCCATCGAGGCCGCGATCCGGGAGTTCGAGCCGGACGTGATCTTCACCCACTCCGCCCACGACCAGCACCAGGACCACTACGCCGTGCACCAGGCCACCCTGCGCGCGGCCAGGGCCCACCACTCGATCCTGTGCTTCGAGTCCCCGTCGGTGACCCGCGACTTCGACCCCTCGGTGTTCGTGGACATCGACGGTTACGTGGACGTCAAGGTCGAGGCCGTGCTCTCCCACCGGGACCAGGCCGGCAAGCCCTACATGACCCCGGGGCGGGTCCGTGGCATGGCCGCCTTCCGCGGGGCGCAGGCCAAGAACACCAACGCGGAGGCCTTCGAGCCGGTCCGCCTGCTCGGCTCCGCGATCGGCGACCTCTGAGCGCCGGGGTGCAGGGGCGTCCCCGCGGACGACCCGGCACCCCGGCGCGACCGGACGGGGAGCGCGGCGACGGCCCCGACGGCGCGCCCCTCAGACGGGTCCGGAGCTGCCGGCCGGGTACTCGAGCAGCGGGACCCGGCCGTCCTCGAAGGCGGCCAGCACCTCGTCGACGATGCGCCATCCCTGCTCCGCCGCGTCCCCGCGGACGCTGAAGGTGTGGTCGCCCTCGAGGACGCCCCTCAGCACGCTGCCGTAGGCGGTCAGGCCCGGCCGGGCCATCCCGGACGAGAGCGTCACGCGGGTCATGCCGCGGGAGTCGAAGGGCCCGCCCACGTTCAGCTCCAGGCTCAGCTGCTCCTCCTCGAGGCCCATGCGCAGGACGTTCGGGGCCACGTCCCCCGAGCGCGGCAGCTGCTCGTAGTCGTGCGGCGGGCGGCGGAACGTGATCGCGATCTCCTGGCGGGGGTTGCCGATCGCCTTGCCCGAGCGCAGGGTGACCGGCACACCGTTCCAGCGCCACGTGTCGACCTCGAGGACCACCTGGGCGAACGTCTCGGTCCCGCGCCCCGGGTCCACGCCGTCCTCGGCCGTGTAGTCGGGCAGCTCCCGGCCGTCCACGTCGCCGGCGGTGTACCGGCCGCGGACCGCGGCCAGCGCGGGGTCGCCCTGCCATGGCTTCGCCGCCCGCAGGACGTGGCTGGTCAGGGTGGGGATCTCCACCTGGTCGAAGGAGGAGGGCGGTTCCATCATCACGAGGGCCATGACCTGCAGCAGATGGGACTGGATCATGTCCCGCAGCGCCCCCGCGGCGTCGTAGAACCCTGCGCGCCCCTCCAGGCCCAGGGTCTCGTCGAAGACGATCTCCACGGACTCCACGTGCTCCCGGCTCATGAGCGGCTCCAGCAGCCGGTTGGCGAAGCGCAGCCCCACGAAGTTGAGCACCGCCGGCATGCCCAGGAAATGGTCCACCCGGAAGGTCCGCTCCTCGGGGACGAGCCTGCCCACGAGCCGGTTCAGCTCCCGGGCGGTCCCGAGGTCGGAGCCGATCGGCTTCTCGAGCGCCAGCACCAGGTCCTCCGGCAGGTCGAGCCCGGCCATGGCCTCGCACGCCCGCGCGGTGACCGCGGGAGGCAGTGCGAAGTACAGGCAGACCGGGCCCTCGACGTCGTCGAGAAGGCGCTCGAGGTCCCCGGCGTCGGTGACGTCGCCCGCCAGGTAGCGAGCGGTCTCCCGCGTGTGCGCGGCGGCGGGTCCGCTCGCGCCGACGGAGTCGAAGGCCTCCGCCACGACCTGCGCCCAGCCCTCCGCGGGCTCGCGCGAGGAGCCGACCACGTCGATGCGCAGATCCGGGGCCGAGCTCAGCAGCGTGCCCAGGCCCGGCAGGAGCAGGCGGGACGTGAGGTCGCCGGTGGCGCCCAGGATGATCAGGGTCCTGATGTTCGTCATGCCAGCACGGTACCCCGGCCCCTGAGGAGCACGCCGTCCGCGCCCCTCCCGCGGACGGTCCGCGACGGCGGCCGCGACCGTGACGACGCCGACGGCAGCCCTGCGCAGACCGGACGCCCGGCCGCGGCTGGTTGAATGGGTGGATGAGCGACGACGCGACCCGGCCCCCGTCCACCCCCCTGGAGGACTACGCCCTCCTGTCCGACCTGCGCACCGGTCCGCTCGTGTCCCGGGACGGCAGCGTCGACTGGCTCTGCTTCCCCCGCTTCGACTCGCCGTCGGTCTTCGCGGCCATGCTCGGCACGCCCGAGGACGGGCGCTGGAAGCTCGCCGCCGTCGACGGCGAGGTCACGGCGCGCCGCTACCTGCCCCGCACCTTCGTGCTCGAGACCACCTGGCGCACGCCCACCGGCACGGTGGTGGTGACCGATTTCCTGCCGCCGGGCGAGGAACCGGGCGACCACGCGGACCTCGTCCGGCGCGTGGAGTGCGTGTCCGGGGAGGTCGAGGTGGAGCACGACCTGCGGATCCGTTTCGACTACAACCGGGCCGCGCCGTGGACCCGTCGGCTGGACAGCTCCGGGGACGGCGTCGAGTGCGCTCTCCTGTCGATCGCCGGTCCCGACGCGCTGCTGCTGACCGGGCCCATGCTGCGGGCGCCGGAGCCCGCGGCGCGGGAGGACGCGTCCGCCGACGAGGACGAGGCCGGCAACCCCGACGACTACGAGGGCGCTGTCGCCGACCGGCTCGAAGGACGCTTCCGGCTCACGGCGGGGGAGTCCCTGGACTGGGTGCTGACCTGGCACGAGTCCCACCACGACCTGCCCACGCCCGTGGACCCCGCCGACGCCCTCGACCGGGCGGTGTCCTTCTGGACCGACTGGTCCTCCCACGTGAGCACCCACAAGCGCCAGGAGCAGGCGGTCCTTCGCTCGCTGCTGGTCCTGCGGGCGCTCACCCACAACGGCACAGGGGGCATCGTGGCGGCTCCCACCACCTCGTTGCCGGAGGAGTTCGGGGGGTCGCGCAACTGGGACTACCGCTACACCTGGCTCCGGGACGCCGCCCTGACCATCGAGGTGCTCGTCGCCCACGACTTCACCGACGGTGCGCTGACCTGGCGCAACTGGCTCCTGCGGGCCGTCGCGGCGGACTGGCGCGACATGAAGATCATGTACGGGGTGGGCGGGGAGCGGCACCTTCCGGAGCGCGAGCTGTCCCACCTCTCCGGGTACGAGGGCTCACGGCCCGTCAGGATCGGCAACGGCGCGGTGGACCAGTACCAGGCGGACGTGGCCGGCGAGGTGATGCTCGCCCTCGCAGCCCTCCGGGACGCCGGTGTGGAGGAGGACCACCACTCGTGGGGCCTGCAGAAGAACCTGCTGCGCTTCTGCGAGCACAACTTCGGCCGGAAGGACCACGGGATCTGGGAGATGCGCGGTGAGCCCGCCCACTTCGTGCACGGTCGGGCCATGATGTGGGCAGCTTTCGACCAGGGCGTCCGCGCCGTCGAGCAGCACGGGCTCAGCGGCCCCGTGGAGCGGTGGCGGGAGCTGCGGGACCAGCTGTGCGCCGAGATCATGGAGCACGGTTTCGACGAGGAGCTGAACACGTTCACCCAGACCTACGGCAACACCGAGGTGGATGCCTCCCTGCTGCAGCTGCCGCACGCGGGCTTCATCGACTACGACGACCCTCGGATGCTGGGGACGGTGGCGCGGATCGAGGCGGACCTGCAGGGGCCCACGCGCCTGCTGCACCGCTACCGCACGGCGTCCGGGATGGACGGGCTGGAGGGCGACGAGTACCCGTTCCTGATCTGCACGTTCTGGCTCGTGGAGCAGTACGCGCGCAGCGGCCGGGTGGACGATGCCGGCGAGCTCCTGGAGCAGCTCGCGGGCTACGCCAACGACCTCGGCCTCTACGCCGAGGAGTACGATCCCGAGAGCGGGCGGCTCGCCGGGAACTTCCCCCAGGCGTTCAGCCATCTCGGGTTCATCCGCGCCGTCGACGCCGTGGTGCGGGCACGGTCCGGCGTGGCCCTCACCGAGCGGCTCCGGACGTAGGCGGAACAACGGCGCGACGACGGCAGGATGACCAACGGGCGGCGGCAGCCCCTGGGCAGGACGGCGCCTCCACCAGGGCAGGACGACGGCCGGGCATCGGGAGGGCCCCGGCGCGGAAGCCGGCACGGAGCAGGACGGATCGGGGAGAACGGGCGGCATGAGCACCTTCGACCGCGCGGCGGAGCTGCCGCACGACCTCACCGACGACCTCGTCGACGGCCTCGGGGTGGTGAGAGCCACCCCTCTCGGCGGCGGCGACACCGCATCGGCCTTCCGCCTGGAGACGGCGCGGGGAACCCTGTTCGCGAAGACCATGGCGGATCCGCCCGCCGGGATGATGGCCGTGGAGGTCGCCGGTCTGCACGCCCTCCGGGAGCACGTGCCGGAGTTCCTCGGGGTGCCGGAGGTCGTGCGGTGGACCGAGCGCGGCATCGTCCAGGAGTGGATCGAGGAGGCTCCGGACCGGCGTCCGCCCGGCACCGAGGAGCAGTGCGGGCGCGGGCTCGCGGCTCTGCACCGTGCGCGGGGGACGGCCTTCGGGGGACTCGACCCGGATCTGCCCGGCAGGATCGGGTCCTTCGAGGTGGACCTGTCCCCGACCCAGGACTGGGCGGCGTTCCTGCTCGACCGGCGGATCCGCCCGCTGCTGCGGGACGCGGTCCGGTCCGGCCGGATCGCGGCGCACGCCGAGGACCTGCTCGAGGAGCTCGCCCCGCGGGCCGAGGAGCTCGCCGGGCCGCAGGAGCCGCCCACGCTGGTGCACGGCGACCTGTGGGCCGGCAACCGGCTCGTGGACGTCCGCGGGCGGAACTGGCTGATCGACCCTTCGGCGTACTGGGGGCACCGCGAGGTCGACATCGCGATGATGCTGCTGTTCGGCGGCTTCGGTGCGGACTGCCTGGCCGCCTACGACGCCGAGCACCCGCTCGCGCCCGGCTGGCAGGAGCGGGTGCCGTGGTACCAGCTGCCGCCGCTGCTGGTGCACGCCGTCCGCTTCGGCGGCGGCTACGGGGACGCGGCCGTGCGGGCGCTCCTGCGGCTGCGCGGCTGACCGGTCGCCGGGGGGCCGGCGGCGCGGACTGGGGGCAGACCCTCAGCGCTGCTCGTCCACCGATCCGCCGGCGCGCCGGCGGATGGACGCCGTGGCCAGCACCACCAGGAGCGCCGCCGCGGCCGCGCCCCCGGCCAGGAGCATGGACCGCGGTTCGTCCGTGGCCCGGCCGGCCGCGATCCAGGACAGCCCCCACGCTGAGGCGGCGGCCACGGCCCAGCGTCCGCCGACACGCCGCTGGATCGCGGCGACGACCGCGGCGAGCGCGAGCACGACGACGACACCGATCCACTCGGCGCCCCGGCCCTCCTGCGGCACGCCCGAGTCCACGAGGGCGGCTGCCACGTTGGCCGCCGTCGCGACGGACACCCAGCCCAGGTACAGGCCGAAGGTGCCATCGACCACGAGCAGGTCGAACAGGCCGCGCCGGCCCGGGAACTCCGTCAGGCGCACCACCAGCAGGCCCAGGACCAGGACCAGGGCGACGATGACCCCGACGCCGGCCCAGATCCAGCCCTGCTGCGTGACCAGCAGCCACCCGGCGTTGAGCAGCATGGACGCCGCCGCGAGCCAGCCGGTGGCGCGGGCCCGGGGGTCCGTCGCCCGCGAGGGCAGCCACTGCCAGACGGTGTAGGCGAACAGGCCCAGATAGATCACCGACCAGATCGAGAACGCCGTGCCGGCCGGGGCGAGCAGGGTGGCGTCCGCGGAGAGGCTGCCGCCGGACGACTCCTCGACCCGGGTGCCGAACACCCCGACCCCGACGAGCGTGCCCAGGAGGCACGCGATCTCGCTGACCGTGACCGCGAGCTGACGGACGCGGTCCCCGGCGGTGGGCCGCGACTCGGTGCGGCGGGTGCTGGTGGGGGAGACGGTCACGGCGGGGCCTTTCTCGAGGGGCACGGGTCGGCAGTCACGGGCCTGGGGTGAGGGGCCCGGAGCGATGAGCCGGAGGTCGCGGGTCGGACATCGCCGGGCCGGGGAGCCACGGGCCGTGGGACGCAGGCCGGCGTGCACGGCTCCTCGGTCACCACGGTAGGCCCCGGAGCTGACCGCCACCAGGGACGGAGCGGCACGCGGAGGGCGCCTGCCCCGGCCGTCCGCCGGGAGACGCCCGCTCCCGGACTGCGCCCGGGCCGTTCCCCTAGAGTGGCCGGATGGAACCCGAGCACACTCCCCGGCCCGTCGTGGGCCTCCTCGGCGCCACCGGAATCACCGGGCGCGTGGCGCTGGCCCATCTGCTGGCGCGGGCGCCCGAGGCGGGAGCGGACGTCGTCGTCGGCGTCCGGGACCCCGGGCGCGTGCGCGCCCTGTGCGCCGAACGGGACCTCCCCGTCCCCGAGGTGCTGCACGCCGACATCGCCGACCCCGACTCGCTGCGGGCGTTCGTCCGCCGGGCCGACGTGCTGATCGATCTCGCCGGGCCCTACACGCGGCTGGCGCCCCCGGTGCTCGCCGCGTGCGTCGCGGAGCGCACCCACTACGTCGACGTGACGGGCGAGTCCCAGCTCGTGCACCGGACCGACCGGGACCTGCACGGGGCCGCCCGGGCCGCCGGGGTCGCGCTCGTGCACACGGCGGGCTTCGAGGCCCTGCCCGCCGACGTCCTCGTCGACGCCGCCCGCCGGCACGCCGCCGCCCGGGGCGAGACCCTGCGCACGGCGGACCTCGTGACCTCCGCGCGCACTCCGCCGGGGACCGGGTTCTCGGAATCCGTCTCGGGCGGGACCGTGCAGAGCTTCGTCGAGGTGCTGCGGGACCCCGATCCGGCCCGCATCGGGGACGTCGCCGCCCGCCTCCCGGACCCGCTGCCGGGCAGCGGCACCGCCGCGGACCCCAACGCCGTCCGCACGTTCAGCCCGCTGCGCTTGCGCGCCCGGACCGCCGGCGGCCGGGTGCTCGCGGCCATGAGCCCGCTCGCGGCGATCAATCCGCCGGTGGTGCACCGCACCCAGGCCCTCAGCCCGGTCCCGCGGTCCGCCGCGCACCCCGTGGCCTTCCGCGAGGCCATGGACTTCGGCCGTGCGGGCGGGCTCCGAGGGGCGCAGGGCTGGGCCGCGGCCGTGGCGGTGGCCGTCTTCCAGTCGCTCGCCGGTCTCGCCACCGGCCTGCCGCATCCGGTGCGCGCACGGCTCGCCGACGGCCTGGCGGGGGCGCTGCCCCAGGCCGGGACGGGACCGGTGGGCGACGTGCTCACCGGCTGGTCGTGGACGACCCGCGGCGTGTTCACCACTCACGAGGGCAGCGAGTTCCCCGCCGTGCTGGAGGCGAAGGGCAACCCCGGCTACGGAACCACCCCGTGGCTGACCACGGAGCTCGCCCTGCGCATGGCCGTGCACGGCGTCCCCGACGCCGCCCTCGGCTCGAGCACGCCCGCCCTGGCCCTGGACGGCGACCTGGAGGCCCTGCGCCCGGCCCGGGTGCACATCACGGTCGGCTGAGCACGGTCGGCCGAGCGACGTGGCTGAGCCCGGTCGGCCGAGCGGCGTGGGCCGAGCACGGCCCGCTGAGCCCGGTCGGTCGGGCGACGGGGGCCGAGCACGGCCAGCTGAGCACGGCCGGCCGGGCGACGGGGGCCGAGCACGCGCCGGCCCCGTCCCTCGCGAGGAACGGGGCCGGCGGCACGACCGCGGTGGGCCGGACTACGGCTTGAGCACCACCTTGATGCAGCCGTCCTCCTTCTTCTGGAACTTCTCGTACATCTCCGGCGCCTGCGCCAGCGGGACCTGGTGGGTCGCCAGGTCGAGCACGCCCAGCGGGTCCGAGGGGTCGTCCACGAGCGGCAGGAGCTCGTCGATCCACCGCTTCACGTTGCACTGGCCCATGCGCAGCTGGACCTGCTTGTCGAACATCGTGAGAAGCGGCAGCGGGCTCTTCGTGCCGCCGTACACGCCGCTGAGCGAGATCGTGCCGCCGCGGCGGACGGCGTCGATGGCGGTGTAGACGGCGTCGAGACGATCCGTGCCGACGGTCTGCATGGCCTTGCGGGCCAAGGGGGACGGCAGCAGCCCGACCGCCTGGTGCGCCATGCCTGCCACCGGGGAGCCGTGCGCCTCCATCCCGACCGCGTCCACCACGGCGTCCGGGCCGCGGCCGTCCGTGAGGTCCTTGAGCCGCTCGGCCACGTCGCCGGCGGAGTCCAGCGTCTCGATGCCGTGGCGCTCGGCCATGGCCCGGCGCTCGGCGACCGGGTCCACGGCGAGCACGCGGTAGCCCAGGTGCCGGCCGATCCGGGCGGACATCTGGCCGATCGGGCCCAGGCCCAGCACGGCCAGGGAGCCGCCCTCCGGGGGAGCTGCGTACTTCACGGCCTGCCAGGCGGTGGGCACCACGTCGGACAGGTACAGGTACCGCTCGTCCTCACCGGTCTCGGGGACCTTGACGGGCCCGTAGTCGGCGTGCGGCACCCGCAGGTACTCCGCCTGGCCACCGGGCACGGAACCGTACATGCGGGAGTAGCCGTAGATGGCGCACCCGCTGTTGTACTCCCGGACCTGGGTGGTCTCGCACTGGGACTGCAGCCCCTGGGTGCACATGAAGCAGTGCCCGCAGGAGATGTTGAACGGGACGACCACGCGGTCCCCGGCCTTGATGTGGGTGACGTCCGGGCCGACCTCCTCGACGATGCCCATCGGCTCGTGGCCGACGACGTCGCCCTTGTCCATGAACGGGCCCAGCACCTCGTACAGGTGCAGGTCCGACCCGCAGATCCCGCTCGAGGTGATTCGCACGATCGCGTCCGTGGGTTCCTGGATCCGCGGATCCGGGACCTCCTCGACGCTCACCGAGCGCTTTCCCTGCCATGTCAGAGCCTTCATCGATCCTCCTTCTCAGAGCGTCCCCCGGTCCGGAAGGACAGCATGCTGATCTGTTCGGTCGGCCCCAGCCTACTGGGCGGTGTCCGGGCCCGCATAGCGCGGGCCCTCGGCCGGAGCCCCTGCCGCGGTCTCGCCCCGCAGGAAGTACGCCCCCACCGACCCGGCCAGGGTCGCGAAGACGGCCACCGAGTAGAGCGCCAGTACCACCTCCAGCACGCGGGGGAAGCCGCCCTGCGCCCCGAGCTCCCGGCCCGTGACGGTGGACATCGCCGCGTCGGAGAGCGCCGGACCGTATCCCGCGTAGTGGCCGAGGACGTACAGCAGCTGGCTCGAGACCAGCACGACGACGCCGGTGACCGCCGCGAGCCAGCCGATCCGGCTGGACAGCAGCTTCCCCGCCGAGCGCGAGCCCCGCACCCCGGCCGAGAGCACGCTCCCCGCCCGCGTCAGCCGGGTGAGCCGGAGCAGCCGGGCGGCCTGCAGCGCCCGCACGAAGCGCAGGAAGGGCAGCAGCAGGAACAGCACCTGCCACCAGTTGCGCTTCCAGAACCGCGCGGAGAACCGGGCGACGTAGGCCCGGAGCAGGAACTCGCCGACGAACACGGACCAGAAGAGCCAGCCGACCACGTTGAGGACGGCCACGAGCCCGGCGTCCTCGGCGAGCAGCTGGCCCAGCACCACGAACAGGAACAGGACGCCCAGCACGCCCATCGGCCGGTCGAGCCGGCGCGCGAGCCCCTCCGCCAGGCCGAGCTGCTCGGCCTCGTCGGCCGGCCGCCGGCCCTCGTGCCGGACGTCGTCGCTCCTCGCCACTGTTCTTCCCTCCGTCGCCCCGGCCTTCTCCTGGGCCCACGGTAGGCCACGCGCCCAAGGCCGCGGTGCCTCGGCCGCCCGTGCGGGCCCGTGGGCGACGGGTGCAGTGCACTGCCCGGTCCCTGGCCGGCCGAGCCGCCGTGGCCGAGCGGCGGACCGGATGCGGGGCCTCGTGCGGCACGGGGTGTCAGGCGTAGCCTCGCCTGCATGACGACACGGCGGGTGCTCCTCGCCGCGGCCGCTTCCCTGGGGCTGACGGCAGCCGTCTCCGCCTGCACAGAGACGAGGACACGGATGAACCCGGGCGCAGACAGCCCAGGACGGGGCCGCGCCGCCCTGCTGGCCCGTCCCGATGCGGCCGCTCCCCCCGAACCCGCCACGCCGGGCGAGCACGAGCTCGGCGTGGCGGAGGAGCGGGACACGCTGCTCTACGTGCCCCCCGAGGCGCAGCTGCCCGTGCCGCTCGTCGTGTCGCTGCACGGGGCCGGCGGCAGCGCGCGGGGCGGGCTGGACCTGCTGCGACGCGCGGCCGGCGAGCACGGCTTCGCCGTTCTCGCCCCCGCCTCCCGCGGCTCGACCTGGGACGCGGTCGGCGGTGACTACGGGCCCGACGTCGCCGTGCTCGACCGCTCCCTGCGGCGGACGTTCGAACTGGTGCGGATCGACCCCGGGCGGATCTCCGTCGCAGGGTTCTCCGACGGCGCCTCGTACGCGCTGGGCCTGGGGCTCGCCAACGGCGACCTGTTCGGCGGCATCGCGGCGTTCTCCCCGGGCTACGTCCCGCCCGCCGGCCGGGTGGGGGAGCCACGGGTCTTCGTCTCGCACGGGGTCGCGGACGAGGTGCTCCCGATCGACCGGACCAGCCGGCGGATCGTGCCCGCGCTGGAACGGGACGGTTACGACGTCACGTTCGTCGAGTTCGACGGCGGCCACGCCGTGCCGCCGGACATGGTGGCGCAGGCGGCCGACGCGCTGGGGTGGGCTCCCGGTCCGGGCGCGGCCTGAGGTGACCGACTGCACACCGTGCAACTTTGCACTGAGTGCACAATTGCACTTAGTGTAACGGGCTGTGACGCATCTGCCCGCCGAACCGGCCCAGGACCGTCCCCCGGAGGACCGGCGGGAGGCGGTGAAGTACCACAACCGCCGCGCCATCATCGACGCCGCGGCCGCACTCGCCGCCGAGCGGGGACTGGGCCGCTTCACGGTCCACGACCTCGCCGAGCGGGCCGGGGTCTCCCGGCGCACGATCTTCAACCACTTCGCCTCCGCGGACGACGCCGTCTACGCGCGCTTCAGCGAGCTGCTCGGGGTGTTCGTCGACAACTTCGCGCACGTCGTGGAAGCCACCCCGCCGCCCACGAACCCGAGCCCCGGTGCCGTCCTCGAGCAGCTGGCCGACGTCATCGAGCGCACCGAGCTGGTCCCCGCCATGTGCCACATCGCCCACCTCATGGGCGCGAGCGGGGACAGCCCCATCACGGCGATGTGGGCGCACGAGGTGTTCCAGACCCTCACCGCCCGGCTGGCCGCCGAGATCACCGACCGGGTCCCCGGCGCGCCCTCCTTCACCGTGGACCTGCTCGCGAGCCTGCTGCTCCACGCCCTGGCGGTCGCCTTCGAGCGGTGGGCCGAGGAGACCGGCGCGGTGGACACCCCCGACAGCCGCACGACCTGGCACCGGCTGCTGCGCGAAGCCGTGGAGCGCCTGCGCCACGGCTTCGCGGACTGACCCCGGCGCGGCCCGCACTCCGGGCAGGACATGCCCCAAGACACGACCCCGGCACGACGTCCCTGGGACGACGTCTCCGGCCGGACGTTCCCGACACGACCGACAGAGAAGAGACATGGCACATCTGCTGTACCGACTCGGGCGCTTCGCCGCCCGCCGAGCCTGGGCCGTGGTCGCGGCCTGGGCGGTGGTCCTGCTCCTCGCCGGCGGCTCCTTCGCGGCCTTCGGCGGGCAGCTGACCAACGGGATCACCGTGCCCGGCACCGAGACCCAGCGACTGGCCGACCGCCTGCAGGCCGAGCTGCCCGACGCCGGGCACGGCACCGGCCGGATCGTGTTCCGGACGGAGGACGGCGAACCCTTCGGCGTCGGCCAGCGGGAGCAGATCGGCGCGGCGCTCGCCGCGGCGGAGGAGTCCCCGGGCGTCGAGGGCGTCCTGGACCCGTTCGCCGCGCAGGACGAGCGCGCGGCGCAGGAGCAGCGGCTCGCGGACGGGCGCGAGGAGGCGGCCGACGGCCGCGCGCAGCTCGACGCCGCCGAGGAGGAGCTCGACGAGAACCAGGAGAGGCTCGACGCCGCCCGTGAGCAGGCCGAGCGGACCGACGCCTCCGACCGGGTCCTGGACGAGCTCGACGACCGGCAGGAGGCCCTCGACGACGGCCGCGCGGAGCTCGAGCGCAACCGGGAGCAGCTCGCGGAGGGGCTGCCCCAGCTCGACCGCGGCGAGCGGATGATGGCCCTGGCCGAGGGGACCCGCACGGTCTCCGAGGACGGGACCACCGCGATGGCCGTGGTGACCTTCACCGCCGAGCAGCAGGCGGTCACCGCCGAGGAGAAGGAGTCCCTGCAGGCCGCCGTGGACAGCACGGAGATCGAGGGCGTGCAGGCCGAGTACTCCCTGGAGATCGCCCAGGACATCTCCCAGCTCGTCGGCCCCGCCGAGGTCATCGGCGTGGTGATGGCCGGGATCGTGCTGCTGATCATGCTCGGCACCCTCGTGGCCGCCGGCCTGCCCATCCTGATGGCGCTCACCGGTGTGTCCGTCGGCGCCCTGGGCGTGCTGTCCTTCTCCGGGGTCCTGGACATGATGTCGGTGACCCCGATGCTGGGCGTCATGCTCGGACTGGCCGTGGGCATCGACTACTCGCTGTTCATCCTCAACCGGCACCGCCAGCAGCTGTTCGCCGGCACGGAGCTGCACGAGTCCATCGGCCTGGCCACCGGGACCTCCGGCAACGCGGTGGTCTTCGCCGGGCTGACCGTCATCATCGCCCTGGCCGCGCTCAACGTCACCGGCATCCCGTTCCTGGGGCTGATGGGCACCGCGGCGGCGGTCTGCGTGGCCGTGGCCGTGCTGATCGCCGTGACCCTCACCCCGGCGCTGCTGTCCCTGGTGGGCGGGCGGCTGCTCTCCGCCCGCGCCCGGGTCCGCGCGGCCCGCCGGCCCGCCCACCTGGGGGAGCCCCGCCCCGCGGTGGCCACCCGCCACCCGGTGCTGACCCTCGTGGCCGGCGTGCTGGCGCTCGTCGTCGTCGCGCTCCCGGCGGCCTCGATGCGCCTGGGCCTGCCGGACGCCTCCTCGGAGCCGGAGGACTCCACGCAGTACCGCACCTACCAGGTCCTCGACGAGAAGTTCGGCGCCGGCGCCAACGGCCCGCTGCTCGTGGTCGCCGACCTGCCGGAGGGCACGGACGAGTCCCGTGCCGCCGAGCTGCAGCTCACCGTGGGCGAGGAGCTCATGGCGAACGACGACGTCGTCTCCGTGGTCCCGGCCGGGCTCTCGGAGGACCACCGGACCGCCGCGTTCCAGGTCGTGCCCGAGGACGGACCGGCCGCCGAGTCCACCGAGGAGCTCGTCAACGACCTGCGAGCGCTGTCCCCCGCCCTGGAGGACGCGCACGGTGTGCGCATCGGCGTCACCGGACAGACCGGCGGCAACATCGACGTCTCCCAGCTGCTGGCCGACGCGCTCCCGCTGTACCTGACCGTGGTGATCGGCCTGTCTCTGGTGCTGCTGGTGCTCGTCTTCCGCTCGATCCTCGTGCCGGTCGTGGCGACCGCCGGGTTCATGCTCTCCCTCTTCGCCGCGTTCGGCGCGGTGGTGGCGATCTACCAGTGGGGCTGGCTGGGCGGTCTGCTCGGGGTGCACGCGCCCGGACCGGTGCTCAGCTTCCTGCCCACCCTCCTCGTGGGCGTGCTGTTCGGCCTGGCCATGGACTACCAGCTGTTCCTGGTCTCCGGGATGCGCGAGGCGTTCGTGCACGGCCGCTCGGCGCGGGCGGCCGTGCAGGAGGGGCTCCGGGCCGGCCGGGCCGTGGTCACCGCCGCGGCGATCATCATGATCTCCGTGTTCGCCGGCTTCATGTTCTCCCACATGGCGATGGTCCGGCCCCTGGGCTTCGGCCTCGCCTTCGGCGTGCTCGTCGACGCCTTCGTGGTGCGCATGATGCTGATCCCCGCCGCCATGCACCTGCTCGGCGACAAGGCCTGGTGGCTGCCCCGCCGGCTCGACCGGATCCTGCCCGACGTGGACGTCGAGGGCGACTCCCTGCGCCGCCACCGCACCCCCGTTCCGGCCGATCCGGCCGCCGCGGCCGGTCCGAGCGGCTGGGGTGACGCCGCGCCGGGCCCGGACGCCGAGCACGAGCTGGTCGGCGCCGGCCGCCGCGGCTGACGCGGCGCCGGGACCGCCGGGCGACGCCGGCGCACCCCGCCACCCGCAGCGGGTGGCGGGGTGCGCCGGCGTCGTGGGCCCGGCGCCGTGCCGTCAGGAGATGCCGTTCTCCTGCAACCACATCTCCAGCAGGCCCAGCTGCCACAGCACGTTGGAGCGCAGCGGCGTGTGGTGCTGGTTCGGGTCGGCCAGCAGGCTCTCCACGACCTCCGAGTTGTAGAGCCCGCGCCGCACGGCCGCCGGGTCGGTCAGGGCGGCCTCGACCCGGTCCAGGGTCCCGCCCTCGAGGGTGCGGATCGCCGGGACGGGGAAGTAGCCCTTCTTCCGGTCGATCACCTCGTCGGGGACGATGCCACGGGCCGCGCGCTTGAGCACGCCCTTGCCGCCGTCGGCGAGCTTGAGCTCCGGGGGGATGCGCCCGGCGAACTCGACGAGCTCGTGGTCCAGGAACGGCACCCGCGCCTCGAGGCCCCAGGACATGGTCATGTTGTCGACGCGCTTCACCGGGTCGTCCACGAGCATCACGGTCGAGTCGGTGCGCAGGGCGGCGTCCACGGCGGTCTCCGCACCGGGGCGGCCGAAGTGGCGCTCGATGAACGCCGTCGGCGCGTCGTGGGTCGCCATCCACCCGGGGGAGAGGACCTTCGCGAGCCGGGACCACGGCCGGTCGAAGAACGACTCGGAGTAGGTCTTGCGGGCGTCGTCGCGCGCGACGCCGGCCAGCGGCGGGTACCAGTGGTAGCCGCCGAGCACCTCGTCGGCGCCCTGCCCGGACTGCACCACCTTGACGTGCTTCGAGACCTCCTCGCTGAGCAGGTAGAAGGCCACGCAGTCGTGGCTGATCATCGGCTCGCTCATCGCGGCCACGGTCCGGTCGATCGCCGGGACCAGGCGGGCGTCGTCGATCGCGATCTGGTGGTGGTCGGTGCCGAATCGGCGGGCCACGAGGGAGGAGAACTCGAACTCGTCCCCGGACTCCTCGCCCCGGGACTCGAAACCGATGCTGAACGTCTGCAGGTCCTCCTGTCCGCTCTCCGCGAGCAGGGCGACGACGAGGCTCGAGTCGATGCCGCCGGACAGCAGCACGCCCACGGGGACGTCCGCCACCATGCGCCGCTTCACGGCGGTGCGCAGCTTCTCCACGAGCCCGTCCTGCCAGTCCTGCTCCGACCAGTCCGAGCGGTCCTCGTCGCGGGTGAACTGGGGGTTCCAGTACTCGTGGTCCGAGGCCGAGCCGTCGGGCTCGACCGTGCGCACGGTCGCCGGCGGCAGCTTCCGCACGCCCTTGAGGATCGTGCGCGGGGCCGGGACCACCGAGTGGAAGGTGAGGTAGTAGGACAGGGCGGTGCGGTCGATCGAGGTGTCGACGTCCCCGGCCGCCAGCAGCGCCTGAACCGTGGACGCGAACCGCAGCCGCGCCCCCGTGTGGTCGACGTAGAGGGGCTTGATGCCCAGCCGGTCGCGGGCCAGGACCGTGCGCCCGCTCGTGTGCTCGGTGACCGCGAAGGCGAACATGCCGTGGAAGTGGTAGACGCACTCCCGACCCCAGCGGTGGTAGGCCTTCAGGACGACCTCGGTGTCCGAGGTGGAGAAGAACTCGTAGCCCATGCCGCGCAGTTCCTCGCGCAGCTGCCGGTAGTTGTAGACCATGCCGTTGAACACGATCGACAGCCCCAGGCGGGAGTCCACCATGGGCTGCCCGCCCGAGGGGCTGAGGTCGACGATCTTCAGCCGGCAGTGGCCCATGGCCACCGGCCCCTGGGCCCAGGCGCCCTGCCCGTCCGGGCCGCGGCCGGACTGGGCGCACGTCATGCGGTGGATCGTGCCCGGGTTCGCGGCGGCGCCGTCGAAGCGGACCTCACCGGCGACACCGCACATCAGCGCTCACCCCCGCTCCGGGGCGCAGGGCTGGTCGGGACCGGAGTTCCGTGGCGCGAGAGCATCTTCCCATGCTACGGGCTCGGGTCGGCTGGTTCCTTGCCGGGGTGGACGCGCCAGGTCTTCAGCGAACCCTGCGGGCCTTCATGATCGGGAGCATCATGAACAAGCTGCTGCCCTCCGCGATCGTGGCCCGGGCGGCCATCGGCGCCGAGCAGTAGGGTCGTGGATCGACGCACCGGTTCGTCGCCCTCGGCCCCAGGGCCGCGCGACCCGTATCCCCGACCCGTATCCCCGACGACCTCCGAGAGGACACCATGACCGCCTCATCCGGGACAGTGCCCGGGATCTCCGCCGAGCTGCGCGAGGACCTGCACACCCTGTACCGCCGCTTGCACGGTGCCCCCGAGCTGTCCATGCAGGAGCACGCGACCGCCGGGCTGATCCGGGCGAGGATGGACGAGCTGGGTTGCGAGACCTTCGTCTGCGGCGGCACGGGCGTGGTGGCCGTGCTGCGCAACGGCGAGGGACCGGTGGTCGGCTTCCGGGCGGACACCGACGCCCTGCCCGTGGCGGAGGACACCGGCCTGGACTACGCCTCGACCGCCCGCGGAGTGCTGCCCGACGGGACGGAGGTCCCCCTCATGCACGCCTGCGGGCACGACGCGCACATCACCAGCGCCGTCGGGGCGGCCACCCTGCTGGCCGGTGCCCGCGACGCCTGGGCCGGGACCGTGGTCTTCCTGTTCCAGCCGGGCGAGGAGACCGCCGAAGGCGCCGTGGCCATGCTGCAGGACGGCCTGTGGGACCGTGCGCCCCGCCCCGAGATCGTCTACGGCCAGCACGTCTGGCCCGGGCGCGCCGGCCAGGTCGAGATCACCAGCGGCCCGGCCATGGCGATGGCCGACAGTTGGAAGGTCACCGTCCACGGCCGGGGCGGCCACGGGTCCCGCCCCGAGGACACGATCGACCCCGTGGTGCTCGCCGCCCACATGGTGGTGCGGATCCAGAGCATCGTCTCCCGCGAGATCCCCGCCCAGCAGGCGGCGGTGATCACCATCGCGAGCTTCCACGCCGGTCTCAAGGAGAACATCATCCCGGCGGTCGCGGAGTTCACCGTCAACGTCCGCAACCTGGACGCCGCCGTCCGGGAGCAGGTGCTGGCCGCGCTCCGCCGGGTCATCCGTGGGGAGGCCGCCACCTCCGGGGCCCCGGAACCGAGGATCGAGGAGATCTACACCTTCCCGCTGCTGGTCAACGACCCGGTCGAGACGGATTCCCTGCGCACCGCGCTCGGTGCGGCCATCGGCGCGGAGAACGTCCTCGACCGCCCCGCGCAGATGGGCAGCGAGGACTTCGGGCACCTGCCCGGCGCCATCGGGGTGCCCGGCGTCTACTGGTTCTTCGGCGGGATGCCCGACGAGGTGGTCGACGGCGACGCCCCGGTGCCGACCAACCACTCGCCGCTCTTCGCCCCCGTCCTGGAGCCCACGCTGAGCACCGGGGTCACGGCCGCGGTCAGCGCCATCCTCTCCCGTGTGGGCACCCGATGACGGGCGGCGCAGGGGCGGCGGAGCTGCTCGAGCTCTCCGCCCGGGACCTCGCCGCGGCCGTCCGGGCGCGCACGGTCTCCGCGCGGGAGGTGCTCGATGCCCACTTCGCGCGGATCGACGCGGTGAACCCTGCCGTGAACGCCGTGGTCACGCAGGTCCGGGAGCAGGCGTACGAGGCCGCCGCCCGCGCCGACGAGCTCACTGCGGCCACCCCCGCGGACGACCTGCCGCCCCTGCACGGGGTGCCGATGACGCACAAGGACACCCACGCCACCGCCGGGATCCGCACCACCTCCGGCTCCCCGGTGTTCGCCGAGCACGTCCCGGAGCACGACGAGCTGATCGTGGCGCGGTTCGCGGCGGCCGGGGTGATCAGCACCGGGAAGAACAACGTGCCCGAGTTCGCCGCGGGCTCCCACAGCTTCAACGAGGTCTTCGGCACCACGAACAATCCCTGGGCGCTCGACCGCAGCGCGGGCGGATCCAGCGGCGGGGCGGCCGCGGCCATCGCGTCCCGGATCCAGCCCCTGGGCGACGGCTCCGACATGGGCGGGTCCCTGCGCAACCCGGCCGCGTTCTGCAACATCGCCGGCTTCCGGCCCTCCGCCGGGGTCGTGCCCTCGGCGCCGGCCGGCGACGCCTGGGCGTGGCTGGGCCGCTCCGGTCCGCTCGCCCGCGGCGTGGACGACCTCGTCCTCGCCATGTCCGTCCTGGCCGGCCCCGATCCGCGGATCCCGCTGGACTGCCCGGCGCCGCGGACGGGCTTCCGGGCCCTCGCGGCGGAGGACCCGCCCGACCCGGGGGCGCGCCCGCTCGCCGGGGTCCGGGTCGGGGTGAGCGCCGACTTCGGCCTCGGCGTCCCGGTGGAGCCGGAGATCCTCAAGGTGCTGGCCGCCCAGGTGCGGGTGTTCCAGGAGCTCGGCGCCGTGGTCGAGGAGGCCGTCCCGGACCTGCGCGACGCCGACGAGGTGTTCGACGTGACGCGGGCCTTCGACATGGCCGTGAACCTGCGCGCGGTGGTCCAGGAGCACCGGGAGCTCGTGAAGCCGGAGATCGTGTGGAACGTCGAGAAGGGACTGGCGCTGACCGCCGAGCAGCTCATGGACGCCGCCCTGGCGCGCACCCGCCTGCACGAGGCGGTGCGCGTCTTCTTCGACCGGTGGGACGTGCTGCTGACACCCACCTCCCAGGTGCTGCCGTTCCCATCCGAGGAGCGCTGGCCCCGCACGGTCGCGGGTATGCCGATGCAGACATATGTCGAGTGGATGCGCTCGGCGAGCCTCATCTCGGCCACCGGGTGCCCGGCGGTCTCGGTGCCGGGCGGCTTCGGCCCCGGCGGTCTGCCGGTGGGACTGCAGCTCGTCGCCGCGCACGGGTGCGACGTCGAGCTGCTGCGGACGGCCCGCGCCTACGACCACGCCACCCGGTACGCGGACGCCGTGCCGGCCCTCTGATCCCGGGGCCGCTGAGGCGTTCACCCCTGATCTGCGGGGCACGGGTCCGAGGCCCTCAGGCTGCCGCCTCCAGTTCGAGCAGCGCGGCCTTGGCCTCCGGGCCGCCGATGTACCCGCCGAGGCCGCCGTCGCCGCGCAGCACGCGGTGGCACGGGACGACCACCGGCAGCGGGTTGGTGGCGCAGGCCGTGCCCACCGCCCGCACGGCCTGTGGGCGCCCGACCGACCGGGCCACCGCGCCGTAGCTCTCCGTGCGGCCGTAGCCGATCTCGGGCAGGTGCTCCTGGACCAGGCGCCGGAACCCGTGCGAGAGCGATCGGTCCAGCGGGAGGTCGAAGCGGGTGCGGGTCCCGGCGAAGTACTCCTCGAGCTGCCGCACGGCCGATGCCAGGCGGGCCGGGGCGCGCAGCACCCGCGGGCTGACCCGGCGGGCCAGGTCCTGCAGGACGGCCTCGTGGTCCTCCCGGGCGTAGGCCACCCGCACCAGGCCCTCCTCCGTGGCGGCCAGCAGCAGCACTCCCACCGGGGTGCCGACCGTGGTGTACGCGACGTCGAGCAACCCCGCCGCGGCGGCCCCGTGCTCCAGGCGCTGGTGCAGGCCTCGCAGCAGAGCCTCCGGCACGGGCTCGGCGCGGAGCACGCGCAGGGGCGACGGCGGGGGCGAGTGCAGGGGTGAGCTGGGGACGTTCGTGGTCATTGGTCCGCTCCTGTCCGGTCGGTCTCCGCGAGGACTCCGGAGGTGGTCGTGGAGATGGTCGTGGAGATGGTCGCGGAGGTGCTCGTGGTGACGGTCGTGGTGTCGGTCGTGGTGAGGGTCCTGCGGAGGGTGGCCACGCCGTCGGCGGCGGCCCGGCGGGCGGCCTCCGGGGTGCCGCCCAGCAGCCCGGCGATCTGCCGGTAGGGCAGACCGCCCAGATAGCGATAGGCCACCGCGTGCCGCTGCTTGGGCGGCAGCGCGGCCACGGCCCTCCACAGCGGGGAGTCGTGCTCGTGCGGCACGTCCCGGTGCGCCGGTGGCTCCGGGAGCGAGGCCACGGGAACCGCCGCCCGGGACCGCGCCCGCACGACGTCGATCGCCTTGCGGTGGGCGATGGTCACCAGCCACGCCTGCACGTTGGCCGTGGCCGGCAGCTCCGGGTACGCCCGCAGGGCGGCCAGGAACGTCTCCGACCACGCGTCCTCGGCGTCCGCGGAGGTGCTCAGCACGGCCCGGCAGACCCGCCACACCACGGGACCGTGCCGGCTCACCAGCGTCTCGAAAGGCTCTTTCGTCTCCATCACCCCGTAGACGTACGCACCGGGCGGAACGTGAGACCGGCGCGGAGACATCTGTCCCATCCTGCCGGAACGGTCCCGCTGGTGGCCCACCGGGCCGGCGGCACGCCGCCGGGCAGGACGTACGGCAGCGCCCCGCCCCGGGAGTCCCGGGACGGGGCGCTGCCGCACGCAGGGGGTCGTCCGGAGGACTACACGTCCTGGCGGGCGCGGTTGACGATCTTGGACCGGACGGTCAGCGCCAGCACGATGAACAGCAGGCCGTAGAGCACCAGCGGGATGGGCCCGGTCACGAAGATCGAGTAGTCGCCGTTGGAGGACAGCAGGGCGTCGCGCATGCTGGTCTCGGCCAGCGGGCCCAGCACCATGCCGATCATCAGCGGGGCCAGGGGCACGCCGTGGCGGCGCATCACGAAACCGATCAGCGCGATGCCCAGCAGCAGCAGCAGGTCGAACACCGCCCCGGAGGTCGCGTAGACACCGAGCCCGCAGAACACCGTGATCCCGGCGTAGAGGTAGGGCTTGGGGATCAGCAGCAGCTTCGCCCAGTACTGGGCGAAGGGCAGGTTGATGATCAGGAGCACGATCATCGCGAGGAAGAAGCTGGCCAGCAGCGCCCAGACGAGCTCGGGGGCGCGGTCGAACAGCAGCGGACCCGGCTGGAGGCCGTACTGCTGGAAGGCGGCGAGCATGATCGCCGCGGTGGCGGAGACGGGCAGGCCCAGGGCCAGCAGAGCGCCCATCGCGGTGCCCGTGGTCGCGTTGCCGGCCGCTTCGGGGGCGGCCAGACCGCGGATCGCGCCCTTGCCGAACATCGGGCTCGGACGGCGGCGGTCGATGCGGCGTTCGACGTCGTAGGAGATGAAGGTGGGGATCTCCGCGCCGCCGGCCGGGATGACGCCGAAGGGCAGGCCGATCGCGGTGCCGCGGGCCCAGGCCGGGGCGGCCTCCTTGAGCTCGGCACGGGACAGGAACGGGCGTCCCGCGGCCGAGATCTGCATGGCGGCAGGGTCGCGGCGAATGCGTGAGGCCACGAAGAACACCTCGCCCAGGGCCAGGATGGCCACGGTGACGGTGACCAGGGAGATGCCGTCGAACATCTGCGGGACCCCGAAGCTGAAGCGCTCGGTGCCGGAGATCGAGTCGATGCCCACGGTGGCGAAGCCCAGGCCCAGGATCAGGGCGGCCAGGCCCTTGACCGCGGAGTCGGAGACCACCGAGGACGTGGCGATGAAGGCGAAGATCGCCAGGGCGAAGAACTCGGCCGGGCCGAAGTTCGCGGAGAAGTCCGCCAGCGCCGGGGCGAGGAAGACGACGACGCAGGCCGCGATCATGCCGCCGACGAAGGCGCCGATCGCCGCGGTGGCCAGCGCCTGCGGGGCCCGGCCGTCCTTGGCCATCTTGTGACCCTCGAACGTGGAGGCGATCGCGGAGGCCTGGCCCGGGGTGTTCATCAGGATGGCCATGGTCGAGTCGCCGAACATGCCGCCGAAGTACACGCCGGCGAACATGATGAAGGCGGCGGTGGGGTCCAGGGCGAAGGTCATCGGCAGCAGCAGGGCCACGGCCATGGAGGAGCCCAGGCCCGGGAGGACGCCCACGGCGGTGCCCAGGAGGCAGCCGACGAGGACCCACAGCAGGTTCATGGGGGTCAGTGCGCCGGCGAAGCCGCCGGCGAGCAATTCGAGTGTCTCCATGTCAGAAACCGCCTCCCAGGATGCCGGACGGGAGGTTCAGGCCCAGGCCGGCAGAGAATGCCAGGTAGATCGCGCTGGAGAGGACCAGGGCGAGCGAGATGTCGAACAGGGCCCGGCGGCTGCCGAAGCCGCGGGCCACGGCCCAGAAGAGCACGGCGGCGGCCAGGATCCAGCCGAGGAACTCGATGGTCAGGGCGAAGACCAGGAACCCCGCCGCGGACCAGACCACCGCGGACCAGTCCGAGTGCGTCCGGTACGTGCTCTCCGAGAGCTCCTCGGGGTGCTCGGGGGAGCGCAGGTAGTGGAGCACCAGCAGGGCGGCCAGGACGTAGCCGGCGACCATGAGGATGCCGGGGAAGAACTTCGGGCCCGGGAAGTCGGTGCCCTCGGGGACCTCCATGGTGAGGATGCCGAGCAGCAGGTAGGTGCTGAAGGCCGCCAGCAGCAGCGGCACGACCAGCCCGCTGCGGCCGTCCCACCAGGACTTCCTTCCGGCCGGTGCGGCGGCGGGGCCGCCGGGGACATCGCCCTGGCCGCGGCCTGCGACCCCGGGGGTCGTCGTTGATGTGCTCACAGGTCCAACTCCTCGATGAGGGCCTCGATCTCGGCCCGGTCTTCCTCGATGAACTGCTCGAACTCGGGCCCGGTCAGGTAGACGTCCTGCCACTGGTTGCGCTCGAGGGCCTCGCGCCACTCCGGGGTCTCCACGGTCTCCGCGATGATGGCCTGCAGCTCGGCGAACTCCTCGTCGGTGATGCCGGGAGGGGCCACCATCCCGCGCCAGTTCGTCAGCTCCACGTCGTAGCCCTGCTCCTTGAAGGTCGGGGCGTCGAAGCCCTCCAGCCGCTCGGGGGCCGCCACGCCCAGGATCTTCAGTCGCCCGGCCTCCACCTGGTCGGCGAACTCGGTGAAGCCCGAGGTGGCCGCCTTCGCGGTACCGGAGGAGATCGTCTGGATCGCCTCGCCGCCGGAGGTCTTGGGGATGTAGGTGATGTCCGCGGGGTCGATCCCGGCCTGCAGAGCCAGGTCCGCGATGATGAGGTGGTCGATCGACCCGGCGGAACCGCCCGTGAACGGGAAGGCCTTGGGGTCCTTCTTCCAGTCGGCGATCAGCTCGTCGAGGCTGTCGTACGGGGAGTCGGCGGGCACGACGAGCGCGTCGTACTCCTCCGCCATGCGGGCGATCGGCCGCACGTCGTCGAGGCCCACCGGGGAGTCGTTGAGCGCGATGCCGCCCAGCATCACCGTTCCGGTGGACATGATCGTGCTCGCCTGGCCCTCCATGGTGGTGAGCTGGCCCAGGCCGATGGTCCCGCCCGCGCCCGGGATGTTGACCACCTGGGCGTTGTTGACGATGTTGTTGGTGCGCATCGCCTGCTGCTGCTCGCGCACGAACGTGTCCCATCCGCCGCCGGCGCTGGCCGGGGCGATGAGAGTCATGTTGGCGCGCAGGTCCGAGCCGCCGCTCGCCGCCTGGATCGACGTGAACGAGGCCAGCCCGATCACTGCGGCGGCGACGACGCCGTAGACCGTCATGGCGACGGGGTGCCGGCGCCGTGCGCCCGGCTGGGCCTGATCTGGTGGTGAACTCACGGGATCCACTTTCCTGGGTCGTAGGTTGCGGGTACATGGCTCGGTCCGAGCCGCTCCTGACGACGATAAGTGACCCGGATCACGCAGGGGCCCTTGTGTGCGCTTTCGCGCGTAGTGATCGTTGTGCTGGTTCTGCGCATTCTGCTCACGCCGAAAGAGACGCTCCTCACACGTTCGGCCGTAGGGTGGATCTCGTTTTGTACGCCGTTTCCCCAGGCATCGATTTCCCACCACCCGATGTCCCCACCCCACCGCGGAGGCTCCCATGACCGTCGTCGTTGCCCGAACCAGCACCCCCGAGGGCGAGGCCGCGCTCGCGGCCGCGGTCGAGGAGGCCGGACGCCGCCAGGAGGACCTGCTGGTCTTCAACCTCGGGGGCGCCCAGCTCGACCCGGAGGAGGGCCTGCTGAACGGCGTGCCCGTCAGCTTCCGCACCCCCGACTCCCGCAACCGGGACGCCGTGGGCGAGCTCCTCGACGCCGCGGAGCAGGTGAACGCCTCCGCCGTGGTGATCGGCGTGAAGCACCGCAGCCCCGTGGGCAAGCTCCTGCTCGGCAGCGCCGCCCAGCAGATCCTGCTCGAGGCCAACGCCCCGGTGATCGCGGTCAAGCCCCGGCGCTCCTGAGGCGTGGCCCCGACGCCTCCGGGGGCCCGGTCCGGGGCGTGGCTGTGGTTCCTCGTGGCCGGGGCCCTGCTCACGCAGACCGCCCTGAACCTGGTGCGCCCGGTCACCACCTACAAGCTGCTGTCCCTGGACGCGGACTCCGTGACGGTCGGCCTGGTCACGGCCGCCTACGCGGTGCTGCCGCTCGCCACCGCCATGTGGCTGGGACGGATGACGGACCGGGTGCGGGACCTGCGCACGATGGTCGTCGTCGGGGCCCTGGTCCTCGCCCTCGGCGCGGTGGCCCTGGCCCTGGCGCCCAGTGCTGTGCTCGTCGCCGTGGCGAGCGCCCTGCTGGGCATGGGGCACCTGGTGTTCACCATCGCCGGGCAGTCGGCGGTCGCCCGCTTCTCCCCGCCGGACCAGCTGGACAAGGGTTTCGGCTGGTTCACCGCGGCCTTCTCCGCAGGTCAGCTGGTGGGCCCGCTGCTGGTCGGCGTGCTCCTGGGCTCGGGCAGCGACGTCGCCTCGCCCGAACGGATCGCCGACATCACCCTGTCCCTGTGGATCGGGGCCGGGCTCTCGCTGCTCGTGGTGCCCGTCATGCTCCTGCGCCCGCGCGCGGCCGGGCCCGCGGGCGGCGGCGCCCGGAACGACGACGGTGCCGCGGCCTCGGAGCAGGCCGTTCCCGCCACCGGTGAGCTCGAGGCGGTCCAGGCGGCGCCGCGGGCGTCGATGCTGCGGATCCTGAGGGTGCCCGGCGTCCCGTCCCACATGCTGGCGTCCCTGGCCCTGCTGGCGATGCTCGACATCCTCACGGCCTTCCTGCCGCTGGTGGGGGAGCGGGCCGGGGTCTCCCCGGCGTGGATCGGTGTCCTGCTGGCCGTGCGCGGCGGCGCCTCGATCGTCTCCCGCGTCCTGCTGCCGTGGCTGGCCCACCGGTTGTCCCGGCGGGCCCTGCTGCTGGTCAGCCTCTACGGCGCCGGGTGCACGCTGGCCGTCCCGCCGGCCGTGATCACGATGCCGTGGCTCGCCGCGGCACTCCTGTTCGTGGGCGGCTTCTGCCTGGGCCTGGGGCAGCCGATCACCATGACGCTGGTGTCCACCGCGGTGCCCTCCGCGTGGCGGGGCTCGGCGCTCGCCGTGCGGCTGGTCGGCAACCGGGCAGGTCAGGTCGCGATGCCCCTGCTGGCCGGCCTCGTGGCCGCGCCGCTGGGCCCGGCCGGGGCGATCTGGTTCACGTGCGCGGTGCTGCTGGTCAGCGGGCTGGAGAAGACCTTGCGGCGCTAGCCGGGCGCGCGGGGCCACGTCGACAGGCCCGGCACAGGAGCGCCACAACGGCGGCACAATCCGGCCTGGTCAGCTGGAGGACGAGAAGGACCGGAAGGTCCGGGCCGGCGGGCGGGAGCCCGTCGGCACGTCCGACAGAAGGAACCCGCCGCCATGGTCGACGTCCACCACCCCGCACCCGGTGCCCGGCCAGCAGAGGACGGCCCGGCCCTGCCGGTGGTCCACAGACGCCGGCTGGTGGGGGTCGACGCCGCCCGGGGTCTCGCCCTGGTCGGGATGATGTCCACCCACATCCTCCCCGCCTGGAACCCGGAGACCTACGGGCCCACGCTCCAGTGGGAGCTGTTCGCGGGCCGCGCCGCGGCCCTGTTCGCGCTGCTCGCCGGGGTGGGCCTGGCCTTCTCCACCGGCGGGCGCACCCCCCACCGGGGCCGGACGATGACCGCCGACCGGGTCGGTCTGCTCGTCCGGGCCGTGCTGATCACCGTGGTGGGGCTGCTGATCAACCAGGTCATGCCGGGGGACCCGCCCGCGTACGACATCCTCGTCCACTACGGCATGTTCTTCCTGCTGGCGATCCCTTTCCTGCACCTGCCGGTGCGGGCGCTGTTCGGTCTCGCCGCCGCGGCAGCCGTCGTGGGGCCCGTGCTGATGCAGGCCCTCCGGAGGGTGCTGCCCGCGCCGGAGGTGTACAACCCGACCTTCGCCGACGTGCTCGCCGAGCCCGGGACCGTCCTGGCGCAGGTGCTGTTCACCGGCACCTACCCGGCGGCCCCGTACCTGGCCTACCTGCTCGCCGGGGTGGCCCTCGGCCGGCTGAACCTGCGATCCGCACGGGTCCAGGGCCGGCTGCTGTGGGCGGGGCTCGCCCTGGCCGTGGGCGCGTGGCTGGTCTACTGGGTGCTGGTCCTCCGTTCCGGGGGCTACGACCAGCTCCTGAGCTCCACCCCGTGGCTGAGCGAGGACCAGATCGACGAGATCATCGTCTGGGGCCCGGACCCGGTGCTGCCCGACTCCTCGTGGTGGTGGCTGCTGGTCCCCGGCCCGCACACCAACACCCCGGTGGCGATCCTGCAGGACCTCGGCTCCGGCGCCGCCGTCCTGGGCCTGTTCCTCCTGCTGGCGCGCCGGATCGGTGCCTGGCTGCTGCCGCTGAGCGCGATGGGGTCGATGACCCTCACGCTGTACTCGGGGCACCTGCTGGCCCTGACCGCCATGCTCCACTACGAGGTGCCGCTCCTGTGGTTCGCCATCCACGTGGTGGTTGCGGCGCTGTTCGCGGTGGCCTGGCACCGCTCCTTCGGGCGGGGACCGCTGGAGCGGGTCGTGGCCCAGGCCGCGGACGCCGGGCGCCGACTGGTCCCGGGCGCCGGCGGACACGCCGGGGCGAGCCGGTGACGTCGTCGTCCGGCGGACGGAGCGCCTCGACCGCCGTCCCGGCGGCGGCCCGCCCCGGGAGCTCCCCACGGATCCGTCGCGCAGCGAGGCCTCACCGCCGGCGGCCCGCACCGACTTCGCGCCCCGCCGGACCACGGGACCACGAGCTGGCACGGTCCGGCCTCATGGCTCGGACCGAGCGGGCCCACGGGATCAAGCTCCGCCCGGAACCCGCGAACGGGACGGGGGGAAAGGTGCACCACGGTCATGACGAGCCGCCCCTTGTCACTGCCGGACCAGGCTCCTAGCGTGGGAAGCGCCGGGGAACACCGGCACGTCAGAAGTGATCGCAGCATCCCGACTCGACAGGGAAGGCAAGACACCATGGCCAACGAACCGCAGAGTCCCGTGAAGGACCCCAACTACGACCTCATCTGGGCCCTCGAGGCCTCGCTCCACAACGTGTGGAAGTTGGAGACCTACATCCAGGACGCCGAGAAGGCCGGTGACAACGAGCTGGCCGAGTGGTTCCGCAAGATCCAGGAGAACAACCGCAAGGCCGGCGAGCAGGGCAAGAAGATGCTCGCTCAGCGCCTGCAGCAAGAGACCGGCTGACGGCCTCGAGATCCCTCGCTCGGCGGCTCCGTCATCGGCCACGCCGACGCGGAGCCGCCGACGCCGGAGGCTCCCGCGCCCTGGACGTCCCGGCGCTCCTCAGCGGCCCGGGCGTCCCGACGACCCCGCCCAGGCCGTGGTCGTCCGGGATGCGGCTCCACCCGTGGAACGGCCTCCTCGGCGGTGCCCGCGGGCTCAGGCGTCGAGGGTCTGTGGTACGGGCCGGGTCCTGCGCCCCAGTTCCACGGTGCGCTGCACGGACCACCACAGCAGGACGACGAGCATCACGTTGCGCGTGGTCAGCACGGCTGCCATCACCGGGTGGGCGTGGATGAGCGGGGTGTAGAACAGCGGATAGATCACGAACGTGGCGACCGCGATGCCCATCAGCAGCGCCGCCGGCGTCCGCCAGCGCCGCCGGTCGTGCACCAGGCCGGCCACCACCACCGGGGCGAGCCAGATCATGAACTGCGGGGAGCCCACCTTGTTGAACACGATGAAGACCGTGGTCATCATCAGCGCCCCCTCGTAGAAGAGCTCCTCCCGCTCGGCCCCGCGCTGCAGCGCACGGACCAGCAGCACCGCCCCCGCGAGGACGGCGAGCACGAGCAGCGGCTGCATCAGGAACGCGACGATCTCGGCACCGGGGCCGTAGACCTCCGTGGAGTTGATGGCCACGTTGTCGGCCATCCGGGCCCCGGCCACGTCCAGGACGCTCAACCACACCCACGGGGTGGAGAACGTGGCCTCCAGCTGCATGCCGCGCTCCCCCTGGTTGACGAGGAAGTCCGCGATGTGCCGGAGGCCGCCCGAGAGGTACGTGCCCAGCATCACCGCGGCCGTGACCCCCACCCCGGCGGCCACCACCTGGACGCGCTGCCGGCAGGCGATGAACAGGGCCAGCAGGACGGCGGCCGGCCACACCTTGATCCACGTGGCGATGCTCAGCAGCACGGAGCCGAGCACCGGACGGCGGGCCGCGCAGAGCAGGCCGACGAGCACGATCGGAGCCGCGATGCCCTCCACCCGGGCGAAACCGAGGTAGCCCAGGAAGACGGTAAAGAAGAGCCACCACCAGGCCGGGGCGATGCCCCGGCGGCCCCACGGGCCGCGGGTGAGGCAGACCAGCCCGGCCGCGTTGAGCGCGGCGATGATCAAGGTCCACACCAGCAGGTAGGGGCCGGGGCCGGCGATCCCGGCCAGGTGGATCGGGACCTGCGCCAGCACCGGGTACACCCACGGGCTGATCCCGTCCCCGCGGTCATCCGGGTCGTATCCGGCCATGGCCCAGGCGCGGTACTGCTCGGTGTCGCTGAAGGCGTCGCCGTGGATGACGAAGGACATCATCCAGCCCAGGAAGTAGAGGTGGACGACGGCGAAACCCCACCACACGCTGGACGGCCGGGCGAACCAGGCGACGGCGCGGGCGGGCAGCACGGCGTCGCGGACGCCGGTCAGCCGGTCGAAGAAGGCGGCCGAGATCTCAGGCCTCCTTCGTGGCGAGCGCGGCAGCAGGGCGCGGGCTGCCCAGCTGGTACAGGCGGCGCGCCGACCATCCCAGCAGCACCACGAGCAGGACGTTGCGCAGCGTCAGCACCAGGGCCATCACCGGGTCGTTGTGGCTCAGCTCCCAGTAGAACATCGGGTAGACGAGGAACGTGGCCACGGCGATGGCCATCAGCATGACCGCCGGCACCCGCCACGCCTTCCAGTGGTGGGTCAGCCCCACGGCCACGGCCGGGGCCAGCCACACCATGAACTGCGGGGAGCCGACCTTGTTGAACACGATGAACGCCGCGACCATGGTCAGCGATCCGGCCAGCAGCAGCTCGGTGCGGTCGGTGTCGCCGGAGCGCTCGCCGTTGCGGAGCGCCCGGGCGATCAGGACGGTCACCACGGCGGCGGCCAGCAGCAGCAGCGGCTGCATCAGCACGGCCATCGTCGCGGTGCCGGGGCCGTCGACCTGCATGGAGTTGATCTCCGTGTTCATGTACATCTGGGATCCCCCCACTCCCAGCACGGACTGCCACAGCCACGGGGTGGTGAACGTGGCCTCCAGCTGCATGCCCCGGTCCCCCTGCTGGGTGAGGAAGTCGAAGAGCCTCGGCAGCGCTCCCATGGCGGCGGCGACACCGGCCGCCGCCGCGCTGACGAGCAGACCTGCGACGACGACCGCCACCCGCCGGCGCGCCACGGTGACGAGGGCGAGCACGACGGCCGCCGGCCAGACCTTCATCCAGGTGGCGACGCTGAGCAGGACCGAGGCGGCGACCGGGTGGGCCACACCGTGGACCAGGGCGATGAGCACCAGGGGCGCCGTGAGCCCGTCGACGCGGGCGAAGCCCAGCCACCCCATCAGGAACACGAAGCCCAGCCACCACCACGCGGCCGGGAATGCGGTCCGGTCGCGTCCCCAGTTCGTCAGCTTCCCCACGGCCCAGCCGTTGAGCACGGTGATCATGAGGACCCACAGGAAGAAGAACGGTCCGGGGCCGGCCGCACCGGCCATCGCGATGGGCACCAGCGCCAGCACCGGATAGACCCATGGACTGGGTTCCGGGCCCAGGTTCTGCTCGTCGAAGCCGGCCAGGGCCCACTCACGGTAGATGTAGGTGTCGCTGAAGGCGGCACCGGACAGGGACAGCCCCAGGGCGAAGCCCAGGAACACCAGGTGCACCGCGATGAAGCCGATGAGCAGTCCGCGCGGGGATCCGGACCAGGCCGGCCCGCGCTGGGGTGCGCGCCCGTTCCGGAACCGGGTGAGCATGCTGAAGGTCGTGTCCGTGGACATGGGCAATCCTCGTCAAGGGGGTGGAGTCGCAGGGCCGCAGGTCCACTGCACCACCATGCTACGTGTCCGGGAACGGTCCGCACGGATGCGCGCGTCATGATCAGCCCCCGCGTCCGCCCCCGGATCCGGCTCAGGACGCCGCCGACACCCCGCGACGCCGAGGCGCCGAGGCGCCGAGGTGGCATCATAGCTGGGAACACGCTCCTGGCGAGCGTTCCGCACACCTGTCCGCCCAGCAGTGACACACGTAGGGGATCAGCGCACGTCATGACGGCAGGGGGTTCGCATCCGGAGGCACCGCAGGACCGCGGGGACCGGGCCGCCGCCACCGTTCCCCTCCGCCCGGACACGCAGGCCCCCCACCTGCACCCTCGAGCGCACGTCGCCGTCCTGCAGGGCTTCATCGGCTCCTTGATGATGTTCGTCGGATCGGTCGGCGCGGGGTGGATCGCCAACGGCTCGCCCATGGTCCGCCATCCGCTGGTCATCGCGCTGCGGGTCGAGGGGTGGGGCGTCTACACCTCCACCGTGCTGCTGACCGTGGGCGCCATGCTGCTGGTGCGCTCCTGGCTCCGGCTCGGGCAGAGGCTCCAGGGCTGGCCGGCGGGCGCCCAGCGCTCCGTGGTGCTGGCCGTGGCCGCCTGGTCCCTGCCCCTGCTGTTCGCCGTGCCGATCTACTCCCGGGACGTGTACGCCTACATCGGGCAGGGGCGTCTGATGCTGGCCGAGCAGAACCCGTACACGACCGGCATCTCCGTCCTGGAGAACTGGTTCATGCTGGGGGCGGACCCCGCCTGGGCCGAGGCCCGGACGCCGTACGGGCCGTACTTCCTGTGGCTGGCGCGCGCGGTCGTGGATCTCACGGGCGCGCAACCGGATCTCTCCGTCCTGCTGTTCCGCATCCTGGCCTGCGCCGGTGTCCTCCTCTGCGTCGTGTACGTGTCCAAGCTCGCGCGGCTGCACGGGATCGACCCGGCCCGGGCGCTGTGGATCGCGGTGGCCAATCCGCTGTTCCTCATCAGTTTCGTGGCCAGTGCGCACAACGACGCACTGATGCTCGGGCTGGCCGTGGCGGGAACGTACTTCGCGGCCACGGGCCGCCCGGTCACCGGTGTCCTGCTGGTGACCGCGTCCATCGGCATCAAGCCGATCACCATCCTCCTGCTGCCCTTCATCGGGCTCCTGTGGGCGGGGCCGAAAGCGTCCTGGGGGCGGAAGTTCGCCCTCTGGGCGGCCACGGCGGTGATCAGCTTCGGAGTGCTGCTGCTCAGCGGCCTTCCCTATCAGCTGGGCCTCGGGTGGGTGTGGGCGATCGTGGACCCCACCCCGGGATTCACCGGGTACTCGCCCTCCGGGTTCCTGGGCCAGCAGGTCCAGCACCTCGCGGACGCGGTCGGTCTGCCGGGTGCGTCGATGGCGTCGGTGCTGCGTGACGTCCTGCAGTACGCCGCCATCGGCCTGGTCCTGCTGCTGATGTTCCGCGGCGACGACCACCGGGTGGTCCGCAGGCTCGGCCTGGCCTTCGCCGCCGTGGTACTGCTCTCCCCGATCATCCAGCCCTGGTACATCCTCTGGTTCCTGCCCTTCCTCGCCGTGACCGGGATCAAGGACAACTGGCAGATCCGCTGCCTGTACATCGTGATCACCTTCTTCGTGATCTTCGGCGCCCAGGACCAGCTGTCCGTGTGGCCCTTCATCGAGCTGGCCGTCGACGCGTCGACGATCGCCTTCGTGACCGCCCTGCTGTTCACCGGCTACCTGATGCTCCTGGATCCCCACACCCGCCATCTGCTCGTGCACGGCGGCCCGACGGGCTGGCTCGGCCGCCGACGCCGCCGCCGCTGAGGCCCGCGGACAGGACGGTCCCGCGCCGTGGACCAGCGCAGCGCGGAGCACGTGCCGCCCACCCCACGGATGCGTGGGCGGATCGGCCGAGGAGAGGTCCCTGCGGTGGAGCCGGCGCCTACTCCACCACGGTGACCGTCGCGTCCGTGAGATAGGGCTCGGACTCGCGGTTGACGAGATAGTTGGCGGTCTCCTCGTCGGTGAGCCGCAGCAGCCGCTCACGGTCGCCCGGCTCGCTGAACAGGTCGCCCGCCTCGACGGTGCCGGTGGCCTCGACCTCGTCGCCGGGGCTCAGGCCCTCGGGCATCTCCGCCACGAAGACCACGGTCTGCTCGGCGCCCATGGTCAGGAACTCCTCGCCGAAGATCTCCTCCACCTCGTTGGTCAGGGTGATCTCCTCCCCGACCAGCTCCTCGGTGGAGACCTCCGACTGGTCCAGCTGGGTCAGCCGGGTCTCGTCCTGGCAACCGGTCAGGGCCAGTGCCGCGGCCAGACCGGCCGCGGCGAGGATCGGTGTGCGGTGGTGGGTCATGAGCGTGCTCCTCACTTCTCCGGTGACGCCGGTCCGAGGCTGCGTGTCGTCGACCTGCGTCGTCACACTCTAGCCCTCGCCGCAGGGGCCGGTCAGGCGATCCCCGGCGGGAGCCGGACGGTGAACAGCGTGCGGCCCGGACGGGACTCCACGTCCACCGTGCCGCCGTGCGCCTGCACCACCGAGCGGACGATCGACAGGCCCAGCCCGGTGCTGCCCTCCCGGGTCTGCCGGGAGGTGTCCAGGCGGCTGAAGCGCTCGAAGAGCCTGGCCTGGAACTCCTGCGGGATGCCCGGGCCCGCGTCCAGCACGGAGGCCTCCGCCCAGCCGTCCCGGGTGACCCGCACGGCGGCGGTCACCGCGGTACCGGGCGGGGTGTGCTTGCGGGCGTTGGAGAGCAGATTGGCCAGCACCTGGTGGAGCTGCCTGACGTCGGCGCGCACGGGAACCGGATCCTCCGGCACGTCCAGGGCCCAGTCGTGGTCGGGGCCGGCGGCCGAGGCGTCGGTGAGGGCCTCGAGCACGAGCTCGCCGAGGTCCGCGTCCCGCAGCTCCGGGGGGCGGCCCTCGTCCAGCCGGGCCAGCAGCAGCAGGTCCTCGACGAGGGCGGTCATCCGCAGCGTCTGCTGCTCGACCCGGGCCAGGGAGACCCGGCCGGTGCCGGTCAGGGGCTCGGTGAGCTGCAGCATGTCCGTGTAGCCGCGCACGGCCGCCAGGGGAGTGCGCAGCTCGTGGGAGGCGTCGGCCACGAACTCGCGCAGCCGGGTCTCGGAGTGCTGGCGCGCGGCCAGGGCCGAGTCGACGTTGTCGAGCAGGGAGTTCAGGGCGTGGCCGACCTCCCCGACCTCGGTGCCGGGCCGGGCGAGCTCGGCGGGCACGTGCTGGTCGGCCAGGGAGACCTCCCCGGAGGCCAGCGGCAGACGGGCGACGTCGGCGGCCACGGCCGAGACCTGTTCCAGCGGCCGCAGGGCACGGCGCACGACGACGGTCCCGACCACCGCCGTGATCACCAGCGCGAGCAGGCTGCCCACGGTCATGGTGGTCACGAGCTCCGCCACGGTGTCGTCGACCGACTCCGTGGGCAGCCCGGTCACCAGCACCTGGCTGCCGCTGCGCGCGCTGCGGGCGACCGACTCGACCCGGTACTCGCCCACGGACAGGACCACGTCGGAGAGCCGCCCCTGCTCCGTGCCCGTGGAGCGTCGGCGGTCCCCGAAGCCGCGCTCGTCCGGGCTCTCGGCGGCGAAGGCGCCCGCCGCCCGCAGGGCGGCGACGTCCTCCTCGGGCAGCGGCGCGGGCTCCCCGGAGCCGGTGCGGTAGGACGCGGTGACCACCTCCTCCTCCTGCAGCACGGCCACCAGGACGCCCACCGGCTGGCCGGGGGCGTCGAGAGGGTCCCGCTCCAGGGCCGGGTCCCCCCGGGTGAAGGTCAGTGCCCGCCCGGTGGCCTGGCGCAGCGATCCGTCGAGCCGGTCGCAGAGGTCCTGGCGGGTGAGCTCCACGATCGTGGCTCCCAGCACGAGCAGGACCACCGCCAGGAGGACGAGGACTCCTGCGATGAGCCGGGTGGCCAGACGCAGGCGCGGCCGGGACGGCGGTGGGGTCCGGGGGCCCTGCGGCATCAGGACGCGGGTTTGATGACGTACCCGGCCCCGCGCACGGTGTGGATCATGGGGGCGCGGCCGGCGTCGATCCGCTTGCGGAGGTAGGAGATGTAGAGCTCCACGATGTTGGCCTGACCCGAGAAGTCGTAGTGCCACACGTTGTCCAGGATCTGGGCCTTGGACAGCACCCGGCGCGGGTTCTCCATCAGGTAGCGCAGCAGCTCGAACTGGGTGGTGGTCAGCTCGATCGGCTCCCCGGCCCGGGTGACCTCGCGGCTGTCGATGTTGAGCACCAGGTCCCCGACCACCAGGGTGGTGCTGTCCTGTGCGGCGGCCCCGGAGCGCTGGACCAGCCGGTGCAGCCGGATGAGCACCTCCTCGATCGAGAAGGGCTTGGTCACGTAGTCGTCCCCGCCCGAGGCCAGACCCTCGATCCGGTCGGCCACGGTGTCCTTGGCCGTGAGGAACAGCACCGGCACCTCGGGATAGGACTGGCGGATCCGGGACAGGACCTCCAGGCCGTCCAGGCCGGGCAGCATCCGGTCCAGCACCAGCACGTCCGGGGCGAACTCGCGGGCCTGGGCGACGGCGTCGAAGCCCTCGTGGGAGATCCGGGCGTCCCACCCGCACATGCCCACGCCCATGGCCACGAGGTCGGCCAGGGCCGGCTCGTCGTCCACGACCAGCACCCGGATCGGCGAGCCGTCCGGGTGGGTGAGGCGAGGCAGGACCTCGGTGAGGACGGAGAAGCTGGAGGAGTAGGACATGGGAACTCCCGGTGCCGGGCGGATGTGACAGTGCCACTGTTGCCCAACAGATTAGGCGCACCTCCTGTGGAAGCTGTGCGCAGGCTGTGCCGTGGGGCGGGGGCTCTCAGGCGGACCGGGGTTGTCGGCACAGCTCCGGCAGAGACTTCGGACGGACAGTGGGACCACTCGAAGCAGCCATCCACCCGACACCCAGGAGCGGACATGCGCACCATCACCATCACCGACGCCGTCGAGGCCGCCGCCCGCGCCCAGTACGAGCGGGCCGCCCACCCCTGGGCGCCCCGGTGGGAGGACTGCGCCGAGTCCGACCGCGCCGTCTACCGCCACGCGGTGCGGCCCCACGTCGAAGCAGCCGCCCCCTTCATCGCCGCCCGGGCCCTGCAGGACGCCGCCACCGCCTTCGCCACCACCCGCCCGTCCGAGGCCGCCCGGCGCAGCCTCGAGTACCCGGTGGTGGAGCTGCAGGCCATGGCCTACCGGCACACGGCGGCCCAGCGCCCCGTCGCGGTCCCGTCGCCGGCCACGGCCACCGTTCCCGCAGCCGCAGCCGCAGCCGCAGTCGCGACCGTACCGCGCCGGGTGCGCGCCGTCCTCAGCGCCCTTCGCCCGTCGGGGCGCCCCGAGGCCGTGTAGGCGCCGGAAGGAGCCGCAGCCGGTCGGCTCCCGGCCGGAACACGGATCCTGCGTCACAGCGGAAGCACAGCATTCCGAAAAGCTCACCACATGCGCGAGCGCAAAAGTGGCGTCAACACCGGTTCTCCGGACCGGTCCGGCGGGCAGGGGGCCCGCCGTCGCGTCGCGCTGAGGGGGCCGCCGTCATGACCGAATCCCAGGGCCGCCCGCCGAGGACCGTGCCGTGGGCGCCCATCGCGGCGCAGCGGCTGGGGGCTTCTCGCGCGGACGGGATCCCGGCCGCCGGCTCGACCGTGGACCCGGCTGCGGACTCGTCCGCCGCCTCGTCCGCCGCCTCGGCCGCCGGGTCGTCTGCCGGGCCGGCTGACGGCGCGGCCACCGCCTCGGCCGCCGGGTCACCTGCCGGCTCGGCTGTCCGCTCGGCGGCGGATTCGACCACGGGACCGGCCACCCCGGCCGCCGCGCCGGACAAGCGCCGCCTCGTCGGGGTGGACGCCGCCCGCGGCCTGGCCCTGATCGGGATGGTCGCGATCCACATCCTGCCCGCGTGGGACCCGGGGACCTTCGAGCCCACGGCGCAGTGGACCCTTTTCGCCGGCCGTTCCGCCGCGCTGTTCGCGCTCCTCGCCGGCGTGGGCCTGGCCTTCAGCACCGGTGGCCGGGCACCGCACACCGGCCGGGCGATGACCGCCGACCGGGCGGGCGTGGCCGTCCGCGCGCTGCTGATCGCGGGCCTGGGGCTGGCGATCAACCACGTGCTGCCCGGCGAGACCATCGACGACGTCCCGGCCGTCAACATCCTCGTCTACTACGGGGCCTTCTTCCTGCTGGCGATCCCGTTCCTGCGCCTGTCCGCGCGGGTCCTGTTCGCCTGGGCGGGGTGCTTCGCCCTGGCCGGTCCCGTGCTCGTGCACGTGCTGCGGGACGTCCTGCCGGCCGTCGAGCGCTACAACCCGGACTACCTCGATCTCTTCGGGGACCCCGGAGCCACCGCGGCCCGGCTGCTGCTGACCGGGACCTTTCCCGCGCTGCCGTACCTGGCGTACCTGCTGACCGGCCTGGCCATCGGCCGGCTCGACCTGGCCGGGATCCGGGTCCAGGCGGGGCTGGTGCTGGTCGGGGTGCTGCTCGCTGTCGGGGCCTGGCTGACCTCGTGGATGCTCGTCGAGCGGGCCGGCGGTTTCGACCAGCTCGTGTCCCGCACGCCCGGCCTGGACGAGGAGCTCGTCACCGACATCATCGTGTTCGGCCCCGACCCGACGCTGCCGACGACCACGTGGTGGTGGCTTGCGGTCGGCGGACCGTACACCAACACCCCGCCGGCCCTGCTGCTGGGCCTGGGCTCGGCGATGGCAGCGCTGGGCCTGTTCCTCCTGCTGGCCCGCCGCTCCGGGGCCTGGCTGCTGCCGTTGAGCGCAATGGGCGCGATGACCCTCACCGTGTACTCCGTGCACCTGCTGGCCCTGGCCACCGAGGTGCACTACGACCAGCCGCTGTGGTTCTTGGTCCACGTGGCCGTGGCCATGGCCTTCGCCCTGCTCTGGCGCCGGGCCGTGGGGCAGGGCCCCCTCGAGCGGTTGGTCGCCGCCCTGGTGCGGGCCACCCGCCGGAGGGTGCTGTCCCGGGAGCACCGCCCGGGCTGAGGAAGGCGGGCCGAGGCACGGCCGGCAGGGCGACGAGGATCGCCGGCGGGCAGGTCTACCGGGTCTCGACCGCGGCGGTCCGGCGCCGCTGCGCCGCGTAGCCCAGGACGAGCAGGCCGGCCACGGCCAGGCCCACCCCCACCCAGGCGGGGGAGCGGTAGCCCCAGCCGGCCGAGATGACGATCCCGCCGAGGAAGGCGCCCACGGCGTTGGCCAGGTTGAACGCCGCGTGGTTCATGGCGGCGGTCAGGGACGGGGCGTCCTTGGCCTCGCGCAGCAGGCGTACCTGGAGCGAGGTCGTGAAGATCGAGCCCATGATGCCGATCCACAGCGCCCCCAGGACGGCCGCGACCGGCAAGTGGACGAACAGCGCGAAGAACGCCAGGGCCACCCCGGACACCGCGCCGGCGCCGAGGGCGGTGCGCTCGATCGAGCGGTCGATGAGCGGGCCGGCCAGCAGCGAGCCCACGGTCATGCCCACGCCGAACACGGCGAGCACCCACGGCACGGTGCCGATGTCGAGGCCGGTGAGCTCGGTGAGGGTCGGAGAGATGTAGGTGTAGACCGCGAACATGCCGCCGAAGCCGATCGCCCCGGCCAGCAGGGTCAGGGCCACCTGGGGGCGGGCCAGGGCGCGGACCTCCTGGGCCGCGGAGGCCATGCCCTCGTTGCGCGTGCGGGGCACCCACAGGGCGAGGGCCCCGATGGTCAGGACGCCCAGGAGCACCACGAGGAGATAGGCGGAGCGCCAGCCGAGGGCCCCGCCCAGGGCCGCGGCGAACGGCACGCCCACGATGTTGGCGATGGTGAGCCCCAGCATCACCCGGGCCACCGCGGTGCCGCGCCGCTCACGGGCCACCAGGGAGGAGGCCACCACCGCGGCGACCCCGAAGTAGGCGCCGTGGGGCAGCCCGGCGAGGAATCGGGCGACGTAGAGCCACTCGAGGGAGGGCGCGGCGGCCGAGAGCCCGTTGCCCACCACGAACGTGAGCATCAGCGCCAGCAGCAGCGTCTTGCGCTCCATCCGGGCGGCGAGGGACGTGATGAGCGGTGCGCCGACCACCACGCCCAGGGCGTAGAGGGAGATGGACTGGCCGACGGCGGGGATCGAGGCGTCGAAGCCCTCGGCGATGAACGGCAGCAGGCCCATCGAGGCGAACTCGGTGGTGCCCACCCCGAAGCCGCCCATGGCCAGGGCGAAGATGGCGAGGCGGGTGCCGGCGGGGCCAGGGGCATTGACCACCTGGAGCAGGGCGGTGCGGGGTGCGGACACGGCGGATCCTTCCGAGGAGGGCACAGGGACGGGGAACGAGCACGTCGTCGAGCCCGAGCGAAAGGGGAGGGTGTCTTTCGATGCTACGCGCGATCACCCCGGCCTCCCATGCCTGTCGGTGTGATCTTCGTCAGTCCGGGCAGCGCCGGCGAGCGCTCGAGGGTGCCCCGTGGCCGCCGGGCGTCGTGGGTGCCTCCGGCTGCCTCTGCCGGGGACGACGCCACCGTGACCTGCCCTGCACGGGGGCGATTTCGTCGCAATTGTCATTTGTGGGGCTTGCCCGCCCGTCCGTGGCATGCTTCGTCTCGTTATGAGGAACGTCATGCTCCGGAAACACGACGTGCCCGATGCAGTAACACGCACTTCCTACAGTCGGAGCAGAACCGCTCGCCCCGCCCCCAAGGAGCAGCCCATGACCGAGCACGCCGGACCAGGATCCGCGCCCGTGGTGCCGCACGCCCGGCGGCCGGTCCTCCGGGTGGTCGGCGGCACCGCCGTGGCGCCCACCCGCACCGAACCCGCGTCCACCGAGATCGACCCGGACGCCGCCGCGCGGGCCCGTGCCGCGGCCGCACGGGCCGCCCACCCCTCGTCAGGTGTGGGGGTGCCGGGCTTCCGGCGCCCGCAACCGGCCGCGGTCCCCGGGCAGGACGACCGGCCGGCGTCCCGGGGCGAGCCCGCCGCACTCCCGGGAGAGCAGCCGGTGGAGCAGCGGACCGCACAGCAGCCCGCCGCCCCCGTGCCCGCCCTCGAGGGGCTCGGCCCGCACGTGGTCACGGGACCGGTCCTCCTGCCGGCCGCCCGGTCCGGTGACGCGCTCAAGGTCGAGGTGCTCCACGTGGTGGACCCCGATGCGTCCGACGGTCCCCTCGAAACCGGGTGCACCGCCTACCTGCCGGTCCGCGCGGACGGGGCCGTCTTCTGCCCCCGGGAGCTCCACCAGGCCCTGGGGGCTGCCGGGCAGCCGCTGCTCGGCACCTTCCGGGTGACCGTGTGCCGGACCGGCGCGCAGGACGTGCCCACCGTGGCGCACCGGCAACCGTTCGCCGAGACCGACGAGCACTGGATCGTCGTCGGGCGTTCGGGGGCCGAGGACGTCGACGAGCGGACGTTCTGCCTCACCGCCGCCATGCAGCAGGCCGTGCACGCCGGGGTGGACTTCCTGGCCCGGGACCGCGGCATGGACCGGCCCATCGCCCACGCCTATCTCTCGAGCGCCGCGGAGTTCGCCGTCACGAGACTGGAGGACAGCTCCGCGGGCGCCTTCGGCCGGATCCGCAAGGCCGACTTCCGCTGAGCGTCCCCCGCGCAGGGGGACGCTCACGTCGCACCGCGATCGATGTGCATTCGTAACCGTCATATTTCGCATGCAATACGACGGACCGACCGGTAAGCCCTACTGTGGGTGACGCAGGTCACGCGGGCGTCCGTGCGCGGTCCCGACAACGAGGTCGGGCTGTCGCCGCCGGAGCACCACGGCCGGGGCGCCCGGTGACCTGTCCAATCCTCCGCCGCGGACCGCGCCGTCTCCCAGGGGGTGGACCGCGCCGTGGAGGTGCACCGGCTGATCCGCCAGGCGGACATCGGCCGCTCCCGCCGGGATCAGTCCCGGCGGTCGGCGTAACGATCGGCGTAGCGGTCCCGCACCCGCCGGTACAGGGTGAACGTGCCGAGATAGGCGAGGGCCGCGAGCACCACCACGGGCAACCACTCCTGGGCGTCCACGGACGTCAGCAGCACGCCGGCCGAGGTCAGCACCAGGGCCAGCACGAGCAGGCTCGCGACGATCGACTTCACGGGCGTCCTTCCGGGGCGCGGGGTGTTCCGGGGCCACTCCAGCGTAGCGGCCCGGCAGCAGAAGCCGGTGGCAGCGGCCCGGTGGCAACGGCCCGGAGAAGGTGGCCCGGAGAAGGTGATCCGAAGGAAGTGGCCCGGCGGGGGCGGTGTGGCCGGGGGGACTCGGCGGAAGGAGCTCGGGACTCAGCTGGCTGCGGCGTACGCGGATCCCGGCTGGTCCGCGGGGGACTCCGCGGGGGCCCCGTCCGAGCGCAGCAGGTCCTCCACGTCCGCCTCGTCGAGGGCGGCCTCGCGGGCCAGGAGGGTGATCGGCACGTCGTGGCGCACGGCCAGGCGGAGCTCCTCGCGCAGGGTCTCGACGGCCTGGTCCAGCCGCCAGCGCTCGGCCTCGAGGCCGGCCTCGTAGGCGCAGAGGCGCCGGGCCTGCTCCTCGGCGTCCGGGGAGGCGAGGGGGGCGGCGTCCGCCAGGGCCTGGTCGAAGGACCACTCCGCGGCCTCGACCTGCCCGGCCGCGGCCAGGACCCGCTGGGTGAAGAACGGGCGGAACAGCATCGTCTCGCCGTCGGGGACGATCGAGGGCACCGTGCCCTCGGGCAGCGGCGTCTCCTGCAGGAAGCCGCAGTCACAGGCGTGCACCCGCCGGCCGTCGACCGCCGCCTGGGCCACCGCGTGGTTGACGCTGTCCTGCACCTCGGTGAAGTCGAGGGTGCGCACCGGCATGGGCCGCCCGCAGTGCACGGGGACTTCCGTGGTGCCGTGGTGATCCACCCGGACCGCCCGGAGGGGGGAGAACTCTGCCGTCTCGGCGGTGGACCCGGGGTGCAGCTGCTGGTTCATCGTGCGACCTTCCTCACGTACCCTGATTCGTTCCTCTGCCACGTCGTGCGCTTCCGCATGAAACCGCACGGTTCCCATCGAACAACAGTGTTACTAGATTGTCTAGTTACCAGCTCTCCTGATTTGTAGAAGGACTACACTGGGCTTATGAGTGCAGACCGCAAGACCTCGTCCGGCTACTGGTATGCCGCCGAGGGCGACCGTCCCCCGGCGGTGCAGGTGCTCGAGGCGCTGCGCGCCTACCGGGCGGCCGAGTCCGCCATGCGCCTGCGGACCCGGGACTCCATGGGCATGGGGGAGAAGGACGTGCTGGCCCTGCGCTATCTGCTGGAGGCGAACCGCGCCGGGACTCCGATGAGCCCGCGGGACCTGGCGAGCAAGCTGGGCATCTCCTCGGCCTCCACCACCACGCTGCTGGACCGGTTGTCCCGCAGCGGCCACGTGGCGCGCCGCCCCCACCCCACGGACCGGCGGGCGCTGGTGATCGTGGCCACCGAGGAGGCCGACTGCGAGGTCCGCTCCACCCTCGGGGCCATGCACGAGCGGATGCTGAGCGCGGCCCGCGGGCTGTCCGCCGAGGAGGCCGCCACCGTGACCGCCTTCCTGCACGCGATGGCCGAGGCGGTCGAGGCCGTCGACGAGACCCAGCTCAAGGAGCAGATCGAGGACTGCCGGCACCCCGGCCACGGAGCCGCCTGAGCCCGGTGCCCGCACCGCCGGGTACCGCACCGGGGGGTCGACGCTCGCGCGGGACCTCCCGGCACCAGGTCTCCGGCACCAGATCCCCGGCACAGGACGCCGGGGCACGAAAGGAGATCCCCATGGGACTCGACGACAAGATCCGCAACGCGACCGACAAGGCGGTCGGCTCGGCCAAGAAGGCGGTCGGTGACGCCACCGACAACCGCGATCTGCAGGCTGAGGGCACGGCGCAGAAGACGGCCGGGACCACCAGGCAGGCCGGTGAGCACCTGAAGGACGCCGCCCGGAACGTCGGCGACGGCTTCAAGAGCTGAGGCGACGAGTGCGCCCCCGGGCCCGGGAGAGGGAGGGGGCGCACCGTTGCGCCGCAGCGCACCGTGCAGGCCGGGATCCGCTGGGGAGCGGGCCACCGACCTGCGGCACCGGTGTGTGAGCCAGCGCCGGACAATAACCTACCAGTCGGTAGACATTGCTGGGAACGACGCCGGGCCCCCCC
>NZ_BAAAOA010000015.1:0-125688 GCF_039530085.1 Kocuria aegyptia
ACACCTCGGAACCGACACGCTCCCTAGCGCCGCCATCACCGAGCAGACAAACTAACCACAACCACGTGGCCCACTATTCGACGAGCACCACCGGCCCACAATTCCAAGAGCGCTGACACGGGCGGATTCCGCGGTGGGTTCCAGCGTGTCGAAGCCGTCTGGATACTGGCCCTCAGGCGCGGGGCGGGTTCCAGCGGTCGTCGCAACATCCCTGGTCGATGGAGGGATGGAGATGGGCCTCAGAGGGCGCAAGCGGCGGCTGGTCCTGGAGAACGAGTACCGGGCGCTGCTGTGGGCTGGGGCGGGCACGGTCGAGGCGTGCCGGATGTTCGGTATCGGGCGCACGACCGCGTATCGGTGGCGAGCCGAGCTCGGCGGATTGGCTCCCGACCGGAGAGTCGGGGCGCAGCAGTCGGAGCGGTACCTGTTGTTGCTGGGACGAGAACGGATCGCCGTGCTGCGCCGACACGGCCTGTCGATCCGGGCGATCGCCGCCCGGCTGGGCCGGGCGCCCTCGACGGTCTCCCGGAAGCCGCGGCGCCACATCGTCGCACACGACCGCGGGGGCTGCGACCCGGTGCCGGCCCACGCCCGGGCCCGCACGGCCCCCGATGGCACCGGCCCGAAGTGCTGGCCCACGACGAGCAGCGGTCCGGAGGGACGCGAGAGGCCCCGGACACCAGGTGTCCGGGGCCTCATCGAGGAACAGCTGTGCGCCTCAGTGGGCGTGGTCGCCGCGGGAGTACTCGAAGATCAGACCCAGCAGGCTCAGCACCGCCACGGGAGCGGCCACCCACAGGATCCACCAGCCCATGGCCAGGGCGGTGAACGCCAGGGCGCAGCCCGTGCCCAGCAGCAGGGGCCACCAGCTCCACGGGGAGAAGTGACCGTACTCACCGGCCGACTCGACGATCTCACCGTCGAGCTTGTCCTCCGGGAGGACGCCACCGGTGTTGCGGTCCACGAGCCAGAGGTAGACCGCCAGCATGAACGACATGGCACCCACGGCCAGCAGCCCGGGGAAGCCCACGAGCTCGTCGAAGCGCGTCAGGAAGCCGTAGACCACGGCGGCCGCGAGGCTGAACCCGCCCAGGAGAATGAACAGTTTGATGGACAGTTTCATGCTCAGCCCTTTCGCGTGGCGATGGCGCCGTCGTCGACCGGGGACTGCTGCGGGGACTCCGCGGCCAGCTCCGGGTGGTGCAGGTCGAGTGCCGGCCGCTCGGAGCGGATCCGCGGCAACGAGGTGAAGTTGTGCCGCGGCGGCGGGCAGGAGGTCGCCCACTCCAGGGATCCGCCGAAGCCCCAGGGGTCATCGACCTCGACCTTCTTACCGTTGCGGTGGGTGATGTAGACGTTCCAGAACCACGGGATCATGGATACGCCGAGCAGCATGGCCCCGACGGTGGAGATCTGGTTCATCCAGGTGAAGTTGTCCTCCGGCAGGTAGTCCGCGTAGCGGCGCGGCATGCCGTCGACGCCCAGCCAGTGCTGGATGAGGAAGGTCATGTGGAAGCCGACGAACAACAACCAGAAGTGGATCTTGCCGATGCGCTCGTTGAGCATGTAGCCGGTGAACTTGGGCCACCAGAAGTAGAAGCCGGCGAACATGCCGAACACCACGGTGCCGAAGATCACGTAGTGGAAGTGGGCGACCACGAAGTAGGTGTCCGAGACGTGGAAGTCCAGCGGCGGGGTCGCCAGGATCACGCCCGTGAGCCCGCCGAACAGGAAGGTGAACAGGAAGCCCAGGACCCACAGCATCGGCGTCTCGAAGGTGATCGAGCCCTGCCACATGGTGCCGATCCAGTTGAAGAACTTCACGCCGGTGGGCACCGCGATCATCATGGTCATGAAGGCGAAGAAGCTCAGCATCACCGCGCCGGTGACGTACATGTGGTGGGCCCACACGGTCACCGACAGGGAGGCGATCGCGATGGTCGCGAACACCAGGCCCTTGTAGCCGAACAGGGGCTTGCGCGAGAAGACCGGGATGATCTCGGACACGATGCCGAAGAACGGCAGGGCGAGGATGTAGACCTCGGGGTGGCCGAAGAACCAGAAGAGGTGCTGCCACAGCACCGCTCCCCCGTTGGCCGGGTCGAAGATGTGCCCGCCCAGGGTCCGGTCCATGCCCAGTGCGAAGAGTGCGGCCGCCAGGGGCGGGAACGCCATGATCACGAGCAGAGACGTGATGAGCACGTTCCAGGTGAACAGCCCCATCCGCCACACGGTCATCCCCGGAGCACGCATGCACAAGATGGTGGTGATGAAGTTGACCGCACCCATGATGGTGCCGAAGCCCGACAGGGCCAGGCCGAACACCCACAGGTCTCCGCCCACCCCGGGGGTGAACGAGGCGTTGCTCAGCGGGGTGTAGGCCGTCCACCCGAAGGAGGCTGCGCCCTGGGGGGTCAGGAAGCCGGCGGTCGCGATCAGCGAGCCGAACAGGAAGAACCAGAAGGCGAGGGCGTTGAGCCGCGGGAACGCCACGTCCGGGGCGCCGATCTGCAACGGGACGATGACGTTGGCGAAGCCGGCGAACAGCGGGGTGCCGAACATGAGCAGCATCAGTGTGCCGTGCATCGTGAACAGCTGGTTGTACTGCTCCTTGGTCTCCAGGATCTGCATGCCGGGCTGGAAGAGCTCGGCGCGGATGAGCAGCGCCATGACGCCGGCGATGCAGAAGAACCCGAAGGCTGAGATCAGGTAGTGGTACCCGATGACCTTGTGGTCGGTGGACGTCAGGAGCTTGACGGCCCACCGCCCCCTGGACTGGGGTACCACGCGCGGAGCGACGGAGGCTGCCTCGTCCCGTGAATACTCGAGTGTGGACACCGGTACTCCTTAGTTGTTAAAAGTTTCGTCTTGCTGGCTGTCCGCGCTCGGGTAGGAGTCGCGGCTGTACTCCTCGCCCAGGGCCCCGGTCTGGCCGGCGTCGCGCAAGGACTGGATGTGGGCGTCGTACTCGGCCTGGCTGACCACGTTGACGTTGAACAGCATCTCGGAGTGGTACTCGCCGCAGAGCTCCGTGCACTTACCGAAATACTCGCCCTCGCGGCCCGTGGTGATGCTGATGTTGTTCGTTCGTCCCGGGAACATGTCCGCCTTCTCGAGGAACGCGGGGACCCAGAAGGAGTGGACGACGTCGCGCGAGGTGACCTGCAGCTCGACGTCGCTGTCGACGGGCAGGTACAGGGTGGGCACCCGTTCGGGGACGCCCTCCTCGCCGTCGAGGTGGCCCTGGAGGCCGGTGTCCCAGACGTCCTCGCTCAGGTAGTTGAAGTCCCACGCCCACTGCTTGCCGTAGACCTGGACGGTGACGTCCGGGTCGTCGTGCACGGCGGTGATCTCGGCCTGGGTCCGCTCGGTGAAGAAGAACAGGGACATGATCAGGGCGATCGGGACGATCGTGTAGAAGACCTCGAGGGGGGCGTGGTAAGCGACCTGCCGCGGGTAGCCGGTCTCGTACTTGCGGCGGCGGTAGGCGATCATGCACCAGAGCATCAGACCCCAGGTGATCAGTCCCACCACGAGGGCGGCGATCCACGACCCGATCCACAGGTCGAGGATCATGTCGGCGTTGTCGGTGGTGCCACGCTCGGTGGGCATCCAGCCGAGCTTCGCCTCTTCCGAGCATCCCGTCAGCGCGGTTGCTGCCAGGACTGCTACCGCAGACACCTTCGCCGTGCGGCGCCGGAGGCTGTCGGTTCGTGTGTGCGAACTCACAGACGGCCCTTCCTCTTCTTCTCGTGCTCGTCGTCTGCGCGCCGAAGGCCCCGATTCGAAGAGCCCGGACACAGTCAGGTGAAATGTTTCCCTCCGAGCTTACCCCGTGCCGCTGACATCTGGTGACACAGTGTCAGCTTCCGCGCGGCGCCCGGAGGCCCCTGTGGGAGCCGTTCGCAGGGGGCTTCCGGAATGCCGAGAGGCCCGTCGTCCGGGCGGACGACGGGCCTCTCGCGACGCGCGGGCGGACTCAGTGGAAGGAGTCGCCGCAGGCGCAGGATCCTCCTGCGTTGGGGTTGTCGATCGAGAACCCCTGCTTGGAGATCGTGTCCTCGAAGTCGATGGTCGAGCCGTCGAGGTAGGGCACGCTCATCTTGTCCACGACGACCTCGACGCCGCCGAAGTCACGCACGGAGTCCCCGTCCAGGATGCGCTCGTCGAAGTACAGCTGGTAGATGAGGCCGGAACAGCCGCCGGGCTGCACGGCGACGCGCAGCCGGAGGTCGGTGCGGCCCTCCTGCTCGAGCAGAGCGCGGACCTTCTGGGACGCGACGTCGGTCAGGTTGACACCGTGGGTGGGCAGGCCGTCCACTGCGGCGCCGTTCTCGGTCGAGACGCTCATGATGCTCACTTTCTGTGGAGGGGTGCCGCACGGGGTCGGGCCGGCGGCGGGTCTGTCACGGGCACAACGGATGGGAGTCCGGGTTCATTCCCGGCGACCCTGCGCAGCACGGGCCGCGTCGTCGAGGGCGAGCAGCATGTGCGTCTCCGCGACCACGGCGCGCTCGAACTCGGCCAGGTGGAGGGACTCGTTGGCGCTGTGGGCGCGGGAGTCGGGGTCCTCGACGCCCGTGATGAGGATGGCGGCGTCCGGGTACACCTCCATGAGGTCCGCCGTGAAGGGGATGGAGCCGCCGATCCCCATCTCCACGGCGGGCCGGCCCCACGACTCCCCCAGCGCCCAGCGGGCGATCCGGGCGGCCTCGGAGTCCATGCCGGTGCGGAAGGACTGTCCCGTCTCCTCGAGCTCGAAGCTCACGTGCGCGCCGAACGGCGCATGCTCCTCGACGTGGCGCCGGAGTGCCTCCGCGGCCTGGGCAGGGTCCTGCCCGGGGGCTGTGCGCAGGCTCAGCTTCGCCCGGGCGGAGGGGGCGATCGTGTTGGCGGCGATGTCCACGGGCGTGACGTCCATGCCGGTCACCGACAGGGCCGGCTGCGTCCAGAGCCGGGAGGCGATCGAGCCGCGGCCGGCCAGCCGGACGCCGTCCCTGACCGCGGCGTCGACCCGGAACCGCTCCTCGTCGTAGACGAGGTCGGTGCGGTCCTCGGCGAGCAGCCCCTCGACGGCGACGGCGCCGTCGTCGTCGTGCAGGGTGGCGATGAGGCGGGCCAGCAGGGTGGGAGCGTCCAGGACCGGTCCGCCGTACATGCCCGAGTGGACGGCGTGCTCGAGCACGGACAGCTCCACGACCGCGCCGACCATGCCGCGAAGACTCGTGGTCAGGGCGGGTACGCCGACCTCCCAGTTGGCGGAGTCCGCGATCACGATGACGTCGGCGGCCAGCCGGTCCCGGTGGGCCTCCAGGAAGTCCCGGAAGGACGGGGAGCCGGCCTCCTCCTCCCCCTCCACGAAGACGGTGACACCGAGGCCGAAGCCGTCCCCGCGGCCGGCGGTCGCGGCGCGCAGGGCACCGACGTGTGCCATGATCCCGGCCTTGTCGTCGGCCGCGCCCCGCCCGTAGATGCGGCCGTCGCGCTCCTCGGCGGCGAACGGCTCCGAGTCCCACAGCTCCCGCCGTCCCGGGGGCTGGACGTCGTGGTGGGCGTAGAGCAGGACGGTGGGGTGACCGGGCGCGGGCCGGCGGTGGGCGACGACGGCGGGGTGGCCCGGGCCGCCCCCCAGGGGCACGCGGAGGATCTCCACCTCGTCGAGCCCGGCGTCCGCGAGCACGCCGGCCACGGCCACCGCGCTGCGCTCCAGCTGCGCGGCGTCGAAGGACTCCCAGGCGATGCCGGGGATCGCCACGAGCTCCACGAGTTGCTCGAGGGTCCGTGGCATGCCCGCGTGCACGGCCTCGCGCACGGCGTCGACGGGAACGGGGTCGGTCGGGGCCCAGGGCTCGCTCATGGCCCCACCCTATGTCCGGTGCCCGGCGGGGACCGGCAGGTCCGTCGGCTATCCTTGACGGGTGTTTGGACGCAAGAAGGATGCAGACCGAGCAGGGTCAACGTCGGTGACCGCTGCGCCCGCCCCCACGGAACCGGTGGCCGCCCCGCGGCGGACGCCGGGCAAGGGCCGGCCCACGCCCAGCCGCCGGCAGCAGGAGGCCGCCCGCCGCCGCCCCCTGGTCCCGGAGGACCGCAAGGCCGCGAAGGCCCAGTCCCGCGACGCCGCCCGCGAGCAGCGGATGCGGGCGCAGGCCGGCATGGCCGCCGGGGACGAGCGCTTCCTCGGGCCGCGGGACCGGGGCCCGCAGCGTCGCTTCGCGCGGGACTGGGTCGACTCCCGGCTCAACGTCGGCGAGTACCTCATGGTCGTGGCGCTGCTCGCGCTCGTCATCCTGTTCTTCCCGGTCCAGGACGTGGCCGCCTACGGCGTCTACGTCATCTGGGCGCTGATGGTCCTCGGCATCGTGGACGCCGTCCTGTCGACGGCCCGGATGAAGAAGGCGATGCAGGCGAAGTTCGGGACCGTGGAGCGGGGCGTGCGCTGGTACGCCGCGATGCGCTCCTTCACGATGCGCCGCCTCCGCCTGCCCAAGCCCCAGGTCGCACGCGGTGAGCGCCCCTCCTGAGCCCCCCGGCCCGTGTCCGACGCGGACGCGGGGCCCGGCCCCGACAGCACTGCCCCCGGACCCTGCGGTCCGGGGGCAGTGCTGTTCCGGCTCCGTGGCCGCCGTCAGCGCGGGGCCCGGCCGGCCCCGGCCAGGCCCCGGTTGATGCGGCGCGCCCAGAAGGGGCCCTCGTAGAGGAAGGCGGTGTAGCCCTGCACGAGGGTGGCGCCGGCGTCGAGGCGCTCCCGGACGTCCTCGGCCGTGGTCACGCCGCCCACGGAGACCAGGGCCAGCCGGTCCCCCACGCGCTCGCGCAGCAGCCGCAGCACCTCGAGGGAGCGCCGCCGCAGCGGGGCGCCGGAGAGCCCGCCGGTCCCGTGGGCCTCGATCTCGGCGGGGTCGGAGAGCAGGCCCAGCCCGTCCCGCGCGATGGTGGTGTTGGTGGCCACGATGCCGTCCAGGCCCAGGTCGAGGGCCAGGTCCGCGACCGCCAGCACGTCCTCGTCCGAGAGGTCCGGGGCGATCTTCACGAGCAGGGGGACGTGCCGGTCCGCGGACTCGTCGGCGGTGCGGCCCACCGCGCTCAGCAGGGGCCGCAGGCTCTCGATCTCCTGCAGCTGCCGCAGCCCCGGGGTGTTGGGCGAGGACACGTTGACCACGAGGTAGTCCGCCAGCGGGGCGAGGGCCCGGGCGCTCTGCAGGTAGTCGTCGACCGCGTCCTCCAGCGGCACCGCCTTGGTCTTGCCGATGTTGACGCCCAGCACCGGCCGGGCGCGTCCGCGGTGGTCCGCCTCGAGCGCGCGGCGTGCCTGCGCCAGGCGCGGGGCCACGGCCGACGCCCCGTCGTTGTTGAAGCCCATCCTGTTGATCACCGCGCGGTCCCGCACGAGCCGGAAGAGGCGGGGCCGAGGATTGCCCGGCTGGGCCTGCGCGGTCACGGTGCCGATCTCGACGTGGCCGAAGCCGAGATCGGTGAGCGCGCCGATTCCTTCCCCGCCCTTGTCGAAGCCCGCCGCCAGCCCGAACGGGGACGGGAAGCGCAGGCCCAGGGCCTCGACCTCGAGCGCGGGTTCGGGCCGGGTGTACACCCGCAGTGCCGCGCTGGTCCGCGCGGCCCGGGCCGCCCGGATGCCGAGGAAGCCGACGTGGTGGGCCTTCTCGGGATCCATCCGGGAGAAGACGGCCCTGAAGAACGTAGGGTAGAAGCGCATGGTCCCAGTCTTCCACAGGGCGCTCCTCCGGCCGGGCGGTCGCGGAGGGGCCGGCGCCCCCGACGGACCGCCCGCGCGAGGTGAGGGCATGAGCGCTCCCCCGGACCCATGGGTGCCCGACGTGCTGGGGACGGGCTTCCGCGCGCGGACCGTGGACCTGGGCCCCCATTCCGCCCCCCACTCCACCGCCACGGTGGTCCGCTACCGGCCGGGGGACGTCCCGCCGGCGCCGGGCAGCCTGCGCGGGGCCGTGCTGTACCTGCACGGCTGGTCCGACTACTTCTTCAACGCCGAGCTGGCCCGCACATGCGCGGCCGCCGGCTACGCGTTCTACGCCCTGGACCTGCACGGCTACGGCCGGAACCTCACGGACGAGGTGCTGGCCGTGGCGGACGGCTGCCCGGGGCACGCCACGGACCTCGCGGACTACGACGACGACATCGCCGCCGCGCTCGACGTGCTGGCCGAGGACGGGTTGCCCGGCCCGGAGGGCCGGCTCGTGCTCATGGGCCATTCCACCGGGGGTCTCACCGCGGCGATGTGGGCCTCACGGCACCCGGGCCGGCTGGACGGCCTGGCCCTCAACGCCCCCTGGATCGGCAGCCACGGCTCCGACGCCGTGGGCGCCGCACTGCGCCCCGTGGTGGCCAGGCTCGCGGAGCAGCTCCCGGACCACGCGGTGCGAGCCCGGCTGCGCAGCCACTACTACCGGGTGATCAGCGAGCACGCCGAGGGAGAGTGGCCGATCGACTCCCGCTGGCGTCCCGAGACCAGCTTCGACATCACCCCGGGCTGGCTCAACGCTGTGCTTCAAGCTCAGGGTGAGGTTGCAAAGGGACTGAACCTTCACCTTCCAGTACTGGTGCAGACCTCGGCCCGGTCCTGCATCCGCCCATGGTGGAGCGAGCGGATGCGCTCGGCCGACACCGTGCTGGACGTCCGGCAGATCCGACGGCACGCGTCCGACCTCGGCACGGACGTGACGCTGCGCTCCTACGAGGGCGCCGTCCACGACGTCCATCTCTCCCGGGAGGCCGTGCGGCGGGCCGCGCAGCGGGACCTCGCGGCCTGGCTGCGCGGCCTGCGGCGGCGCCGGCCTCAGCCGGAGGCGCCGGGGCCGGCCACGCGGTCGACGGCCCCGCCGTAGCGGCGGTCCCGGCGCGCGTACACCTCCACGGCCTCCCACAGGGTGCGGCGGTCGACGTCCGGCCAGAGCACGTCCTGGAAGACGAGCTCGGCGTAGGCGGACTGCCACAGGAGGAAGTTCGAGATCCGCTGCTCCCCGGAGGAGCGCAGGAAGAGGTCGACGTCCGGCAGGTCCGGCTCGTCGAGGTAGCGCTGGACGGTCTTCTCGTCGATGCTGCGCGGGTTCAGGGTGCCCGCGCGGGCGTCGGCGGCCATGGCCGCGGCGGCATCGGCGATCTCGGCCCGTCCTCCGTAGTTCACGCACATGGTGAGGGTGACGACGTCGTTGTCGCGGGTGGCCCGCTCCGCCTCCTCCAGGCGGTTGATGACCGAGCGCCACAGGCGGGGCTTGCGCCCGGCCCACCGGATCCGGATCCCCCACTCCTGGAAGGTGGGCAGCTGGCGCTCCATGACGTCGGCGGTGTAGTTCATCAGGAACGTCACCTCGTCCAGGGAGCGCTTCCAGTTCTCGGTGGAGAACGCGTAGGCGCTGACGTAGGGGATGCCCATCTCGATGGCCCCGGCCATCACCTCGATCAGGGCCGCCTCTCCCGCCTTGTGGCCCTCGTTGCGCGGCAGGCCGCGCTGGTTGGCCCAGCGCCCGTTGCCGTCCATGACCACGGCCACGTGCCGTGGCACGAACTGCGGCGGGATCGGCGGGGCGCAGGCGCCGCTGGGATGGGCGGGCGGGGCGGCAAAGCCGGGCATGGTCAGCTCCGTTCCACGAGGTTCAGGGACCGGACGGCCCTTTCCAGGTGCCACTGTACGTAGGTGGCCACGATGCCGGCGGCGGCCCGGGCCGTGCGGGGCTCCGCGGCGTCGATCCGCTCCCACTCCCCGGTGAGCAGCGCGGAGAGGTGCTCGACGGTCGCGGGGTCGGGGGCGGCGGCCCCGGGCGGGCGGCAGGCGGGGCAGACGGCGCCGCCGAGCGGTGCCGAGAACGCCTCGTGCGGGCCGGGTGCGCCGCACCGGGCGCAGTCGGTGAAGCTCGGGGCCCACCCGGCCGTGGACACGGCACGCAGCAGGTAGGAGTCCAGGACGGCCCCCGGTGCGTGCAGCCCGCGAGCCAGGGCGGACAGGGCGCCGACGAGCAGCCGGTACTGCTGGGCCGAGGACTCGTCGTCGTTCTCCGTGAACTTCTCCGCGGCCTCGGTCATGGCCGCGGCGGCGGTGTACTTGGCGTAGTCGGCGGCGATGACCGACCCGTAGCCGCGCTTGCCGAGTGCCTGCGAGACGATGTCGAGGTTGCGGCCGGTGACCAGCTGCAGCTCGGCGACGTTGAACGGCTCGAGCCGGGAGCCGAAGCGCGACGTCGTGCGCCGCACGCCCTTGGCGACGGCCCGGACCTGCCCGTGGTCCCGGGTCAGGAGCACGACGATCCGGTCGGCCTCGCCGAGCTTGAAGGTGCGCAGCACGACGGCGTCGTCCCGGTAGCTGCGTGATGCGAAGGTCGTCCTGGCCACCGGATCATTCTCCCACGCCGGTCGGACGGCACAGCCGGACGGACCGGCCGGGACGACGGCGGCGGGCCGCCCCTCGCCAGGGTTGGCCCGCCGCGCCGCGGTGGCTCGGCGCTCAGTCCTGGGCGTCCCGCACGGCCCGGTTCACCGCGGAGACGACGGCCTTCAGGGAGGCGCGGGTGGTATTCGCGTCGATGCCGACGCCCCACAGGACCCGGTCTCCCACGGCGGCCTCGACGTAGCTGGCGGCCTGGGCGTCACCACCGGCCGAGAGGGCGTGCTCGCTGTAGTCGAGCACGCGCACGTCGACGCCCTCCGCCCCGAAGATCCCCAGCAGCGCCTCGATGGGGCCGTTGCCCTGCGCCGTGCGGTGGTGCTGGACGCCGTCGACGTCCAGGCCGATCTCCAGGGTGCTCTCCCCGTCCTCCTCGGAGGTCGTGGTGATGTTGGTGATCCGGTACCGGCCCCAGCGCCCGGCGTCCCCGTCCTGGACGGTGGGCAGGTACTCGTCCGCGAACACCTTCCACAGCTCCGCGCCGGAGACCTCCCCGCCGGAGGTGTCGGTGTGCTCCTGGACCACGCGGGAGAACTCGATCTGCGCCCGCCGCGGCAGGTCCAGCCCGTGCTCGCTGGCGAGCAGGTAGGCGACCCCGCCCTTCCCGGACTGCGAGTTCACGCGGATGACGGCCTCGTAGGTCCGGCCCAGGTCCTTGGGATCGATGGGCAGGTAGGGCACGGCCCACACCAGCTCGTCGACGCTCCGGCCCTGCTCCTGGGCGTCCCGCGCCATCCTGTCGAAGCCCTTCTTGATGGCGTCCTGGTGGGAGCCGGAGAACGCCGTGAACACGAGGTCCCCGCCGTAGGGGGCACGCTCGGGGACGGGCAGCTGGTTGCAGTACTCCACGGTCCGGCGGATGTCGTCGATGTCGGAGAAGTCGATCTGCGGGTCCACACCCTGGGTGAGCAGGTTCAGGCCCAGGGTGACCAGGTCGACGTTGCCGGTCCGCTCGCCGTTGCCGAACAGGCAGCCCTCGATGCGGTCGGCGCCGGCGAGGTAGCCCAGCTCGGCCGCGGCCACGCCGGTGCCGCGGTCGTTGTGCGGGTGCAGGGACACCACGGTGGCGTCCCGGTCGTAGAGGTTGCGGCACATCCACTCGATGGAGTCGGCGTAGACGTTGGGGGTGGCCATCTCGACGGTGGCGGGCAGGTTGAGGATCATCTCCCGGTCCCCGCCGATCTCGAAGATCTCGGCCACGGCGTTGGCGATGCGCGCGGCGAACTCGAGCTCCGTGCCGGTGTAGGACTCCGGGGAGTACTCGTAGGTCACGGAGGTGCTCTTCAGCTGCTCCTCGTACTTCCGGCACAGCCGCGCCCCGGTCAGGGCGATGTCCACGATCCCGTCCATGTCCTGGTCGAACACCACGCGCCGCTGCAGCGTGGAGGTCGCGTTGTAGAGGTGCACGATCGCCTTGTCGGCGCCGTCGATGGCCTCGTAGGTGCGCTCGATGAGGTGCTCGCGGGACTGCGTCAGGACCTGGATCGTGACGTCGTCGGGGATCCGGTCCTCCTCGATGAGCCGGCGCACGAAGTCGAAGTCGGTCTGGGAGGCCGAGGGGAACCCGACCTCGACCTCCTTGTAGCCCATCCGCACGAGCAGCTCGAACATCCTGAGCTTGCGGTCGGAGTTCATGGGATCGATCAGCGCCTGGTTCCCGTCGCGCAGGTCCACGGCGCACCAACGGGGGGCCTCGGTGATGACCCGGTCCGGCCAAGTGCGGTCGGGGAGGTCGACGGGGAACTGCTGCTGGTACGGGACGTACTTGTGGATCGGCATGCCGGAAGGCTGCTGGTAGTTGCGCATGGGATTGGCCTGTTCTGCTCGAGACGTCTACGGGTGGCCGGGCATCAGGAACTCCGCAACGGGAGGCCGGCCATACGACGACGGGTCAGGCCCCGTTGCGGCACGTAAGGAGGAGGGTCCCAGTCCGCATGCGTCCAACTTACCACGGGCCGTCCGGCGCGCCGGGTCGCGTTCTCACCAGTCGCCGGCCGCCTGCTGGCAGGTGTACTGCTCGGCGGTCTGCCCGTTGAGCCCCCCGGGCAGCTCCGTTCCCAGCTCGAGCCGGTCCCCCTCGCGGAAGTCCTGGCCCACCGAGACGAACACCCCCGAGACGTCCGTGGTGGGCACGATCTGCGAGGAGGGGACGCCGAGCAGGTCGGCGATCTCGACGGCCGCCTCATACCAGCCCGCGCCGAAGAAGACCTGTGTGCCCGGCAGCTCGGTGGCCTGCGGGCCGGACTCGACGGCGGTGTAGCCCTCGTCCTCGAGCACGTCGGCGATGTCCGCGTCCCGGCCGTCGACGCCGGAGACGTTGGCGACCGTCAGCGGGACCGTGGCCGGGTCGACCGTCGGGGCCGGGTCGGTGGTGCCGGGGGACGGGGTCGCGGAGGAGGTCGGGTCGCCGGTCGGCTCCGCGGAGGGCGAGGTGAGCGGCCGGTCCTCGCGCAGGGCCTCGAAGAGGCGCTCGGCCGGCTCCTCGTCGAGCTGGAGCCGGTTGGGATCCAGCACGTAGGGCTCGTTGGGCACGGTCACGAAGACCATGCTGCCCAGGTCGATCCCCCGGACCGCCGTGCCGAGGCCGACCACCGTCGGGACGGAGGCCAGCCCCTCGTCGACGTGCAGGTTGCGCGTGGCCACGTCGGCGATCTCGTAGAGCTTCGGCAGGTCCCACAGCGTGCCCTCGTCCTTGATCTTGCGCGCCAGGGATGCGAGGAACGACTGCTGGGACCGGATCCGGCTCGTGTCCCCGCCGTCGCCGAAGGCGGCGCGGCTGCGCAGGAACGCCAGGGCCTGCTCGCCCTCGACGGACGACACCCCGGCGGGCAGCTTCAGTCCCGACTTCGGGTCGTCGACGGCGTCGTTGACGCACACCTCGACACCTCCCACGGTCGAGGAGAGCTCTTTCACGGCGTTGAAGTCGGCGAGCATGAAGTGATCGATCTTGAGACCGGTCATCTCGTTGACGGTCGCGACCGTGCACCCGGGGCCGCCGTTGGCGATCGCCGAGTTGAGCATCGCGTCCTGCGCCGCCGGATGGACCTCGCCGGACTCGGGGTCCGTGCAGCGCGGGATGTCGGCGACCAGGTCGCGCGGCAGGGACACCACGGTCACGCCGCTGCGGTCCTCGCTGACGTGCATCAGCATCATGACGTCGGTCAGGCCGGCTCCGCTGCTGTCCTCGTCGTCGCCGTACCGGTCGTTGCCCTCGCCCTCACGGGTGTCCGTGCCCATGACCAGGATGTCCAGCGGGCCGGACTCGGGCTCGGTCCCGTCGCCCAGGTCCAGCGGGGAGGTGTTCAGGTTGGACTGCAGCCGCCAGGTGGCGGCCACGCCGGCCCCGAGGACCGCGAGCAGCACCACGACCAGCGCGACGGCGGCCCAGCGCCTCCGGGACCATCGGCGGATTCGGTGGCGTCCTTGGGCGTCGGGGGGCGTTGAGGACACGGTGACTCTCTCCTGGCAGGTCCCGGGCACGAGGGCCGGGGTGGGGGACGGCGCCCGGCCGGGGCGCCGGGTGTCATGGTAGCCGCCCGCCCCGGCGCACGGGGCGGGCGACGCGGCGGGGCGCGGGTGCGATCGGGGCGCGCCCGCGGCTCAGAAGCCCAGGCGGGAGAGCTGCTTGGGGTCGCGCTGCCACTCCTTGGCGATCTTCACGTGCAGGTCGAGGTAGACCTTCGTGCCCAGCAGCGCCTCGATGGCGGTCCGGGACCGGGTCCCGATCTCGCGCAGCCGCGAGCCGCCCTTGCCGATGATGATGGCCTTCTGCGACGACCGCTCGACGTAGACGTTGACCCGCACGTCGAGCAGCGGGCGGTCCGCGGGTCGGCCCTCGCGGGGGACCATCTCCTCGACCACGACCGCGAGGGAGTGCGGCAGCTCGTCGCGCACCCCTTCCAGGGCCGCCTCCCGGACGAGCTCGGCGACCATCGTCATCTCGGGCTCGTCGGTCAGCTCGCCGTCCGGGTACAGGGCCGGGGACTCCGGCATCCGGCCGATGAGCAGCCCGGCGAGGGACTCGACCTGGAACCCGTCCACGGCGGAGACGGGGATGACGTCGGCCCAGCCCGGGTCGCCGGCGTCGGGACGGGGCGCGTGCGCGGCTCCGGCGCGGTGGCGGGGCTTGCGGGCGGCCCGTTCGGCCCGCTCGGCGCGGACCTGGTGCTCGGCCTCCATCACGGAGCGGCCCAGCTCGGTCACCGCCAGCAGCTGCTCGGCGAGCTCGGCGCGGGAGACGGTGTCCGTCTTCGTCACGATCGCCACGACCGGCTTGTTGCCGGAGGCCGCGAGCTGCTGGGCGATGAACCGGTCCCCGGGTCCGATCTTCTCGTCGGCGGGCACGCAGAAGCCGATGACGTCGACCTCGGCGAGGGTGTCGGCCACGAGGTCGTTGAGCCGCTCGCCGAGCAGCGTCCGCGGCCGGTGCAGGCCCGGGGTGTCCACGAGCACGAGCTGGCCCTCGGGCCGGTGCACGATCCCCCGGATGGTGTGCCGCGTGGTCTGCGGCCGGCTCGAGGTGATCGCGACCTTCTGCCCGACCAGGGCGTTGGTGAGCGTGGACTTCCCGGCGTTGGGGCGGCCGACCAGCACGGCGAAACCGGCGCGGAACGGGACGTGCTCCCCGGCTGCCGCGGGCTCGTCCGCTCCGGCGGGAACGGCGGGTGTGGGCTCAGACATGGTGGTGGGTCTCCTCCTCGGACTCCTGGGCGGCGGGGTCCACGGCCGTGGAACCCGGGGGGACCCAGTCGGGGTCCCGGTGGACCTCGAGCTGGCCCACCCGGTTGCGCCGGCCCTCCAGGGTGACGGCCTCGAGGACGATGCCCTCGACGGTGGCGCGGGAGCCCACGATGGGCACCCGGCCGATGGACTTGGCGAGCAGCCCGCCGGCCGTGTCCACCTCGTCGTCCTCGAGGTCGACGCCGAACAGGTCGCCCAGGTCCTCGACCCCGAGCCGGGCGGAGACGCGGTAGCGGCCGTCGCCGAGCTCGGCGACCTCGGGCTTCTCCCGGTCGTACTCGTCGACGATCTCCCCGAGCAGCTCCTCGATGAGGTCCTCCAGGGTGACGAGCCCGGCGGTGCCGCCGTACTCGTCCACGACGATCGCCACGTGGATCGACTCGAGCTGCATCTCGCGCAGCAGCTCGTTGACCTTCTTCGACTCGGGCACGTACCGGACCTCCCGGGCGAGCTCGGAGAGCCCCGTGAGCCGCAGCCCGGTGCCCAGGCGGTGCACCCGCTCCGCGAGATCCTTCTGGTACAGGATGCCGAGGACCTCGTCGGCGCTCTCCCCGATCACGGGGATCCGGGAGTAGCCGGAGCGGAAGAAGAGGTTCAGGGCGTTGTCCACGGTGTCGTCGTCGTCGACGGAGACCATGTCGGTGCGGGGCACCATGACCGCCCGGACGTTGGTGTCGTCGAGGTCGAAGACCGAGTGGAGCAGCTCCGCCTCGTTGTCCTCGATCAGGGCCTGGCCGGTGGAGCGGTCCACGAACTCGAGCAGCTCCTCCTCGGTCAGATAGCCCGGGGCGGTGCGCTCCGGGTCCCGAGCGACGGACGAGCCCAGGCGCACGAGCATCCCGGGGACCGGGCCGAGCACGATGCGAAGCACGCGCACGAGGCCGGCGGTCGCCCGGACGGTGCCGGCGGCGTTGCTGCGCCCGACCTGCCGGGGCGAGACCCCGGTGAGGACGAAGCCGACGGCGGCCATCACCACGGTGGCCAGCAGCCCGGCGAGCCAGACGTCGTCGAAGCCGTCGAACATCGCGAGGGCGACCGCCACGGCGGAGGCCGTCTCGAACCACACGCTCCAGAAGCGCAGGGCCTGCAGGTGCGCGGTGGGCGTGGCCAGGATCCTGGCCGCGGAGGAGTCGGGGTCGTCCCGGGCGATGGCCTCGGCGTCCGCGCGGGGCAGGTAGGTGAGGCCGGTCTCGGCGGCCGTGAGGACGAAAGCCGTGCCCAGGAACACGATCGCCGCGACGACCAGGACGGCAGTGGTCATCATGGGGCGCTACTCCATGGTCTCGACCGGCGCGGGCCGGCCGAGGAAGTCCGTGAGCAGATCGCGCTGGAGGGCGAACATGACCCGCCGCTCCGCGGGCTCCGCGTGGTCGTGCCCCAGCAGGTGCAGGATCCCGTGCGTGGTGAGCAGGCACAGCTCGTCCGCGACGGAGTGCCCGGCGGCCTCGGCCTGCCGGCGCGCCACCGGGGGGCACAGCACGATGTCGCCCAGCGTCCCCTCCGCGGGCTCCTCCGGGGTGCCCGGGCGCAGCTCGTCCATGGGGAAGGACAGGACGTCCGTGGGGCCGGGCAGGTCCATCCACTCGACGTGCAGGCGCGCCATCTCGTCCTCGTCGACCACCGCGATCGACAGCTCCGCGTCGGGGTGGACGTGCAGCCGCTCCAGGACGTGCTCCGCGAGCCGGCTCAGCAGGTCGACGTCGACCGCCTCGTAGGCCATCCGGTCCTCGGCGGGGACGTCCCGCGGGTCGGCCTGCAGGTCGAACTCGACGGCCATCAGGCCTCGGCCCCGTCCGGGTCGGCGGCGCGGGCGGCACGGGCGTCGTCCTTGCGCCGGCGCCGCTCGTTGCGGTGCCGGTTGGTCGTGTCGAAGGCGTCGTAGGCGCTGACGATCCTGCTGACGAGCTCGTGGCGCACCACGTCCTCGGCGGTCATCTCCGTGAACGCGACGTCCTGGACCCCGCCGAGCACGTGCTGCACCTGGCGCAGCCCCGAGGACGCGCTCCCGGGCAGGTCCACCTGGGTGACGTCCCCGGTGACGACCATCTTGGAGCCGAAGCCGAGCCGGGTGAGGAACATCTTCATCTGCTCGGGCGTGGTGTTCTGCGCCTCGTCCAGGATGATGAACGCGTCGTTGAGGGTGCGTCCGCGCATGTAGGCCAGTGGTGCGACCTCGATGGTGCCCGCCTCCATGAGGCGGGGGATCGAGTCCGGGTCCATCATGTCGTGCAGCGCGTCGTACAGCGGGCGCAGGTACGGGTCGATCTTCTCGCTGAGCGTCCCGGGCAGGAAGCCGAGCCGCTCCCCCGCCTCCACGGCCGGGCGGGTGAGGATGATCCGGGACACCTCCTTGGCCTGCAGCGCCTGGACGGCCTTGGCCATGGCCAGATAGGTCTTGCCCGTGCCGGCGGGACCGATGCCGAAGACCACGGTGTGCTCGTCGATGGCGTCGACGTAGGCCTTCTGGTGCAGCGTCTTGGGGCGGATCTTGCGGCCGCGGCTGGAGAGGATGTTCTGGGTCAGGGCGCCGCTGGGGCGGACGGAGAGGTCCCGGCCGATCAGCTCCAGCAGCTGGCTGATGACCTGGGGGGTGATCGCGGTCTCGCGGCCGGCCAGGACCTTGAGCTCGTCGAAGAGCGTGGCGGCGATCTGCACGGGGCCGCTCGGGCCCTCGATGCCGAGCTCGAGACCGCGCGGGCTGGTCGTGAGGCCGGGGAACGCCGTCTCCACCTGGCGCAGGGTGTCGTCCCCGGAGCCGAGGCACCGGACCATCGTCTCCCGGTCGGGGAAGGTGATGACGGTGCGGGCCGTCAGGGGGTGCGTGGTGCCAGGCAGCGTCTCAGTCATGGGTGCGGCCGCGCGGGCCGTGCTCTCGCTCTCTTGTGGGTGCCGACGGAGGGACGGGCGTACGGGACCCGTCCTCCTCCAGGGTACCGCGCGGTTCCGGCTCCGGGGGGCCGCCGGCCGCACATTCCGATTTGGTATCGGTCACGGCTGCCGGGGCTTCTCGGCTGGGGCGTCCACAGTCGCTGTGCTGGAATGGTCCGGTCCTCCGGCAGGGGGACGGGTGCGGCCTCCCCCGGTGCCGGCACCGCCCCCCACGAATCCCGGAATGCCGAGGTGAGCGTCCCCCCATGTCCACAGCCCGCTCCCGGCCCGCCCGAGCCCGCGGCCGGGTCCCCGTGCTCGCGCTCTCCGCCGCGGGCGTCCTCGTCCTCGGCGCGTGCGGCACCGGTCCGGAGCCCGCTCTGGACGGCACGGCCATCACGTCGGCCACCACGTCGGCCACGGCGCCCGCCACGTCCACCGCGGCGGACGCCGCCGACGGCAGGGTGCCCACCACGAAGCTGCCCGTCTACTGGGTGGGCCGCGCGGACGGCGAGGAGCGGTTGTTCCGGGAGTTCCGCGACGCCTCGGAGGCGGCCGCGGCCGTGGACCCCATTGCCGCGGCCGCGACGCTGATGACCAGGGCGACCCCGGAGGACCCGGACTACCGGACCCTCTGGTCCCCGGTGGACCGGGTGGGCGCCTCGACGTCCCCGGGAGGGACCATCACCGTGGACCTGCCGTCCGGGGCCTTCCGCACGGACCTCGACGACCGCGAGGTCCGGCTGGCCCTCCAGCAGCTCGCGCACACGGTGACCGCCACGGCGGTCACCGCGGGCCTGCTGCCCGTGGGCTCCGAGGCCGAGGTCGTGGTGCTCGTGGACGGACGGCCCGGCGAGGAGGTCTTCGGGTCCGTGCGCCTCGACGGCCCCCTCCGGCCCGACGACGGGGTGGAGGCGCCGCTCTGGCTCGACGAACCGCGGCAGGACGAGCGGTCCGAGGGGTCCCTCACCCTGTCGGGCCGGGCCCTGGACGGCGTCCGGGGCTGCCGGTGGAGCGTGACCGGGCCGGACGGGGAGCGTGTCTCGGGCGGTGCGGCGGCCGTGCTCCCGCAGGGCGGCGGGACCACCGCGTTCCGGGTGGAGCTCGAGCTGGAGCCGGGCGAGTACGTGGTGACGGTCGTCGGCCGGGACGCCGGGGGCGGGACCGTGCGCGACGACAAGGACGTCGAGGTCCTGCCCGGTCCGACCGGCTGAGCCGGCTGCACCCGCCCGGCCCGGCTCAGTCGGATCCGGCCGACCAGCGGCCGAGGGCGGCGCTGAGCACCGCCAGTGCGGCGGGTCCGGCGGTGGAGCTGCGCAGCACCTCCGCGCCGAGCCGGACCGTGCGGGCCTGCCCACCGGTCAGGACGTCGAGCTCCGCCGGGGCGATGCCCCCCTCGGGGCCCACCACCAGGACGATCCGCTCGGCGCCCTCCCACGGTGCGCCCTCGGCCCTCGACAGGTCGGCGAGGGAGTCGCGCGCCTCCTCGTGCAGGACCAGGCCGCGCGTGCCCGGCTCGCCGAGCAGGCGGGCGAGCTCACGGGTCGCGCACAGGGGCAGCACCTCGGGCCAGGCCGCCCGCCGGGACTGCTTCGCGGCGGCCGCGACGGTGTGGACCCACTTCTCGTGGCTCTTGGCGGCGCGCTCCTTCTTCCACCGCACGATCGAGCGGTCGGCCTGCCAGGGCACCACGGCGTCGACGCCCAGCTCGGTGGCCGTCTCCACGGCCATCAGGTCCCGGTCGCCCTTCGCGAGGGCCTGGGCGAGGACCAGCCGGGGCGTGCGGGCCGGCTCGGCGGCCACCGAGAGGACGCGGACCTCCATGCTGTCCCGCTCCCCCGTGCGCAGCTCCCCCGTGGCCCGGGTCCCGGCACCGTCGACGAGCTCGAGGCGCTCACCGGGCGCGAGACGGCGCACGGTGACGGCGTGGCGGGCCTCCGGGCCGGTGACGGTGAGCGCCGCGCCGGGGTCGAGGCCGTCGAGCCGGCCCGGCTCGACCTTGAAGACCGGCAGGCTCACAGGTCGGAGAACCTGTCCTTGAGCCGGGAGAAGAAGCCGCCGGAGCCGGCCGGGGAGTTCAGGGTGGTGCCGGTGGACTGGTCCTCGCCGCGCAGCCGCGACAGCTGCTCGAGCAGTTCGCGCTGCTCGTCGTCGAGCGCCGTGGGGGTCTCGACCTCGAGGTGGACGAACAGCTCTCCCCGGCCGCCGCCGCGCAGCCGCGTGGCCCCGAGCTCGTGCAGGGTCACAGTGTGGCCGGTCTGCGTGCCGGGGCTCACGGGCACCTCGCGCTCGCCGTCGAAGGTCTCGAGGGTGACGGTGGTGCCGAGGGCCGCGGAGGTCATGGGCACCCGGACGCGGGCGTGCAGGTCGTCGCCCTGGCGCTCGAACGTGGGGTCGGGGTCGACCTTGAGCTCGACGTAGAGGTCGCCGTTCGGGCCGCCGGCGGTGCCGGCCTCGCCCTGCCCCGAGAGGCGGATCCGGTTGCCGGTCGAGACGCCGGCGGGGATCTTCACGGTGAGCGGGCGACGGTCGCGCACGCGGCCCTCGCCGTAGCACTCGTGGCACGGGTGCTTGATGACGGTGCCGAACCCCTGGCAGGTCGCGCACGGCGCCGCCGTGACCACGGTGCCGAGGATCGACTGGACCTGGCGCTGCACCTGGCCGGACCCGCGGCAGACCTCGCAGGTCTCGGGCTGGGTGCCCGCCTGGCAGCAGGTGCCGTCGCAGGTGGGGCAGACCACGGCCGTGTCCACGGTGATCTTCTTCTCGGTGCCGAAGACCGCGTCCTTGAGGGTGACCCGGACGTTGATCAGGGCGTCCTGGCCCTGGCGCGTGCGGGACGCGGGCCCGCGCCGGCCGGAACCGGCGCCGCCGGCGCCCTGGAAGAAGGTGTCGAAGATGTCGGCGAAGCCGAAGCCCGTGCCCGGGAAGCCTCCGCCGAAGCCGGTGTCGGTGCCGTTCTCGTTGCCGGTTGCGTCGTAGACGCGCCGCTTCTCGGGGTCGGAGAGGACGTCGTTGGCGTGGGAGAGGCGCTTGAAGTCCTCGGCGGCCTCGGGGCCGGGGTTGACGTCCGGGTGCAGCCGCCGGGCCTTCCTGCGGTAGGCCTTCTTGATCTCTTCCTGGCTGGCGTCCCGGGACACACCCAGGGTCTCGTAGTGATCGCTCACCGTGGTCCGTTCTGTCGAGAGGTCTGTTGTGGGTTTCGCTGGAGGGCCCCGGGGAAGGGGGCCCGCGGGGGCTCAGCCCCCGAGGATACGGGAGAGGTAGCGGGCGACGGCGCGCACGGCGGCCATCGTGGACGGGTAGTCCATGCGCATGGGGCCCACGACCCCCACCTTCGACTGCGGCCCGTAGCCGGTGGCGACGACCGCCGCCTCGGACAGGGGGCCCTCGGCGTTCTCCGTGCCGATCCGCACGGCGACCCCGCGGGCGTCCTGCTCCATCTCGGAGAGCAGCCGGAGCATCACCACCTGCTCCTCGAGGGCCTCGAGCACCGGGCCGATGCTCAGGTGGAAGTCCCCGGTGGCACGGGCGAGGTTGGCGGTGCCGGCCATGACCATCCGGTGCTCGGCCCCGCCCGCCGCGAGGGCGCCGACGGCCTCCCCCACGGCCGCCGCGGCCGGCTGCAGCGGCGGCGCGGTGCCCGCCGCCATCACCGCGAGGGCGTCCGGCACCGCGGTCAGGGAGCGCCCGACCACGGCGGCCAGCACCCGGGCGCGCAGCTCGAGCAGCTGGGACTCCTCGAGGGGCGTCCGCAGCACGACCACCCGCTGGGCCACCCTGCCGTTGGTCGGGATCAGCACGACGAGCACCCGGCCGGCCCCGAGGTCCACGACCTCCACGTGGCGCACGGTGACCCCGGAGGCGTGCGGGTACTGCACGACCGCGACCTGCTGCGTGAGCTGCGCGAGCAGCCGCACGGTGCGCTCCATGACGTCGTCGATGTCCGCGGCGTCGTCGAGCAGCCGCTGGATGGCCCGCCGCTCCGGGCCCGAGAGCGGCTTGACGGCCGCGATCTGGTCGACGAACGTGCGGTACCCCTTGTCCGTGGGGATCCGACCCGAGCTCGTGTGGGGGGCCGTGATCAGGCCCTCCTCCTCGAGCGCGGCCATGTCGTTGCGCACGGTCGCGGAGGAGACGCCGAGCCGGTGCCGATCCACCAGGGCCTTGGAGCCCACGGGCTCGCGGAAGTGCACGTAGTCCTCCACGATGGCCTGCAGGATCTGCAGTCGTCTCGGATGGTTCACGTCGCTCCTCCCCGGTTCGTCGGCGCCCCCGAGCCTTCTTGGCACTCGGGCGGCCACAGTGCCAGCGCAGTCCAGTGTAGCCCCCGTGCCCGACGGCCGGTCCGGCACCCCTGGTTTGGTACGCTTCCGGCTGATCCGCGCCGGACGCGCGGCACGGCGACCCGGGAGGACGACCATGAGCGACCACGGCTGGGGGCCGCGCAGCCTCGACGACGACGCCCTCGCCCGCCGCCGGCCCGTTTCCAGGGAGGTCCCGGTCGCCCCGGGGATGCTCCTGGAGGACGTCACGACCGGCTGGGTCGGCGCCGTCGTGTCCCTGGAGACCATCGGCGGCATGCGCGTGCTGGGCCTCGAGGACCGGAGGGGGCGGGTCAAGGCCTTCCCCCTGGGACCGGGCTTCCTGCTCGAGGGCGAGCCCGTGGTCGTCGTCGGGCCCCGCCAGGCTCCCGGCACGAAGAAGCCCTCCCGCACGCGCTCGGGCTCGGTGGCCGTCGAGGGGCTGCGCGCGAGCACCGCGAAGGCCTCCCGCGTGTGGGTCGAGGGCTACCACGACGCCGAGCTGGTGGCCAAGGTCTGGGGCCACGACCTGGCAGTGGAGGGCATCGTCGTGGAGCCGCTGCACGGCATCGACGACCTGCCCGCCGCCGTGGAGCAGTTCGGGCCGGGGCCCGGGCGGCGGCTCGGCATCCTCGTGGACCACCTCGTGGCCGGCTCCAAGGAGTCCAGGATCGCCGCGGAGACCATGCGCCTGCCCGGCGCGGCGGGCAACGTCCTGGTGCTGGGGCACCCGTACGTCGACATCTGGCAGGCGGTCAAGCCGCGCACCCTCGGCGTCGACGCCTGGCCCGTGGTCCCGCGGGGCACCGACTGGAAGACCGGCACCGCCGCCGCCCTCGGGTGGCCGCACCGCACCCCCGGCGACCTGGGCCGGGCCTGGCAGCACATCCTCTCCCGCGTGGACAGCTACGCCGATCTCGAGCCGTCGTTGCTGGGACGGGTCGAGGAGCTCATCGACTTCCTCACCGCCCCCGGGGCCTGACCCGGCGGCCCCGCGCGCGGGCGCGGCCGCGGGACGTCACAAAAGCACACGCGCGCGGGCGCGGGCGCCCGGCCGGGCGGACCGGTCGGTAGGATGGTCGTGTCCCACCCACCGTCCGCGGCCCCGCCGCGATCCCACCGCCGAAGGACATCCGTGCCCGTGCAGACCGACCCCCGATCGAGCCGCGACGACGCCGGGGCCCCGTTCGAGGGCCTCTCCCCCGTGGCCCAGCCGCTGACCGTCACCGAGGACCACCAGTGGGCGACCCTGGCGCACTTCGGCGGCGTCGTCGGCTTTCTTCCCTCGTTCCTGGTCCACCGCGTCTTCCGCGGACGGGGACCGTTCACGGAGCAGGAGTCGATGGAGGCCATGAACTTCACCCTGTTGCCGACCCTCGTGGTGGTGGCCGGGATCCTGCTCGCCCCGGTGCCGTTCATCGGCTGGTTCTTCGCGCTCGCCGCCGCTGCCGCGTGGCTGCTGCTGGCCGTCGGCTCCCTGATCGGCGGGGTCAGGGTCAACCGCGGCGAGCCGCACCTCTACCGCTTCAACACCCGCCTCTACGACCGGCTCGCCGACCGGCTCCGCGCGCGGTCCCGGGAGCGCACCGCGCGCGGCTGAGACCGTGCCCGCCGGGCGCACCCGACCGGGGTGCCCGGCTCCGGTGCCGGCGTCCCGGACAGGAGCCGCGACCGTGGCGCCGCGGACCGGGGGGCTCCCGGCGCGGGCGCTCCGGACCGGGGCGCCCGCATCAGGCGAGCAGCCGCCGCACCACTGCGTCGCCCAGGAGGCGGCCCCGCAGGGTCAGCACCACCGCGCCGCGCAGCGCCGCCGCGGGCTCCACCAGCCCGTCGGCGATCAGTCCGGCCACCGCGGTGCGCCCGCCCTCGGGGAGGGCGGCCGTGGGCAGCCCGTCGCGGATCCGGGCCTCCAGCATCACGCGTTCCAGGTGCCGGGTGTCCGCGTCGAGGATCTCGCGCCCGGCCGCGGGCGACTGTCCCGCGCGCACCCGGTTCGTGTAGGGCACGGGGTGCTTCAGGTTCCACCAGCGCGTCCCGCCCACGTGCGAGTGCGCCCCGGGGCCGATCCCCCACCAGTCCTGGTTGCGCCAGTAGGCGAGGTTGTGCCGGCTGCGGTGGGCCCCGGGGTCCGTGCCGGGGCGGGCCCAGTTGCTCACCTCGTACCACTCGAAGCCGGCCTCCGCGAGGATCCGGTCGGCGAGCTCGTACTTGTCGGCCTGGTCGTCCTCGTCGATCGGCGGGACCTCCCCGCGCCGCATCCGGGCCGCCAGCTTCGTGCCGTCCTCGATGATCAGCGAGTACGCCGAGACGTGGTCGGGCTCGTAGCCCACGGCCGTGCGCACGGAGTGCTCCCAGTCGGCCAGGGACTCCCCGGGGGTGCCGTGGATGAGGTCCACGCTGACGCCCAGGCCCGCCTCGCGCGCCCACCGGACCGCGCGCGGCACGTTGTCGGGGTCGTGCGTGCGGTCCAGGACGGCGAGCACGTGCGGGACGGCCGACTGCATCCCGAAGGACACCCGGGTCACCCCCGCGGCCGCGAGCACCGCCAGGGACCCGGGCGTCACGGAGTCCGGATTGGCCTCGGTGGTCACCTCCGCCCCCTCGGCGAGCCCGAAGCTCTCGCGGGCCTGCGCGAGCACCGCGGCGAGGTCCTCGGCGGGCAGCAGCGTGGGGGTGCCGCCGCCGAAGAACACGCTGTGCAGCGGGCGGGTGGCCACCCCGGAGTCGTCCAGCACCCGGCGCGCCCAGCGGACCTCCGCCGCGGCGTCGCCGGCGTAGGCGTCCTGGGACACCCCGGGGCCGAGCTCCACGGCCGTGTAGGTGTTGAAGTCGCAGTACCCGCACCGGACCGCGCAGAACGGCACGTGCACGTAGAGACTCAGTGTGCGCTCGGCGGAGCCTTCCGCGGCAGAGGGCGGCAGCAGTCCGTCGAGCGGGCCGGGCAGGCCCTCCGGCTGGGCGGGGGCCACTACTTCTTCTTGTCCTTCGCCCCGGACTCGTCGGAGGACAGCGCCGCGACGAACGCCTCCTGGGGGACCTCCACGCGCCCGACCATCTTCATCCGCTTCTTGCCCTCCTTCTGCTTCTCGAGCAGCTTGCGCTTGCGCGAGATGTCGCCGCCATAGCACTTGGAGAGCACGTCCTTGCGGATCGCCCGGATGTTCTCGCGGGCGATCACCCGGGAGCCGATGGCCGCCTGGATGGGGACTTCGAACTGCTGGCGCGGGATGAGCTCGCGCAGCTTGCCGGTCATCATCACACCGTAGGCGTACGCCTTGTCCCGGTGGGTGATCGCGCTGAAGGCGTCCACCGGCTCGCCCTGCAGCAGGATGTCCACCTTCACGAGGTCCGCGGCCTCCTCGCCCTCGGCCTTCCAGTCCAGGGAGGCGTATCCCTTGGTGCGCGACTTCAGCTGGTCGAAGAAGTCGAAGACGATCTCGGCCAGGGGCAGCCGGTAGCGCAGCTCCACCCGGTCCTCCGAGAGGTAGTCCATGCCCTTGAGCTGACCGCGCTTGGACTGGCACAGCTCCATGATCGCGCCGATGAACTCGGACGGGGCCAGCACCGTCGCGGCGACCATGGGCTCCCGGATCTCGGCGATCTTCCCCTCGGGGAACTCCGACGGGTTCGTGACCACGCGTTCGGAGCGGTCCTCGAGGGTGACGTTGTAGCTCACGGAGGGCGCCGTCGAGATCAGGTCGAGGTTGAACTCGCGCTCGAGGCGCTCCCGGACGATCTCCAGGTGGAGCAGGCCCAGGAAGCCGCAGCGGAAGCCGAAGCCCAGGGCCGCGGAGTTCTCGGGCTCGTAGACCAGGGCGGCGTCATTGAGCTGGAGCTTGTCCAGCGCGTCGCGCAGGACCGGGTAGTCGGAGCCGTCGATGGGGAACAGTCCCGAGAAGACCATGGGCTTGGGGTCCTCGTAGCCGCCCAGGTTCTCGGCCGCCGGCCGCTGGTGGTTGGTCACGGTGTCCCCCACGCGGGACTGGCGCACGTCCTTGACCCCGGTGATGAGATAGCCCACCTCGCCCACGCCGAGGCCCTCGGTGGGCTTGGGCTCCGGTGAGATGACCCCGATCTCCAGCAGCTCGTGCTGCGCGCCGGTGGACATCATCCGGATCCGCTCGCGGGGGGTCAGCCTGCCGTCGACCACCCGGACGTAGGTGACCACCCCGCGGTAGGTGTCGTAGACGGAGTCGAAGATCATGGCCCGCGAGGGTGCGTCCGCGGCGCCCTGGGGGGCGGGGATCAGCTCCACGATCCGGTCGAGCAGGGCCTCGACGCCCTCGCCGGTCTTGCCCGACACCCGCAGCACGTCCTCCGGGTCCACGCCGATGAGGTTGCCGAGCTCCTGGGCGTACTTCTCCGGCTGGGCCGCGGGCAGGTCGATCTTGTTCAGCACCGGGATGATCGTGAGGTCGTTCTCCATGGCCAGGTAGAGGTTCGCCAGGGTCTGCGCCTCGATGCCCTGGGCGGCGTCCACCAGCAGCAGCGCGCCCTCGCAGGCGGCCAGGGAGCGGGAGACCTCGTAGGTGAAGTCCACGTGCCCGGGGGTGTCGATCATGTTCAGGGCGAAGTCCTGGCCGTCCACGTTCCAGGGCATCCGCACGGCCTGGGACTTGATGGTGATCCCGCGCTCGCGCTCGATGTCCATCCGGTCCAGGTACTGGGCCTTCATCTCGCGCGTGGTGACCACGCCGGTGGCCTGCAGCATCCGGTCCGCCAGCGTGGACTTGCCGTGGTCGATGTGGGCGATGATGCAGAAGTTGCGCAGGATCGACGGGTCGGTCGAGGCGGGAACCGGGGGGTTGACGGCCAGCGGTGACACGGGCGGTCCTTTCTCCGGGAGATCGTCGCTTCCGGCAGGTCCTGGGGCTACCGGCGGGTGGACGCGCCGGGTGATTCAGCTGTCCAGTTTCCCACGTTCGGTCATGGAGGGCCATTTCGCTCCGCAGGGGACCGGCGACGCCGGAACGCCCCTGGCTAGAGTGGGCGCATGACGCTGAACCTCGGCACCCTGGCCCGGCTCGCCGCCCGCGCCGCTGACACCTACCGGCGCGCCGGACGACACCGCCCGGAGCGCCCCCGGCCGGGCGGGAGCGCCGTCTCCCGTCCGGCGCGGCCCCGGCCCACCGTGCCGTCCCGGGCCGGCGCCGACCGCCCCGAGGGCCTCTCCCGGCCCTACCCCGGGGACTGGGCCGGACCGGTCCGGCCCGTCTACCGCCCGCTGTCCGACGGCGAGGCCGATCCCGGCGAGATCGTCTGGACCTGGGTGCCCTTCGAGGAGGACCACCGCCGCGGCAAGGACCGGCCCGTGCTGGTCGTGGACCGGGCCGGGGACCGCCTGCTGTGCCTGATGCTCACCTCGCGGGACCACCACGACGGGCCGGCGCAGGATCCCGACCGCGTGGACGTCGGGACCGGGCCGTGGGACCCCCGTGGCCGGCCCTCCGAGGTCAGGCTCGACCGCGTGGTCCAGGTGCTGCCCGCCGACGTCCGGCGGGAGGGCGCGGTGCTGCCCGAGCACCTCTTCGACCGGGTGGCGGGACGGCTCCACCGCCTGCGCGGCTGAGCTCACGGCGCCGTGTCGGCGCCGCCCGGCGCCGGGGCTCGGTCTGCTAGACTGTTCTGCTGTGTGTCCGCGCTGGTCGTCGGGCACTGCAGGGCGGTCGCCACACGGGCGTCCCCACTCCCACTCAGTCACATGGCCGGCCTGTTTGCCCTCACTGACCGAATTCCGCACCCATCGCCAAGGAGTTATACGTGGCCAACATCAAGTCCCAGAAGAAGCGCAACCTCACCAACGAGAAGGCGCGCCTGCGCAACAACGCGTACAAGTCCGAGCTGAAGACGCTGGTCCGCCGCGTCGACGAGGCCGTCGGCGCCTCGGACAAGGAGACCGCCCAGGACGCCCTGCGCGTCGTCTCCCGCAAGCTCGACAAGGCCGTCAGCAAGGGCGTCCTGCACAAGAACAACGCGGCCAACAAGAAGTCCGGTCTGGCCAAGCTGGTCGCCAAGATCTGATCACGGTTCCCCGCGAACCGCGCCCGCCGCACCGGCGGGACGCACGGAGGCCCCGTCCCGCGCAGGGACGGGGCCTCCGTGCGTCCCGCCGGCGATCCGGCCAGGCCGGCGCCGGGGAGGGCTCAGCGGCGGCCGGACAGGGCGATGGTCGTGATGGCCCGCTCCACCGCGTAGGCGGGGTCCCGGCCCTCCCCCTTGACCTGGGCGTCGGCCTCGGCCAGCGCCCGCAGCGCCCGCACGAGGTCCTCCTCGGAGAAGCGCCGGGACTCCTCCTGGGCCCGCTCCACCTGCCACGGGGCCGCCCCGATGCGCTGGGCGAGCTGGCCCGCGCCGCCGCGGGTCCCGTGCACCTGGGCGATCGTGCGCAGCTTGGCGGCCAGCGCCCCGACCATCGGGACCGGGTCCACCCCGGTGTCGAGCGCCTGGCGCCACAGCTTGAGGGCGCTCTCCGCGCGCCCGGCCAGCGCGGCGTCCGCGACCTTGAACGCGGTGGCCTCCACGCGCCCGCCGTAGTACTTCTCGACGTCGTCGAAGCTGATGCTCTCCGGCCCGTCGGAGAGCAGCTGGGCGCACGCGGCGGCCAGCTCCGCCGTGCTGCTGCCCACGGCCGCCGCGAGCGCGCGGGCGGCGTCGGGGTCGATGCGGCGCCGGTGGGTGCGGAACTCGGTGACGATGAAGTCGGTCTTGTCCCGGTCGTTCTTGAGGGGCTTGCACTCGACGACGGCGGCGCCGGCGGCCTTGAGGGCGTCGAGGAGCTTCTTGCCGCGGTTGCCGCCGCTGTGCTCCCAGAGCACGACGACGTCCGGGTCGGGTGCCCGGACATAGGCGAGGCCGTCGGCGAGGCAGTCGTCGTTCATGGCGGCGAGGTTGGTGACGTGGATGAGCTTGGCGTCGTCGAACAGGGAGGGGCTGGCGAGCGCCGCGAGCTGCCCGGGGGCGTAGGCGGCGGCGTCGACGGTGGACAGCTCGACGGGGCCGCGCCGGTCCTTGAGGGCGGCGCGGACGCGGTCGCGGGCGCGGGCGGCGAGGTAGTCCTCGGGGCCGGTGAGCAGGACGAGCGGGGCGGGCTCGACGTCGCGCCAGGTGGGTCCTGCGGTGGGTGCGGGGCGTCTCGGTGGGGTCATGGCCGCCTCCTCCTGTCGTGGCGGCCGGGTCGGGCCGCGTGCTGCGGTGGGTCCCAGCCTCTCACGGCGTGGGGACACCGGCCGGCCCGGGCCGCCGGGTGGTGGACCCGGCGGGTCTGCGCCGGAACTCGCGGCGCGGAGAACGGTGGAACGGACGGCCGGCCTCCTGTACGGTCGGGAACGGCATGTGAGACCCGTCACCCCCCTCGAAGGACGCCCCATGACCGCGCTTCCCCGCCTCGCCGTCCCCGCACTCGCCCTGGGCGTCCTGAGCATGGCCGTCTCCCCCGCGACGGCCGGCCAGACCGGTCCCGCCGCCGGGTCCGTCACCGAGACCGCGCCCGCCGCCGCGTCCAGCGCCCCGGGCTACGCCGTGGCCGGTGCGGGCGTGCTCGCCGTGGTCGGCTCCGCCGTGGTGGCACGGCGCCGCAGCGGCATCCGCTGAGGCACCGGCTCGCCGGGTCCTCGCGGGACAGCCGCCCGAAGCGGGTTCTCCGGTCGGCGGGCCGGCCCGCAGCGGTGGCCCGCGCGCCGCGCCCGGATCGTCGCCTCCGGCACCGCGGAGCCGCAGCGCTCCCGGTGCCGGCCGCTGCCTCGCCGGGAGGGGGCCGGGGCGCCGATCGCCGCCGGGGCCGGAAAGGTGCTGCCCTGCTCCGACCGGCCGCGATCGACGGCGCTAGTCTGGGGGCACAGTCGAGCAAGCGAGGCCGCCATGAGCATTCCTTGGCACATCCGTCCCGCCGCAGACGTCACCGGAGTTCTCGGCGTGGACCCGGCGCAGGGGCTGTCGAGCGGGCAGGTCGCGGAACGGACCCGGCGCCACGGCGCCAACGTGCTGGCAGAGCCCGCCGGGGTCCCGGTCTGGCGAAAGGTCCTGAGCCTGCTCTCGGACCGGATGACGGTCGTGCTGCTGGTCGCGGCGGTCGTCTCCGCGCTCGTGTCCCGGGAGTGGAAGACACCGGTGGTGATCCTGCTGGTGGTGGGCTTCAACACGGTGCTCAACTACGTCCAGCAGGCGCGGGCCGAGTCCTCCCTGGCCGCGCTGCGGACGCTGTCCGTGGTCACCGCCCGGGTGCGCCGGGACGGCCACGTCGTGGAGGTGGACCAGGCCGAGCTGGTGCCCGGGGACATCGTGCTGCTGGAGGCCGGGGACCTCGTCCCGGCCGACGCCCGGGTGCTCGAGGCGGCACAGCTGCAGGTCGCCGAGGCGGCTCTGACCGGGGAGTCCCAGCCGGTGGACAAGAGCTCAGCCGCGGTCCCCGATCCGGACGTGCCGCTCGGGGACCGGTCCGACCTGGTCTTCATGGGCACCGAGATCACCCGCGGGCGCGGTGTCGGGGTGGTCACCGACACCGGGGCGGCCACGCAGATGGGCGCGATCGCCGGGATGCTCGAGGCCGCCGGCGAGGCCCGGACGCCGCTGCAGCGACGGATCGACCGCCTGGCCCGTCTGCTGACCCTCATCGCGTTCGTGGTCGTGGGCATCGTCGTCGTCCTCGGCCTGGTGCGCGGGCAACCCTGGACCGAGCTGATGCTGACCGCCGTGTCCCTGGCCGTGGCCACCATGCCCGAGGGGCTGCCCGCGGTCGTCGCCTTCACCCTGGCGATGGGCGCCCACCGCCTGGCCCGGCGCGGGGTGATCATCAAGCAGCTGGCGGCGGTGGAGACCCTGGGGTCCACCACGCACATCGCCACGGACAAGACGGGCACTCTCACCCTCAACGAGATGACGGTGCGGCAGCTGCTCCTGGAGGGCTCCGCGTACCGGGTCACCGGTGAGGGGTACTCCACGGAGGGGGACATCGTCGGTGACGGCGACGCCCCGGTCCGGCCGTCCCCCGAGGTCTACCTCGCGATGGCGCTGTGCAGCAACGCCACCGTGCGCGACGGGCAGGCGATGGGCGATCCCACGGAGGGCGCGCTGGTCGTGCTGGCCGGCAAGGGCGGCGTGGACGTCGAGCGGGCACGCCGGCAGCACCCGCGCGTGGCGGAGGTGCCCTTCGACTCCGCCTACATGTTCCACGCCACCTTCCACGCACAGACGGTCGCCCACGGGAGCGCCGGCTACCGCATGTTCGTCAAGGGTGCACCGAGCGTGCTGCTGGACCGGGCCGGCTCCATCCTCACCGCCGAGGGCCCCCGGCCCCTGACGGCCCAGGACTGCGACCGCATCCTCGCCGGTGTGGACGAGCTGGCCGGGCAGGGACTGCGCACCCTGCTGATCGCCGGCGGCCGCCTGGACGGTGGCGAACCGGACGCGGACCCGCTGCCCGACGACGGGGCGCAGCTGCGTGACCTCGTGCGGAGCCTGACCCTGTACTGCCTCGTGGGCATCATGGACCCGCCGCGGCCGGAGGCCGCCGATGCCATCGCCGCGGCGCACGGCGCGGGCATCGCCGTGCACATGATCACCGGGGACCACCTGCGCACCGCCTCGGCCATCGCCGAGTTCCTCGGGATCCCCGCACGTGCCGTCTCCGGAGCGGACCTCGACGCGATGGACGACGCCGAGCTGGCCGAGCGCGCCACCGGCTACGGGGTGCTGGCCCGGGTCGCCCCCGAGCACAAGATCCGCTTCGTCAAGGCCCTGCAGTCGGGCGGGGAGGTGGTGGCGATGACCGGCGACGGCGTCAACGACGCCCCGGCCCTGAAGCAGGCCGACATCGGCATCGCCATGGGCATCACCGGCACCGACGTGGCCAAGGGCGCGGCCCGGATGATCCTCACCGACGACAACTTCGCCACCATCGTGGCCGCCGTCGAGGAGGGACGGGGCATCTACGCCAACATCCTCAAGTTCGTGCGCTTCCAGCTCTCCACGACCTGGGGGTTCGTCATGGTCTTCCTGATCTGCGGGGTGACCGGGATCGCCGGCGGCGCGCCGTTCACGGCCCTGCAGATCCTGTGGGTCAACGTCATCATGGACGGTCCCCCCGCCCTGGCCCTGGGCGTGGATCCCACCGACCCCGAGGTGATGCGCCGTCCGCCGCGCCCGCCCGGGGAGGCCCTCCTGACGAGGGGGCGGGTGGCGCGCATCCTCCTGGCCGCGACCGTGATGACCGCGGGCACCCTGTCGGTGCTGCTGCTGGCCGGCACATGGTTCCCCGGCATCCCGGCCGCCGGTGCCACGGCCCTGGCGTTCACCACCTTCGTCTTCTTCCAGGTCTTCAATCTGCTCAACGTCCGCTCCGAGCACCGCACCGTGTTCAGCCGGCGCACGTTCAGCAATCGCGCCGTCTGGGCGGCCCTGGCCGCGGTCGTGGTGCTGCAGGCCGCGGTGGTGCACACCCCGCTGCTGCAGGGCGTGTTCGACACCGCCGCGTTGACCGGCGCCCAGTGGTGCGTGGCCGTGGCCATCGGGTCGACGGTCCTGTGGGCCGAGGAGCTCCGCAAGCTCATCGGGCGGACACGGCGCTGAACGCCGGCGTGCCGACAGGACTGTGCGCGGGCACGGGCGGTCCCCCGGCGCCACCTAGCGCAGGGGCACGGCGAGCAGGCGGTGCTCCCGCTGGACGATCGCCACGGCGCCGTGCTCGTCGGTGCGCAGCAACGGCACGCCGCTGCGCTCCAGATGGGCGAGGATCGCCGGGTGGGGGTGTCCGTAGTCGTTGTCCCGCCCGGCGGAGACGACGGCCAGCGCGGGGTCGGCGGCGTCGATGATGGCGGTGCCGCCGTTGCGGGCGCCGTGGTGGGAGACCTTCAGGACGTCGACGTCGACGAGCGGGCCGGCGGTGCGCAGGAGGGCGCGGGCGCCGTCCTCCTCGAGGTCCCCGGTGAGCAGCCAGGAGGTGGTCACGCCGTCCTCGCCGGTGAGCTCGGCGCGCAGCACGAGAGAGGCGTTGTTCTCGTCGGAGGAGGTCGGGTCGCTCCAGCGCCCCGGTGCGGTCGGCGGCGGGGCGAGGACGGTGAGACGCAGTCCGCCCAGGGTCCGGGTCTCCCCGGGGACGGGACGGCGGGCCGGGGTCCCCGGCAGGGCCTCGGTCAGCCCGCCCGGCGGCGCCGCACCCGCGGTGGCGTACCAGACCTCGCCGATCCGCCCGTGCTGCGCGAGCGCGGGCAGCCCGCCGGTGTGGTCCGCGTGGGCGTGGCTGAGGACGACGAGGTCCAGGTGCTCGACCCCGCTGCGCCGCAGGCACCGGGCCAGGGCCTGCGGCTCGGGACCGGTGTCCACGAGTACGGCCCGCCCGGGCGCGGTGCGCAGGAGGACGGCGTCCCCCTGGCCCACGTCGCAGAGCACGGCCTCCCACACCGGCGGCGGGCGCCGGCCGTCCACGGCGGCGCGGACGGCCAGCAGCGCGACGACGAGCAGCACGGCCGCGGCGGCGGCCGTGCGCCGGCGCCGACGCAGGTGGGCCAGCCCCCGCCAGTGCTCCTCCGGGAAGGGGGCCGGGGCGGGGCCCTCGTGCAGGGCCCCGGCCGTCGGGGCCGGGCGCCGACGGCGCACGTCGAGGGCGTGCACGGTGCACAGGAGCGCCGCGGCGGCCAGGGTCATCAGCAACACGCCCGGCAGGCCCTGGGGCCACGGGGCCAGCGCCCCCGGGACCCCGGCCAGCGCCCGGGCAGTGCCGGCGACGAGCCGCGCCGCGAGCGCGCCCGCCTCCAGTGGCAGCAGGGCCGCCGCGGCCCCTGCGCCGCCGGCGAGGTTCAGCAGCAGCAGGCCTGCCAGCCCGCACACGGTGACCACCGGCACCAGCGGTGCGGCGAGGACGTTGGCCGGCAGCGAGTACACGGGCACGGCGGGCTGGAGGAGCACGAGCACCGGGGCGCACCACAGCTGGGCGGCCGCCGGGATCGCGACCGCCACGGCGAGCACGTCCGGCACCCCGGTGCCCAGCCACCGGGTCAGGGGCCGGCCGCTGACCACGATCCCCGCGGTGGCCAGCACCGAGAGCACGAAGCCGTACTCGGCGGCGAGCGCCGGGCGAACGACGACGAGGACGATCACGGCGCCCGAGAGGGTGGCCAGGGACACGGCGGTGCGTCCCGTGAGCAGGCTGAGGGCGGCGAGTCCCCCCATCACGGCCGCGCGCAGCACGGAGGGGTCGGGGCCGACGAGGAGCACGAACGCCGCCAGGGCGCCGAGGCCGGCGGTGAGGCAGGCCCGCCGGCCGGCGCCGAAGGAGAGCGCCGCGTGCCCTGCCAGGGCCGTGACCAGGGCACAGTTGGCACCGGAGACGGCTGTCAGGTGGGTCAGCCCGGTGTCCCGCATGGCCTGCTCGAGCTCGGGCCCGATCCCGGCGCGCTCGCCGAAGGTCATCCCGGGCAGCAGCCCCGCGGCGTCGGGGCCCAGTCCGGCCGTGGCGAGCACGAAGCGCTCCCGGACCTGCTCCCGCCGGCCGGGCTCCCGCCCCGGCAGGTCCGCGGGCGGGGCGGCGGCCCGCAGCACCGGGGGCCCGGGGGACGGCGGGCCGGCGGTGAGCACCGCGGTGATCCGCTGGCCCGGGACCAGCCCCGCCCACGCGGGCCCGTCCGCGAAGACCGTGGCCGTGGCGTCGGCGGGTCCGTCACGGCCCTCGTGGGTGACGTGCTCGAGGCGCAGCTCGAGGACCACGCCGGTGCGGTCCTCACCCTCGGGTGCGGGCCCGGAGGCGGGCGCGGTCCACCGCCGGGGCGGCTGCGCGACCTCCGCCGTGACGGCCAGCGTCCCGCCTGCGGCGAGGGCCTCCCCGAGCGGGCCCCGGGAGGTGTCGTGCCGGACGGCCGCGTCGCTCAGCAGCACCGCCGTGACGGCGAGGGCGCTCAGGGCCACGGCCGACCACGGCAGGGCCCGCCACGGCCCGGCGGCGCGGGTCCGCCCGGGCGGGGGCCCCTCCCGCCGGAGGGCGCGGGCCACGACGGGCACCAGGGCGGCGCCGAGCAGCAGCGCCGCCAGGTAGAGCGCCCCGGCGGCCGCGACCCGTTCCGGGGGCAGGTGCACGGTGAGCAGGCCGGTGAGCCACGCGCCCAGGGCTGCGGGGACGAGCCGCAGGTCCCACGTGCGGCCCGGGGCGCGGGCGTCGCGGTGCTCCTGGTGCTCCAGGGCACCGGCCCACCAGTCGGCGGGGTGCCTCACACGGTCACCAGCGGGCCGATGGCCTCCATCAGGGCCGGGCCGATCCCCGGCACGGCGTCGAGGTCGGCGACAGCGGCGTATCCGCCGTGCTGCTCGCGGAACTCCACGATCCGGCCGGCCAGCACCGGGCCGACCCGTGGGAGGGTCTCGAGCTGGGCCGCGGTGGCCGTGTTGAGGTTCAGCACTCCGCCGGGGGCCGCGCCGTCCGGCTGCCCGGTCCCGGGCGGCGTTCCGGGGCCCCCGGGCGGCAGCGGGGCTCCGGGCCCGGCCTGGGTCCCGGCGTCCGGGACGGGAGCGGCTGCGCTGTCGGGGACGAGCACCTGCTGGCCGTCCGTGACCGGGGCGGCCAGGTTCACGGTGTCCGTCACCGCGGCGTCCGTGAGTCCGCCGGCGGCCTCGACCGCGTCGACGACACGCGCCCCGGCCGCGACGGACACGACGCCGGGGCGAGCCACCTCCCCGGTCACGTGGACGTACAGCGTGGACCCCGCCGAGGGCGCCGGCGCGCCGGGCGGCCCCGGCGGTACCGTCCCGGGTCCGGTTCCCGCCCCGGTGTCCGCACCGGCCGAGTCACCGTGCCCGGTGCCGTGCCCCAGGCCCTGCCCGCCGCTCTGCTGGGCGCCCGGTGCGGCAGCACCGTCCAGCTGCGCCTCGGCGAGGACGGGGCGGCCGGCGGTCTCCGGGGCCTCCCCGGTGTCCTGCCCGGGTCCCAGGACCGTCCAGGCTGGCCAGACGAGCGCGGCCACGGCGATGAGCAGCAGCGTGCCCGGGACCCGGGTCCGGGCGGCGACCTGCCGGCGGTGCCCGGGGCGCGCTCCCGGCGGCCGGTCCGGCGAGCGTCCCTCCTGCTCGCGGGCACCGGGGTGCGTGCCGGCTTCGGCCAGCAGCGCCGCCAGCCGTTCGGCGGGCCTCGCAGCGCCGGGCACCGCGCTGTCGGCGCCGGCCGCCACGGCGGGAGCAGGAGGGTCGTCGGGGGCGGAGAGGGTGCCGGGCGCAGGCGGGGTGGAGGTCGTTCGCCGTCGGTCGCGCGGCACGGTACCGTTCATGCCCCCAAGCTCACCCCGGCCGGGCACCCCCGGGGGACGGCCGGGCCCCGGCTGGGGACGCGTGAGGTCGTGGAGGGTGTCTGTGGAGCGGGGGCACCGGCCGGGGCCCGGAACCCGGTGCAAGACCCGGTGCGGGACTCGGTGCACGCCGCCGCGGGGCGGGATCCCCCAGCCGCGGGGCGGCGGAGTGCCCCCCGCGGCGGGAGCGCCTGCTCAGGCCACGATGTTGACGAGCTTGGGCGCGCGCACGATCACCTTGCGGATCTCGGCGTCGCCCAGCTGGCGGCGGATCGTCTCCGAGCCCAGAGCCAGTTCGCGCAGGTCGTCCTCGCCGATGTCGGCGGGCACCTCGAGCCGGTCCCGGACCTTGCCCTTGATCTGCACCACGGCGGTGACGGTGTCGTCCACCAGCAGCTGCGGGTCGACCTCGGGCCAGCCGGCCACGACGACGGAGCCCTCGTGGCCCAGCGCGTGCCACATGTCCTCGGCCGTGTACGGGGCGACCAGCGACAGCAGGACCGCGACGGCCTCGACGGCCTCGCGCACGGCGGGGTCGGCGGGCCCGCAGCCGGAGTCGATGGCCTTGCGGATCACGTTGACCAGCTCCATGGTCTTGGCGATCACCACGTTGAACTTCGCGGCGTCGAGCAGCTGGGCGGCGTCGTCGACGGCGCGGTGGGCGGCCCGCCGCACGGAGACGTCGCCCGCGGCCGGGTCGGTCCCCGGGGCACAGGCCACGTCCTGGGCCAGGCGCCAGGCTCGGGCCAGGAACTTCTGGGAGCCCTGCGGGGAGACGTCGGCCCAGTCCACGTCGTCCTCCGGCGGGGAGGCGAAGACCATGGTCAGGCGCACGGCGTCGACGCCGAACCGGTCGAGCTGCTCGCCCAGGTCCACGCCGTTGCCCAGGGACTTGGACATCGCCCGGCCCCCGTTGAGCACCTGGCCCTGGTTCAGCAGCGCCTTGAACGGCTCGGTGAAGTCCACCAGCCCCAGGTCGAAAAGCACCTTGGTGAAGAACCGCGAGTAGAGCAGGTGCAGGATCGCGTGCTCCACGCCGCCCACGTACTGGTCCACGGGCAGCCACTTGCGGGTCTCCTCGAGGTCGAACGCGGCGTTCTCGTCGTTCGGGGAGGCGAAGCGCAGGTAGTACCAGGAGGAGTCCACGAAGGTGTCCATGGTGTCGGTGTCGCGCTGGGCGGGGCCGCCGCACGCGGGGCACGCGACGTTGACCCAGTCCTCGGCCGCCGCCAGCGGGGACCGGCCCTTGGGCGCCAGCTGCTCGCCGCGCAGGTCGTCGGGCAGCCGCACCGGGAGCTGCTCCTCGGGCACCGGCACCTCGCCGCACGCGGGGCAGTGCACGATCGGGATGGGCGCGCCCCAGAAGCGCTGGCGCGACAGCAGCCAGTCGCGCAGCCGGAAGTTGACCTGGCGGTTGCCCGTCCCGGCGGCCTCGACCAGACCGATGGCGCGCTCGATGGCCTCGGTCTTCTCCAGCCCGGACAGCTCGCCGGAGTTGATCAGGGTGCCCTCGCCCGTGGTCGCGGTCCCGGTCGCGGCGGGGTCCTCCTCCCCGGTGTCCAGCACCGCGCGCACGGGCAGCCCGAAGGTCCGGGCGAAGTCGAGGTCGCGCTGGTCGTGGGCGGGCACGGCCATGATCGCGCCGGTGCCGTAGTCGGCCAGCACGTAGTCCGCGGCCCACACGGGCAGCTTCTCGCCGTTGAGCGGGTTGACGGCGTGCCGGCCCAGGAACACCCCGGTCTTCTGCCGGTCGGTGGCCTGGCGCTCGATGTCGGACAGCGCCTTGACCTGCTCGCGGTAGGCGGCCAGCTCCTCGGCGTGCTCCGGGGCGACGATCTCCCCGGCCAGCTCCGCGTCCGCGGCGACCACGAAGAACGTGGCGCCGTAGAGGGTGTCGGGGCGGGTCGTGAACACGGTGACCTCGCGGTCCGTCCCGCCCTCGCCGGCGCCCTCGATGGCGAAGCGCACGTGGGCGCCCTCGGAGCGCCCGATCCAGTTGCGCTGCATGGCCAGCACCCGCTCGGGCCAGTGCCCCTCGAGGGCGGACATGTCCTCGAGCAGCCGGTCGGCGTAGTCGGTGATCTTGAAGTACCACTGGTTCAGGGCCTTCTTCGTCACCGGGGTGTGGCAGCGCTCGCACGCCCCGTTGACGACCTGCTCGTTGGCGAGCACCGTCTGGTCCTTCGGGCACCAGTTGACCGGCGAGTTCTTCCGGTACGCCAGGCCCTTGCGGTGGAACTGCAGGAACAGCCACTGCGTCCACCGGTAGTACTCGGGATCGGAGGTGTGGATCTCCCGCGACCAGTCCGCGCTGATCGCGTAGCGCTGGAAGGAGGCCTTCTGCGTCGCGATGTTGGCGTAGGTCCACTCCGCCGGGTGGGCGTCGCGCTTGATCGCCGCGTTCTCCGCCGGCAGCCCGAAGGAGTCCCAGCCGATCGGGTGCAGCACGTCGTAGCCGCGCTGGCGCCAGTACCGGGCCACCACGTCGCCCATCGCGAAGGCCTCCGCGTGCCCCATGTGCAGGTCCCCCGAGGGGTACGGGAACATGTCCAGGACGTAGCGGCGCTCCCGCGAGCCGTCGTCGACGGGCGCGTAGACCTGCTGCTCGGCCCAGAACGACGGCCACGCCGCCTCGATGGCGCGGAAGTCGTACCCGGTGGTCTCGGTCGTGTGCTGCTGTTCGGTCACGGTCCTCGCCTTCGCGGTGGTGGACCGGGCGCCTGCCCAGGAACGGGCGGCGCGCGGTCGCGTGGGCGGCACCCGGGCATCACGGATGCCCGGCGGTGCGCCGACGGTGGTGGAATCCGTCCCATCCTAGCCCAGGGCCGCCCGGCGTCCCGGCCCGCAGGCGCTAGCATCGACAGCGGGCCGGGGCGCACCGGGTGCCTGCCGGGCCCGCAGGGAGGAACCATGGCGGCAGCGGCCGGCGCACCGGGCGGCGGCGGGCCCACCGGCACCGGGCACGACGCCGGCGTGCCCGCCGGCGCGCTGGAGAACCCCTGGGCCGAGCGGCGCAGCATGGTCCTGGACGGGCACAAGGTCCGCTACTGGTTCTACGACGTCGACCGGGCCCCCAAGCCCCTGCTCGTGCTCGTCCACGGCTTCCGCGGCGACCACCACGGCCTGCAGCTGATCGCCGACCGGCTGCGCGAGCGCTACCACGTCGTGGTCCCCGACCTGCCCGGCTTCGGCCGCTCCGAGCCCTTCCCCGACCGGCCCCACGACATCGCCGGGTACGCGGACTTCCTGCGCGACTTCGTCACGGCCCGCACGGGCGGCGCGGTGCACGACGGCGCCGAGCACGGGGTCGCCGTCCTGGGCCACTCCTTCGGCTCCGTGGTGGCCGCGCACTTCGCCGCCGCCCACCCGGCCATGGTCGAGCGGCTGGTGCTCGTCAATCCCATCTGCGAACCGGCCCTGGAGGGCGCGCAGGCGCTGCTGAGCCGCCTGACGGTGGGCTACTACCGGCTGGGCCGGGTCCTGCCCCGGCGGCTGGGCCACCGGCTGCTCTCCAGCTGGCTCGTCACGGACGCGATGAGCGGGGTGCTGACCACGTCCCAGGATCCGCGGGTCCGCGGCTACGTCCGCCACCAGCACCGGGCGTACTTCTCGGCCTTCGCGAACCGCGACGTGCTCCTGGAGGCCTACGAGGCCTCGATCTCGCACACCGTCGCGGAGGTCGCGATGCAGCTGACCATGCCGACCCTGCTGGTCGTGGGCGCGCAGGACCAGCTGGGCTCGGTCGCGGCGCAGCGGACCATGGCCTCCTGGATCCCCCGCCACCGCCTCGAGGTCCTCGACGGCGTGGGTCACCTCATCCACTACGAGTGCCCCGGGCGCACCGCCGAGCTGGTCCACGACTTCCTCTCCTCCCCCGCCCCCGGGCCGGCTCCCGGCCCGGCTGCCGGGCCGGGCGGCGAGCCGCCCGCGCTGCACGCGCAGGCGCCCCCCGCCGACGCCCCCGCCGACACCGCCCCGTTCACCGGGCTGCAGCGCATCGTGCGCCGCGCACGCCGTGGCCCACGACGAGGACACCGCCGGTGAGGCTGCTCCTGGACGCCCGCTACACCCGCCTCGACCGCCACGACGGGATCAGCCGCTACGGGGCGAGCCTGGCCGGGGCCGTGGCCGGTCTCGCCGGCCGGACCCCGGGGCTGGACGTGGCCGTGCTCGTCAGCGACCTGCGCCAGCTCGCCCTGCTGCCGGACCTCCCCCACGTCACCGGCCCCTCCCCGGTGTCGGCCGCCGAGGCCGCCACCGCGCTGGTGCTCAACCGGTACGCCCCGGACGTCGTGTTCTCGCCCATGCAGACCATAGGCTCCGCGGGCCGCCGGCACGGGCTGATCCTCACCCTGCACGACCTCATCTACTACGACCACCCCCAGCCGCCCGCGGACCTGCCCGCCCCCGTGCGCGCGGGCTGGCGGCTCTACCACCGGGCCTGGTGGCCCCAGCGGGTCCTGCTGGACCGCGCCGACGCCGTGGTGACCGTCTCGGACACCACCCGCGAGCTCATCGCCGCCCACCGGCTCACCCGCCGGCCCGTGCACGTGGTGCCCAACGCCCCCCAGCCCGGCTCCGTGCTGCCCACCGCGGAGGCACTGCAACGGCTGCCCCGGCGCGGCAGGAAGCTGCTCTACATGGGCTCCTTCCTGCCGTACAAGAACGTGGAGACCCTGCTGCGCGCGGCGGGGCGGCTGCCGGAGCACGAGCTGCACCTGCTCTCCCGGATCTCCCCCGCCCGCCGCGCCCAGCTGGAGGCCCTGGTGCCGGAGGGGGCACGGGTCGTCTTCCACGACGGGGTGGACGAGGCCGAGTACACCGCCCTGCTGGCCGAGGCGGCCGTCCTGGTGCACGCCTCCCGGGCCGAGGGCTACGGGCTGCCGCTCGTGGAGGCGCTCGCGGCCGGTACCCCGGTGGTGTGCAGCGACCTGCCGATCTTCCGGGAGGTCGCCGGGGCCGCCGCCGCCTACGCCGCGCCCGACGACGACGCCGGGTTCGCCGCCGCCGTGCGCGCCCTCGAGGACCCGGCCCGGGCCCGCGCCCAGGTGCTGGCCGGGCTGGACCGGGCCCGGTCCTACTCGTGGGAGGCCTCGGCGCAGGAGCTGCTGGCGGTCGCCCGCGGGGTGCACGAGCGCCGCGCCGGCCGCGGCTCCGCCTGATCCCGCCCCGCGGGTCCGGAAGCGAACGCAAGGACGAAGTGGCTTGTCGTGTGCGCCACTGCATCGCCAGGCCTCCTTGGAGGTCTGGTGTTCCGACGACTCCGTGACCCCTGATCCAGGATGCCCCTGCGGCAAATTGTCGCCTGGACGTGGCGGGTACTGGGTTCCGGCCCCTTGGAGTCCGCGCCAGTTGGTTCCAGGACGGGCTCGGCATGACTCACCGCCACATGCCGTGTCCACAGATCGCCCGGCGAGGCAAAGGTCGAGGAACAGCGGCCAGGCGCCGGACTGTCCGCCTGATCGTCTCGGATACCGATGACGGTGTCCGCGGATCCGCCATATGTACCGTGCAGAGCGTCTAGTTGCCTTGTCGTCCCGCGAGGGTCCGCGGGGCAGCCGCAAAGCGTGCGACGCCGGCAGGGGAACCTCGATTGCGCTCCTCCTCTTGTGCCCGAGGATCTCAGGCGGGTTGAGTGGGGGTCATGGGGAAAGTGATCTACTCCGTCGCCTCCTCCTTGGACGGCTACAACGCCGACGACCAGGGCGACTTCTCCTGGGCGGTGCCCGACGAAGCCGTCGTCGCCGCCCTGACCGCGGACCTGGCTTCGGTGAGCACTTACCTCTACGGGCGGCGCATGTACGAGACCATGGCCGTGTGGGAGACCGATCCGGCCGCCGCGACATGGTCTCCGGAGTCGGCGCACTTCGCGGACACCTGGAAGCGCGCCGAGAAGGTGGTCTTCTCTTCAACCCTCCACCAGACCTGGACCGAGCGCACCCGAACCGAGCGGGATCTCACCGCCGAGACTGTCGCGCGCGCGAAGTCCGAAGCGTCCGGTGACCTCACGATCGAGGGACCGACCCTGGCCAAAACGGCTCTGCAGCTGGGGGTGGTCGATGTGATCGAGCTCCTGCTGTGCCCGGTCACCATCGGAGGCGGCACCGCGGTCTTCCCGGACGGGCTCTCACTGGACCTGCGTCTTGTGCGCGAGCGACGCTTCGACAACGGCATGGTCCAGATCACCTACGAACTCGCGCGCCGCTAGCTCACCGGACGCAGACGAAGCGCACAAGCCCACCACTATTGCAACGCCGCACTCTGGCCTTCCACCACCGGGCACGGACACCTGGCACCCGGGCGTGATGCCCTTGGCGCTGCCACGGGAGCCGGCCGTGGCCACCAGGGGCGTTGACAGGGCACGGCGGGAAGCTCACCGTGATGGTGATCGGGCATGTGCACCGATGGAAGGACGGCCATGGCGGCTGCGAAGCAGAATCCGATGGGCTCGGCCGGTCCGGGCGAGGCGTTGTTGACCGCGATGGTCAGCGCGTCCTGGGACCGGCCGGTGCGCATCGCGTCCTGGGAGGTGGAGAAGGTGGACTACCCGTTCGCCTCACCGGCCACCGCGGGGCTGTTCCGGGTCCGGGGCACCACTGGGGAGAACCAGCCGTGGTCGCTGTTCGCCAAGGTCCTCCAGCACCCCCGGCACTGGGCGGGCATCGACCAGGTGCCGGCGGAGTTGCGGGAGGACTTCGAGGCGGCCTTCCCCTGGCGCGGTGAACTCGTGGCGTGGGAGCCGGCTTTCGTGGCCGCTCTGCCACCGGGGCTGCGGGTGCCGTTCCTGCACCGGGTGGTGGACCTGGGCGCGGACCGGCTGGTGCTGTGGATGGAGGACGTGGACATCGACCCCGGCCCCTGGGATCCCCCGCGCTTCGCCCGGGCAGGGCATCTACTCGGGGGACTGGCCGCGCGCCGCTGCGATTGCCGGGCACTGGCAGCATCCGGGGTGCCCGCCGGTCTGGGGTTGCGCCGCTACGTCAAGGGCCGGGTGCTGCCCATGCTCCAGGTGCTCCAGCGCGACGAGTTCTGGGCGCACCCTCTGGTCGCGGCCGTCGTCGATGCGCGGCTGCGTCGGGATCTGGCCGAACTGGCCGGTCGGCTGCCCGCGGTCCTGGACCGCCTGGATCGGTGCCCGCAGTCCCTGCCCCACGGTGATGCCAGCCCGCAGAACCTCCTGCCGGTCAGGAACGAGCCGGGCACCCTGGTGGTCATCGACACCGCCTTCCAGTGCCCGCAGGCCATCGGCTTCGACCTCGGCCAGCTGCTGATCGGGCTCGTGCACGCCGGGGAGCTGTCTGCTGCCTCCCTGGAGTCCGACGATGCGCAGATCATGGCCGCCTTCGCCCGGGGACTGGCCGAGGGAGGTGTCGACGTCCCGGCCGCCGAGGTGGTCTACGGTCATCACGGGAGCCTGCTGGCCCGGGCCGGCTTCACCGCCTTCCCCCTGGAACACCTCGGTGATCCGCCCACTCCCACCCTGGAGGAGCTCTTCGCCCAGCGCGCCGCACTGACCCGCTACATCGCCGACTCCGCTCTGGCCCTGCAGCCCTGACCCGCACCCGTTGCCGCCCCAGCAGTGAACCCCTTGCGCAACGTGGCAGGTCGCCCTGGTCCTGCACAGCTGTTAGCGCTGCCGACTCCCGGGACCCAGCCGGTGGTGCCGGCATCGGTTCGGCGCCTACTCGTCGGTTAGGGAAATGTGGGCCGGACACGGTGGAGATCCGTGGCGCGCTGAGGGAACGCTTTCTACCGTCGAGACAGGCCCCTGCCTGGGACCGATGATGTCGCCCGCGTTGAAGGGTGCCGCCATGGACCACAGGATGTCCGTGCTCGTCCCGGCCGATCGTGGTGCTCACCGGGTGCGCCTGGTGAGCACCGGATGTCTGAGCGAGGCCAACCGGTTCGCCCGGTGGCCCCTGCCCCGGCGGGCGCGGACGTCGGGACCCTCGGCGACGATCGGCACCGGCCGCACCGCTTCCGAGCACGTGGCAACGATCGCGGTCCAGCTGTTGCCCTGGACCCACGATCATCAGCACGACCGATTCCGGGACGGCGTCGGCCCGGCAAAGATCCTCGCCGGCGCCCAGTGGTCGGATCATCCACCCGCCCCCACCGGCCGGTCCGGACATGCGGGGACCGGGCTCCAGCGTCCGGGGTGAAAGAGGCCACCATGAGCACAGAAGATGTCCGGCAGTACCGCTCTGCGCGCAGCCTGGGGGGACTGCCCTTGATTCACGTGGCGCTGGGCGGCCGCGGCGCGCACGGCCGGTACCGGCTGGGGCGGGCCCGGGGGGTGATCGCCATCGGCGACATCTCCGTGGGCGTGGTGGCCGTCGGGGGTGTGGCCGGCGGGCCGGTCGCGATCGGCGCGTTGGCCGTAGGCCTGCTCGCCGTCGGTGCCGTGGCGGTTGGGCTGCTGGCGGTGGGCGGGGTCGCGGTGGGGGTGCTGGCCATCGGTGCCGTGGCCGTCGGGGTCGCCGTCATCGGAGCCCTGTCCCTGGGCGGGACCCAGGCCGGGGTCTTCGTCCTGGGACGACACACCCTGGCCACGGAATCGGACGGCAAGGCCCCGGCGGCACCCGCCCCTGAGACGCGGCGGTAGGCGGGCCGGTGATGGCGTCGGTGTCGGGCGCGCTCTTGGCGGTGGTTCTGCTCGCCGGTGCGGGGTGGTGCGCGTGGGTCACCGCGCGCTCCGTGCGTCGGCACCGCGGCACAGTGGTCGCGGCCGTCGTGGCCGTCGTCATCCTCGCCGGGACGGGGCTCCTCGCGGTGCAGGTGTGGGCCCGGGCGATGCTGGAGAGCTCCACGGTGGCCCGGTCGGTGGTGTGGCTGGAGGCCGACACCGAGGACTGGCGCCGCCTCCCGGCCCGGCACCTCCAGGCCGCGGCCTCGCCGCTGCCACTGACGCCCGTGGCCCTGCCCCCGGAGGCCCTGCAGACGGTCCCCGTGGCCGAGGGCGGACCTGTCATCCCCTTGGCCCAGCTGCTGGCAGAGACGAACACCACCGCCTTTCTCGTCCTGCGCGGGGAGGAGATCCTGATGGAGACCTACCCCGACGGCTCCTCCCGCGAGACGGTCCGGACCTCGTTCTCGGTGGCGAAGTCTCACCTGTCCACCCTGCTCGGGACCGCCGTCGAGCGCGGTGAGATCGGCAGTCTCGAGGACCCGGTCACCGACTGCGTCCCCGAGCTGCTGGATCAGGACCCCGCGTTCGCCCGGGTTGCCCTGGGCCATCTGCTGACCATGTCCTCCGGCATCGGTAACGAGGAGACCGGCACCTCCTGGGGCGACGACGCCCGCACCTACTACGCCCCGGACCTGCGGGCGACCGCACTCCCGGCGATGGTGGTGGAGCCTCCCGGACGCCGGTGGCACTACAACAACTACGACCCGCTGCTGATCGGCCTGGTGCTCGAGCGGGCCACCGGCCAACCCGTGGCCGACTACCTGGAGCAAGTACTGTGGCAGCCGATGGGCGCCCAGTACGGGGCCTCCTGGAGCCTGGACAGCACCGCCGGCGGCTTCGAGAAGAAGGGGAGCGGTCTCAACGCCACCGCCACCGACTACCCCCGCTTCGGTCACCTCTTCGCCCACGAGGGCCGCACCGCCGGACGGCAGGTCGTGCCCACCGACTGGGTCCAGGAAGCCACCGCTGCCGGCACCGCCGCGGACCCGGCCGCCCACTACCAGTACTGGTGGTGGGTCGACACCACCCGCCAGCACCGCTACTACGCCCGGGGCAACTTCGGCCAGTACATCTACGCCGACCCCGATACGGACGTGGTCGTGGTCCGGCTCGGCGAGGACACCGGCGGGGCGGACTGGCCGGCAATCCTGCGCGATGTCGCCGACCAGGCCCAACGCCTCCCCCGGCAGGGATGAGCGTGGTGCTGGCGATCGCCCGGTTACTCCACCTGCTGCTGGTGGCGGTGCTGGCCGGGCTGCTGGTGGGGGTCGCACTGGTGGAGCTCGCGCTGCTGGAAGTGGGGCCCTCGGTCTACACCGCCGTCCAGAAACCCAAGCACCAGGTCTTCGCCCCGATCATGCCCGTGCTCAACACCCTGGTCATCGCCGCGGGCCTGCTGGTGCTGCTCCTGATGACCCGCGCCCCGCGCACCCTGGCACCAGGTGCTCTGGCCTTCACCGCGGCAGGGTTGGCGTGCACCATCGCGCTGACGGTCACCACCGTGCTGGTCAACGTCCCGATCAACGCGGAGATCATCAGCTCCTGGTCGGTGGAGCACCCGCCGGCGGACTGGGCCCAGGTGCGGGACCGGTGGAACCTCTTCCACGCCGTGCGCACCGTGCTGGCGCTGCTGGCGGTGGGCTGCCTGCTGGTGGCCATGCTGCCCGCCCCGCACGGGCGGACCGGCACCGCAGGTGGGCGCGCCCGGGGTGGTGCATGAGACCGTGACGATCTCTCCCCTGTCCTGCGGGAGGCACCGACCATGACCGTCTTCCCCCGTTCGCACCCCGCACCGCGCCCGTCTGGTGCTCGTGGCCGTCGGACTGACTCTGTGGTGGTTGCTGGTCCTGCACCGGGCCGCCGCCCTGGTGCCGCCGGCCACGGTCGCCTGGGTGAGCGACCTGCGGGCGGCCGCAGTCAACCTCATCGCCGCGTGCGTGCCTGCGACCGTGATCCTCCGGTGGCCGTGGTGGACGCGGGCGGGCCTGGGCGCCCCGCCCGAACCGCTCCTGGTGGGCGCTGCTGCCGCTGCTGGTGGTGTCGGCCGGCTACGCCGCCGGTGGGATCAGCGGGTCGGTGGCCACCTTGGCTTCCGGCGCGGTGCCGTTCCTGCTCCTGGGCATCAACGAGGAGATGATGTTCCGCGGGCTCGTCCAAGGAGTCCTCGACCCGTTCCCCCTGGGGTCCCGGTGCGTGCTGGTCGGGCTGGTCCTCGGCGCCCAGCACACCGCCAATCTGCTCTTCGGCCACACCCTGTACGACACCGGCGCCCAGGTGCTCTCGGCCACCGGCTCCGGGTTCGCCTACGCCGCCGCTCGCGCCCGCATCGGAACGATCTGGCCGCTGGCCCTGCTGCACGGGCCGGGCAACTTCTCCGACACCCACGCCACGGTCCCGTTCACCCCAGCCTGCACCTGACCTATCCGGTCCTCGAGCTGGTCTACGGGACCTGGCTGATCCACCGGACCCGCCCACCCGGCCCGTGGCAAGAACTCGGCGACCACGACCTCGGCAGCGCCGCGACCGGTGCGGAGGCCCCCCACGAGCCGATCGAACCGCAGCCGTGGCTCGCGGGATCGGCGTCGCTCTTCCTACAATTTTGGATGCGCACCCACGAGGAGGAGAAGTGATCCTCATCATCGCCGAGGTCGCCGACTTCGATCAGTTCCTGAAGACGTTCTCCACCAAAGGTGTCAAAAAGCGGGAGGAGCACGGTTGCAAGGGCTCCTGGGTCTTCCGCGATCCCGATGACCCCAACCGCGTGTGGGCAGTCTTCGATTGGCAGCTTGAGGACTACGACAAGTTCCTGGCCGACCCCGAGATCCCGGCCATCGCCGCGGAGCTCGGAGTCCGAGGGGCGCCCCTGATGGCTGCCCCTGTCGCCCGGTTCGACTCCTGACAGCACCGCGCCGCAGAAGTCGTGAGCGAAGGGAAGGGGCGGCAGTGAAGGTACCAGTGGCCAGAGTTTTCTCGACCCGGGACGAGGAGGGAGCGGTCCAGTACGAGGAACAGGCGATGTTCATCAGCCCGGCCGTGGAAAAAGCGACGACCGCCCGCTGAGTGCCTGCACCGCCTCACTCAGCCGCGGGGAGCGAGCCGATCTGCCAGCGCCCTACGACGAGGTATGGGTGGTGTTGCGCGGCCGCATCCGGGTCGGCGAGGGCAGCCATGTGATCGAGGCAGGCGCCGGGGACTACGTCCATGTCCCCCAGAACACTCCTGGTGAGTTGTTCGCAGTGGAGAAGACGACGATGGTGTGTGTAGCCGCACCAGCCCACTGATCGGTCCACCGTCATGGAACGGCTCCCGCGGCGGAGAACCAGGGCAGCAGGGGACGCATCGGTTGCCAACCAGCGCAGACGCGGCCACTCGTCCCGGCCCCGCCCGCAAGAATCCGGGGAACCCCTGTTGCAACGTTGGTCGCAACGCGTACTGGTGCCGGCCGGCAGCGTGCGGAGCGTCGCTGGTGCTGCGTGCGGCTGGTGATCACCGGTGTCCTCTGCGACGTCGTATCGGGGCGAACGTCGCCGGCTTGTCGGCGGCGTGGAAGTCGGTGATCAGCTGAGCGCACAGGCCAGGCTTCTCGACCAGCACCCCGTGAGAGGCGTGCGGGACCACGGCCAGCTCCGCGTGCGGCAAGGCCCGGTACATGGCCACCACATGCTCGAGGCGGACCTCGTCGTCGTCACCGGCGAGCACCAGCACAGGCACCTGCAGCCTCGCCAGATCAGTGTCCGCGAAGGCTGGCTCCACCGCGTGCATCTGCTGCAGCTTCTCCACCACCTGCCCGTAGTGCTCACGCCCGTCGGGTGAAACCTCCGCGTAGGCATCGACCATGAACTCCGGGACCTCCGCCGCACCTTCGAGGACTCCCGGCTCCCAGCCGTTGTGGTGGTAGACCCCGGAGGCGAAGACCAGATCGCGGATCAGATCAGGACGCTTCATCGCCACGTGCAGGGCGATGACAGCCCCGTCGCTGTAGCCCAGCAGATGCACCGGCACCGGTGTCTCCTGCTCGAGGAAGGTGATCGTGTCCTGGGCCATCGCCGCATAGGACAGTGGTCCGCCCCAGTCCCGGGTGTGGCCGTGGGCGCGCTGCTCGGGGGTGATTGTTCGATACCGGTCGGCCAGTTCCTCCACCAGCGGCCCCAACGCTCGAGAATCCGTGCCGCCGGGGTGGAGCAGCACGAAGGTCTCCCCCACCCCGGCGGCACTGAACCACATTGGCATGGCTCGACCCGCTGTCTCATCGCTCATGGAGCCCAGTATCGCCAGCCCCCAGGCCGGCCCACCAGCCTTACAGCATGGCGGCGGTGGGTCTTCGGTGCGGCTCGCCACCAAGCCCAGCTCAAGCGCTATGAGCGGAGGTAAGGCCCGGACAGGAACCCCTATGGCAACGCAACCCGCCTCTGACCGGACCATATGTGAAGCACTACGACCAGCCGCCCCTGCATCCGGTGTACGTGGACGAACCGAAGACTGCACAGCCACCCCTCGGACCTCGGCCACGCCCGTCCAAGGGACAAGCCGGATCAGATGTCACCCATCCGTACACCAGTCCCCTCGCTCGCGCCCAGCTCTGTCAGGGACTGAGGTGTCTTGCCCACCAGGCTGGCGCCGATGATCTTGTCCCAGCCGGGCAGGGCGGCCAGAGCCAGCGAGGCGCGACGCAGCCACAGCCGCGCCCGTGAGGAGGGCAGGAACCACTGCGCGCTGCGGCGGCCGGCTTCCTGCTTCGCCTGGACGACCGGCCTCCAGGCCCACTCGTAGCGGGACAAGGCGTCCTCGACTGAGTTCTCGGTCATCAGCTGCTCGCCGAGGACATAGGCGCCGGCGACCGCCAGTGAGGCGCCCTGGCCGGCGAGCAGGGAGACGGCCTGACAGGCATCGCCGAGCAGGACGACGCGGCCGCGATGCCACCGTGGCACCTCGACCTGCGCGACCAGGTCGTAGAACAGTTCGCTCGGAGGCGGACAGCTCTCCAGCGCTCGGGGTACGACCCAGCCGAGCGAGGAGTAGGAGTCTCGCACCGCGGCGCGGGTGTCCGCCGGGATCACCGCTGCCGGGTCGCGGTGAACGGCGAAGGCGGCGACTCGTCCGTCCCGCAACCCGTAGAACCCCATCTCACGGTCGACCGTGTCGGTCAGGGCGTACCGGTCGCCGATGCGCCGCCGGATCACCGGGTCCTCGAAGACGTAGGCCGCCGTATGGATGCCCAGATAGCGCAAGAACCGCGCTTCGTCCCCGAAGACCATCTGACGGACCGAGGAGTGAATGCCATCCGCGCCGACCAGCAGATCAACCTCCATGACAGTGCTATCGGTCAGGATCACGCGGACGCTGTCCGGCCGGGGCTCCAGGGACGCGACCGTGCACCCGAACCGCAGCTCGGCCACCGGTGCGACCTGCTCACGCAATACCCGTTCCAGATCGGGCCGCATCAGAGTCAGCAGCCGCCCTCCGGCCAGCCGGGCCCCGCGCACGTAGTCGATGCGTGCGCGGGGCCGTCCCGACGCATCGACGTAGGTCACCTCCTCGATCGGATAGGCGAGCTCACGCAGCCGCGGCAGCAGACCCATTGCCTCGGCCGCGTCGTAGCCCAGGCCGAAGAAGTCGATCATGTACCCCTGCTCCCGGGGACGCGGCGTGCGCTCCACGACGGTGACCGCCCACCCGTGGGCGCTCAACCGATGCGCCAGCGCGAGACCGGCGATACCGGCTCCGCAGATCAGTGCTCTCATCGTCGCTCGCTCCGCTCCTTCTCCTGCGTGCCGCTCCCGGGGTCACCCAGCAACCGGCGCAGCACGGGCCCGATCTCCCCCGTGGTCATCGCCGGCTGCAAAGCGCGGTGCAGCATCACACCGTCCAGCGCTGCTACCAGCACGGCGGCCGTCGCGGCGGGCGTCGGTGTGCCCTGCGCGTCGAGCCATGCCGTCAGGGCAGCGCGCACCTCGTCGAGCAGGCCGCTGAGCTCCGCCCGCAGCTGGGAGTCCCGGGTCGCCGCCAGGTACGCCTCGAGGAACAGCAGAGACGTCGAGTCCGTGCCATCGAAGTCGTCGAAGGACGCGAGCAGTTGCCCCAGCGCCTCCTCCCCAGATCCTGCTCCTGAGAGCACAGGCGGGACCGCAGCCAGCACTTCCCCCATCACCTCGACGACGGCCTGCCGGAGAAGCGACTGCACCGAGTCGAAGTGGTAGTGCACCAGCCCCGGGGCCACGCCGGCCTTCTGGGCTACGGCCCGGGTGCTCACCCCGCGCCAGCCCACCAGGGGGATCAGTTCCGCGGCGGCCGCAAGCAATCGCCGGCGGACCTCGACACCGCGCTCGGTCGACGTCAATGGAGTCACCGCCTGCACCTCGATTTGGGCAATCGCCTTGGGCATCTGCCCAAATAATATCCGAGCCTTGTCCGGAGCGGAAGACGGAGGTTCCGAGGCGGTCTTCGATCCACGGGTCGCTACGCACATCCTCACCTCTGCACCGGCCCGAAAACCATAGAAAAGCCTCGTACGCCGCTGGAGCGACAGACCCCGGTTCATCCCCAGACCATGACTCGAGGCCGATTCGAAGCCCTACCCCTAAACCGCTGTTGCGCGCCGATGTCGCTGGTGATGAGGAAACCTGTCTTTGACCGGCCATATGCAAAGCGGAAGGATACTGGAGCGAGATCAGATGTCATCCGATGGCGCGGCAGTTCCCTCGACCGTGACCCTCGCGGCACGAAACTCCACCTGTCACCTATCGGTGCGGCAGTCCCCGGAGATCGGCTCGTGGAGCAGTTCCAACGCACCCGGCGTGACCATCAAGACCGAGCTCTGTCGATCAGAGGGTTGACGAGCAAGCATCGGGTGCACCGGTGCAAGGTGCGCGCGGAACCGACATGCGGTCCCTCCAGTTCGCCAGGCTCCCGAGCGTACGGCGCCGGTGCTGACCCAGGACCGGGGCGCGCCGCGCAAGCAGCGGCACACCGCCCGCAGGCTCTGACAGCGGCTGCTCGAGAAAGAGGAGGGGCGCAGGTGGCCGAGTCCACGCTGGGCAACACGGTCGCGCGGTTGCGCATCGCGGTCGGCGCGTGCCGGGCGCAGCTGATGAGCGGGCCGCCCGGTCAGTGCTGGGTAACACGATTCAGTCGCCACAGGCTGTACGTCCAGGGCAGGTCGTAGCCGATGACCCATAGGGTGTACGGGGTCAGGGCGAGGACAGACGGCCGGTCTGTGGCCACGGCCTTCTGCAGCGCCAGAAGCGGCGCCAAGAACGCGATGATCCCGAGGAACCCGGCGCGTGGATCGCGCCGCCCGAAGAACGACGCATTCCAGAGCTCGTTACCCGCGAGCACGAGGAGGGCGAGCCGCCGAACGCGCCGGTCGTCGTTGCGGTGAGCGCGATAGAGTACGGTGCCGATCTCGAGGTAGTAGATCGCTCCGACGACACCGAAGGCGGGCAGGGGCAGTTGCATCCGCGGAGCCTTCAGCTGACGGAACCAGCCCATGGCCTCCTTGCCGATGAAGGAGTTCCCCAGCACTGCGGCGACCACCGGTGGACCGCCCACGGCGGTCCATTGCCTCACGCGAGCCCAGTGCTTCATGGGGTTCAGCATGCCACTTGCAGCCGCCCAACACCGTCACGTACCACGAGTGGGGAAGACCACGAGTGGGGAAGGGCTGGATAGGACGTGCCGCCACGAAAACCGGACGGTCAGGAGCTCAACGACCATCGCTCGCAGGGGACACCAACCCGGTCAGATAGCTGCCCACCACCGCGGCGATCTCGGCCTGGGACTGCGGCGTTCCGGGGTCGGCTGCTGACAGCGAGCCCACCCCCACGAGCCGGTCGAACTGCAGCCCGTCGATCAGGGCGACCAGGCCGTCGGCCTGTCGCGGCGGGTCACCGGCGCCGAGCCGGGTGAGGGCAGCGATCGCCATCTTTCGGAAGACGTCTCCTGCGTGCAGGATCTCGCGCAGGTCCGAATCTGAGGCGACCTCGATCTCGCAGGCCATCCGGGCCAGGGTGTGTTCCCGCTGCTGGGTGAGCTGATCATCGATGAACACCGCGATCCGTTGGGCCAGCTGATCGGCTTCCGCGAGCCGGCCGGCCCGCGTGGCCGGCACGTCAACGGCCTCGGTGGGTGGACCCGGCACCCGGGACAGCCGCTCGTGGTTGATCTCCGCGATCCGCGAGAGCACGCCGCGCAAGAGGTCGCGGCGGGTCCGGAAGTGGTAGGAGGTCGTTCCGTACGGAACCCCGGCGGCGGCGTCCACCGCCCGGTGGGTGAGCGCCCGCATCCCGCTGCCGGCAATCACGCCGATCGCGGCGTCGGCCAGCAGTCGTGGCCGGTCCGTCTTGACAGGCATCGCTCTCGTAATCCCTTCCACTTTCCCCACTACGGCTGTAACGTACCCACTACACATGTAATGCTACATGTGTAGCATGAAGAAGGAGACAGCGATGTCTGGACAACCACTCCACGTGGTGGTCGGGGCGGCTGGAGCGACCGGACGACGCGTAGTCGCCCACCTCGTCGCGGCCGGGTGCGAGGTGCGGGCACTCACGCGCGACGGCCGCTCGATCGGTCACCCGGAAGCGGAGCTTGGCGCCGCCGACGCCACTGATCCGGCGGCGCTGGTGGCGGCGACGGTCGGCGCCTCGGTGATCTATCACTGCGCGATGCCATTGATCGGCCGGTGGCGGCAGGACTTTCCCTCCCTCACGGACGCCGTCGTGAGCGCTGCGGAGGAGGCCGCCGCCCGGGTGGTCTTCGCCGATGACACCTGGATGTACGGGCGGGTCGGTGGGCCGATGACCCCGGATCTGCCCTACCGGCCGCTCAGCTCTCTGGGGGTGTTGCGCGCGTGGCTGGCGGAGCGCCTGCAGCACGCGGCGGCTGCGGGGCGCATCCGGCTGTCCCTCGTCCGGGCCGGGGAGCTGTACGGGCCCGGAGTGCGCTCGATGATCGCCGGCAACGTGTTCCACGCCCCTGGCCCCGGGGGCCGCGCATTCTGGTTCGGCTCACCCGACCTGCCGATCACGCCGACGTTCATCGAGGACTTCGCTCGCACCATCGCCACGGTGGGTCGGGAGGACACCTCGGACTGCGCGACCTGGCACGTGCCGCATCCGGAACCGACCACTGGGCGCGCTCTGGTCGCGTTGGCCGCTCGCGAAGCGGGCCGGCGGACCGCCGTGACCGCTGTCCGCAGCTGGCGCCTGCGCGCGCTGGGCACCGTTGTGCCACTCGCCCGCACCGGCGTTGAGCTGCTCTACCAGTTCGAGCAGCCATTCGTCGTCGACGGAACAGCGACCACGAAGGCGTTCGATCTGTGGCCGACCCCGTACGTCGTCGGCGTGCGCGAGACCCATCGCGGCGCGGGTCTCCAGCACTCCTTCTCCTGACGGGAGCAGACATGTCCGCGGCATTCAGGCGCGAGAGCTCGACAGCGCTCCCTCCGGACGGTGGGCCGGTCGTCCGGTTCGTCCGCCGTCGCCCCCTGGTGTCGTTCCTTCTCTGGGCCTACACCGTGGGGCAGGTCTTGCCCTGGTCGGTGGTGCTGACCGGGCTTGCGGACCGGGGTTGGTGGTTGCAGGGATCGGTGCTGGTCAGCACCCTTCTCGGCCTGCTGCTGCCCGCCCTGCTCATCACCTGGATCACCGACGGACGCGATGGGCTGCGCGCCCTGTGGCGACGGACGGTGACCCTGCGCGTCGGCCCGGGGTGGTATGCGGCGGCCCTCATCCTGGTGCCAGCGCTGACCCTGACCATTGGCGTACTGATCGGCGGCACCCCGGCAGATCGGTCCGCCGGGTTCCTGCTGACCGGGCTGGGCGCGCACTTCCTCCTGCCGTTGCTGATCACTTTCGTGTTGATCAACTGGTGGGAGGAGGTCGCCTGGATGGGTTTCGTCCAGGCCAGACTCCAGGACCGGCAAGGCGCACTGCTGGCCGCGCTCACCGTGGCACCGCTGTTCGCACTACAGCACAGCTCCCTGGTCGCCGGCCATTCCCTGATGGCGGGGGCGGTGATGCTGGTCCTGCTGGCAGCCCTCGCGGTGCCGTTCCGGTTCGCGCTCGGGTGGTCCTACAACCGCACCGGAAGCCTCTTCCTGGTCGGGCTCCTCCACGCCGCCGGCAACGCCACGACCGGCGGCGACGGGTTCAACGCCGGCTACCTGCGCAACCTGTACCCAACCGATACGAACGTGACCATGGCGCACCTCGTGGCGATGTTTCTGCTCGGTCTGCTCGTCGTCTTTGCCACACGCGGGCGGCTCGGACACCGGACCTCGGGTGCTCCGCCGGCGGAGCGCTTCGAAGGGGTGGGGGCGGCCACCCCCGGAACAGCGGAGGAGTCATGATCGGGTCCCGCTGGGGAGTGACCGACAGTGAGACCGCGCTGCGCTACCCGTGCGACGCGTTCCTTCCCGCACCCACACTCGAGGCATGGCGCGGCGTCACCGTCCAGGCGGAGCCAGAAGCACTCTGGCCATGGCTGACACAGATCAGGGTCGCGCCGTACTCGTACGACTGGATCGACAACCTCGGGCGCCGGTCCCCGCGCAGACTCCTCCACCTGCCTGAGCCAAGAGTCGGCGACGCGTACACCACCGCCGGGCGCCGCGAGATGGGTCGTATCGTCGCCGTCGAACGCGAACGTCATCTCACCGGAAAGATCCTCGGGGCGTACATGTCCTACCTGCTGGTGCCCGGAGAGCACGAGACCACGCGGCTGCTCCTGAAAGTCATCGCGGAGGTCAGCCCACTGGTCGCGCCAGCACTGTCCGTCGGTGACCTCGTGATGGCCAGACGACAACTACTGAACCTGAAGGCCCTCGCCGAGGAAACACCCAGCCCGGGAGGCCGGTGAACTCACCGGCGTTCGCTGGAACCCCTCGCAGGACAAAGACGTCTGCCCAGACCAGCGCGCCTCCACGCTCCGTGACCGCGAGGTGTCCACCAGCACCGCTCAACAGAATCCGGTGCACGCTGGACGCATCATGATGTGCAGAGGAAAGACGGACTCAGATGGTCGTCGGGAGCTCCCGTAGCGTGGTGGCCGGTAGCTGGGCCATATGTGAACCCGGTGGGTGCACTGCTCGTGTGTGCCGGCGACAAGTGGGATTGGTTTCGCCCGCGGTGTCTACGATCAGGTCCTGGACATGCTGATGCGCCGCCCGGGGGCGCGTCAGAGTCCTCCGGTGATCCGCAGGGTCGTCCCGGTGGCGTAGGAGGCGTCCTCGGAGAGCAACCAGGCCACCGCCCCGGCGATCTCCTCGGGCCGCCCGGCACGGCCCATCGGGATCGTCGCGGCGACCTTGGCCGGCCGGTCCGGGTCACGGTGGAAATCCGTCCACACCGTGCCCGGGGCCACCGCGTTGACCCGGATGTTCACCGCGGCCAGTTCCTTGGCCAATCCCACGGTGAAGGCCTCCACCCCGGCCTTGGCCGCCGCGTAGTGCACGTAGGTACCGGGCCCGCCCAGAGACGCGGCGACCGAGGAGATGTTCACGATCGCGCCGCCGCCGGCGCGCCGGAGCGGGCCGATGGCGTGCTGGGTGCAGGCGATGACCCCGAAGAGGTTGACCTCCAGGTCTCGGCGGATGTCCTCGAGGTCGTTGGTCTCCAGCGGGCCCACCGCCGTGGCGGCCCCGGCGTTGTTGACCAACCCGGTCAGGGCCCCGAAGGCGGAGACCCGGTCGAAGAGCTCGGCGATCGAGCCCGGATCGGTCATTTCCACCGCCGCAACCAGGGCGCGGCGGCCGCTGCGGCGCACCTGGTCGGCGACGTTCTCGGCGGCGTCCTGGTCCCGCCGGTAGGTGATGACCAGGTCATGGCCGGCCGCGGCGAGGCGGCGGCTGATCGCGGCCCCGATGCCGCGGCCGCCCCCGGTGACGACGGTCAGCTGGGTCGACATCGTGCTCCTCCTCGCGCCGGCGGTGTCAGGGACCGCCCACGCTAGTCGAGGTCGACGCCACATCATCCTCAGCGCCGAGAAGTAAGACGTACCCGGACAGAAGCCACCAGGCGCGGACATCACGGACCCAGGTGGCACCCCGACTGCAACGAGGCCGTTGTAGAACATGGCCCATGATGGTTTCACGGTTGCATCCATCCCTTTGGTCTTGCCTGGCGCGCAGTCTCCGGGGCTTGATCGCAGCCGATTGGAACTTCGCGCACGTGTCTCCCTTGTTTGATGCAGCGGCGGGCTGGATGGACACCGGTCAGCTGGTGCGGGTCATGATCCACACCGGAGGGCCCGGAGTGCTCACGAGAGCATCGGTGGTGAAGCCGAGGCGTCGGTAGAACGGCAGGTTCCGGGGATCGGAGGTCTCCAGCAGGCAGGTTCCACCGTGGCCGTCGATGGCCTCCACCCCAGCGCTGACCACAGTTCTGCCCAGTCCGTGGCCCTGGGCCGTAGGAGCCACGCCCACCGTGGCCAGTACCCAGTCGTGGACGGGTCTGCGGGCCGCCACCAATTCCTCCGCTTCCAGCAGGGCCGCCAGACGGTCCCCGTGGGCATGCGTGACTTGTTCCAGCACCGCCGATGGCAGGTCCGGGATCGGAGAGGGCAGGAAAGCGGCGACCGCGGTGTGATCGGGCACTGTCCACACCATGCCGTACGGCAATCCCGCGTGCTTGAGGTAGAGCAGTTGCAGTGCGCGGATCCGCTCGTGTCGGTCCTGGGTCGGGATGGTCCAGTTCGTCCAGGCATAGTCGTTGAAGGCGTCGGCGAGGACATCGGCCAGCCGGGGCAGATCGGCGGCAGTGGCGGGTCGTGGCACGGGGGTTCCTTTCAATGGGGGGGTGTCCATGACGTGTGGAGCCCTTCTGCTCCGGCATGAGTGTGGTGGCCGTGGTGTCGACCACCACGGCCATCACATCAGGGAGGGGTGCCGTGCTCGGTCAGACGTCTCGTCGCTTCAGGAGCACGGTTGCGGCGATCAGGGGCACGAGGGCCCAGACACCCATGACCAGCCCTCCCTGGAGCTGGGTGAGGGCGTCGTCGGCGATCTCAATGGCCACGAGCTGGTTGCCGGCGTTGGACGGCAGGTACTCGGCGATCTCGGCCACCAAGTCCCCGGAAATCACGCTCAGGGCGGTGGGCAGCACCAGCAGCAGGGCACTGAGGGTGACGATCCCCCCGGCGCTGTTGCGCAGCAGAGCGCCCAGAGCCAGGGCCATCAGGGCGACCAGGGCCAGGTAGAGACCGGTGCGGGCGATGCTGCCGGCCACCCCTGTCGTGGTGAGGACGAAGTCCAGGTCGTCGGGGCGCAGGAGGGGCTGGACGGCGGCGTGGGTGAGCAGCGCGGAGCCGGTGCCCACCGCGTACGAGACGGCCGCGATGATCAGGGCCTTGGCCGCCAGTACCGCGGTGCGGGTCGGGACGGTGGTCATGGTGGCCTGGATCATTCCCGAGGCGTACTCGGTGGAGATGAACAGCACGGCCAGGGCGCCGATGAGCAGTTGCCCGAAGGCCAGGCCCCCGCTGGGCAGGGCGTGGATCATCGCATCCGTGACGGGTTGCCCGTCGTCCATGGCCGCGGTCAGGCCCCAGGCGCTGAGGGTGCCGAGTCCGACCATGGTGGCCACCGTGGCCAACAGCAGATAGAGAGTGGAGCGCAGGCTCCGGAACTTGATCCACTCGGCGTGCAGGACCCGGCCGAAGGTGACGCGGCCGGAGGCGATCGCTGCGGATCCCCGGTGGTGGAGGGTGGTGGTCATACTGGTGGTCGTACTGGTGGTCATGGTGGTCATCGTCCTTCGGTGGCGAGTTCCAGGGAGTGGTATTCGACGTCGTCCTTGGTCAGTTCCATGTAGGCGTCCTCCAGGGAGGCCTGCAGGGTGACGAGTTCGTGGACGAGCACGTGGTGGTCCAGGGCGATGCGGGCGATCTGTCGTGTGGTGAGTCCTGTCGCCTCGAGGGCGTCGCTGCTACCGGTTATCACGTGTCCGCCGGCGCTGGTGAGCAGGTCCGCCAGGCGAGCCGGTTCCTCGGTGCGCACGCGGGTGCGGGCGCGGGTGCCGCCGTCGAGGATCTCGCGCATCGGGGCGTCGGCGATGAGCCGGCCTCGTCCGATGACGATGATGTGGTCGGCGGTCTGGGCCATCTCGGACATCAGGTGCGAGGACAGGACCACGGTGCGCCCCTCGGCAGCCAGTTGCCGGGTGAGGGTGCGCACCCACAGCACGCCTTCGGGGTCCAGGCCGTTGACCGGTTCGTCGAGGATGATCGTCTGCGGATCACCCAGCAGGGCCGCGGCGATGCCCAGGCGCTGGCCCATGCCCAGGGAGAAGCCACCGACCCGTTTGCCGGCTACGGCGCTGAGCCCGGTGAGGTCGATGACCTCCCGCACTCTTGTCCTGGGGATGCCGTGGGTGGCGGCCATGGCGCGCAGGTGGTCATAGGCGCTGCGGCTGGGGTGCACGCCCTTGGCGTCGAGCAGGGCCCCGACCTGGTGGACCGGTGCCCGGTGCTGTGCGTAGGGCTTGCCGTTGACCGTGACGGACCCGGTGCTGGGGCGGTCCAGTCCCAGGATCATGCGCATGGTGGTGGACTTGCCGGCTCCGTTGGGGCCCAGGAAACCGGTGACCCGGCCGGGCTGGACGGTGAAGCAGAGGTCGTCCACGGCGGTCTTGGCGCCGTAGCGTTTGGTCAGGTGGTGTGCCTGGATCATCGGGGTGTCCTTTCAGCGGGTGCGATGTGTGTCGTTGTCTGTGCCGTCGGATCGAGGTGGGCGCCGCAGTGTCGGTGCGGTGTGCGGCAGCGGCTCGGAGAGACAGTTGGTGCTGTTGCCTGGCATCCAGGTTCCGATGCCGGGTCGGCGGCTCGCGCCGGTGGAATTGCCGGGATGCGATGACGTGTCGCCGGGTGTCCGAGCGGGGAGCGTCCACGTCGTTCCAGAGCAGGAGCCGTCGGGCACGACTCGCCTGCGGAGCGATTTCGAGCGGTGTCCCGGGCGGCGCCCGGTCGGAGGACTGTCAGTCGGCGTCGACGGTGAAGGGCACGGTGAGCACCCGGCCGTCGGCGAGGCGGAACTGCCCCCACAGCTGGTGAAGGCCTGGCTCCTCGAAGTGGGTGTGCACATCCAAGGTGGGTCCGTACTGCTGACCCGGCAGGGCGAAGACGGGGTTACCGTTCTCGTCCTCGACCTCAGCGTGCTCGTGGGCGAAACTGTGACCGGCGGCGTCCATGACGACGACGTGACCGGCGGCGGCGAGATAGGGCTGCAGGTCTTCGACGGGTTGCCCGGTGGCCGCGTCGGCGAAGGCGAAGGTCAGGTCGCCGGTCTCCCCCACCCGGGCGTCGCCGGTCAGGGTGATGCGCACACCGTCGACCGTCCGGGCCCGTGGGCTCGGAGTGAGGTCCACCGGGGCCGGGGCGGTGCCGTCGACGACGACCTGCTGAGTGTCATGGACGTCGGTCATCTGCCCCTGGCGGCGGAACTCGGTGTCCATTCGGTAGGTGCCGGCCGTCGGGAAGGTCACATCCACCGCCAGCTGCCCTGGTTCCCCGGTGGGCTCGGGGTGCAGGTGGGCGAAGCTCCCCAGATCCGTCCGGGTGACGATCAGGTGCATCCAGACCTCGTGGCTCCGCCCCAGGTCCTCCACCGGTGTCCCGGTGGCGGCGTCGGTGAGGCTGACCAGCACCCGGGCAGGTTGCCCGGGGCGGACGTCGCCGGGGATGTCGAGGCGGACGTCGATCCGCGCTTCGACGGCGGGGATTGGGGCGGTCTCGGTGGTCATCATGGTGCTCATGGCCGGGCGCATGGGCATGCCGGTGGACTGTGCCCAGGCCAGCACCCCGTTCATGCCCCGCTGGGCGGGATGGCTGTAGCTCAACGCAGTGAGGGCGGCCCCGATGACCAGGGCGAGCCCGGCGACGCCGGCCAGGTAGGCGTAGTGGCCCACCCGAGTGCGCAGCGGCGGGTGCAGGATCTCCTGCACTCCGGCCGGGCGGGTGAATCCGCGCAGGCGCAGGGCGTTGGTGATGACACTGACCGAGCTCATGGCCATGGCTGCCGAGGCCAGGATCGGGTCCAGCAGCAGCCCCGTGGCCGGGTACAGGGCACCGGCGGCCACCGGGATGAGCAGGGCGTTGTAGGCGAAAGCCCAGAACAAGCCTTGCTTGATCGTCGCGACGGTGCGCCGTGACAGGGCGACGGCCGAGACGATGCCGTTCAGGTCACCGCCGATCAAGGTGATGTCGGAGGCGGCGATGGCCACGTCGGTGCCGGTGCCGATGGCGATGCCCAGGTCGGACTGGGCCAGAGCCGGTGCGTCGTTGATGCCGTCACCGGCCATGGCCACGATGTGCCCCTGGGCCTGCAGGGCCGCGATCTGCTCGGCCTTCTGGGCGGGCAGCACCTCGGCCAGCACGTGGTCGATGCCCACGGCCGCGGCCACGGCGGTGGCGGTGTCGGCGTTGTCACCGGTGACCATCCATACCTGAAGCCCGAGGGCCTTCAGCTGGGCGACGGCTTCGACGGCCTCGGGCCGCACGGTGTCGGCCACACCCAACAGCGCTGCGGCCTGTCCGTCCACCGCCGCGAACACCGGGGTCGATCCCGTCCGGGCCGCTGTGGTGGCCGCAGTGGCCAGGCTCGAGATATCCACCCCGTGGGCGGCCATCAGGGCCGGGTTGCCGATCAGCACCGTGTGCCCGGCCACCACGGTTCGGAGGCCGTGGCCGGGCAGAGCTTCGAAGTGCTGCACGGGCGGCAGTTCCAGCCTGCGGTCCCGAGCGGCGGCGACGAGGGCTTCCCCGAGGGGGTGTTCGCTGCCCCGTTCGGCGGCCGCTACCAGGGCCAGGATGTGATCCGGTGCCCATTCCCCTGCCGGGGTGATGTCGGTGAGGGCTGGGCGCCCGGTGGTGATGGTGCCGGTCTTGTCGAGCACGATCGCACTGACCCGGCGGGCCTGCTCGAGGGCTTCACCGTTGCCGATGAGGATGCCCAGTTCGGCGGCCTTCCCGGTGCCGACCATGACAGCGGTCGGGGTGGCCAGACCCAGGGCGCAGGGGCAGGCGATGATCAGCACCGCGATGGCGGTGGTGATGGCCAGGGTCATGCGGTTCTCGTCGGGACCGAAGAGGGCCCAGGCGGTGAAGGTGGCCGCGGCGAGGAGCAGGACGGCGGGGACGAACCAGGCCGAAACCGCGTCGGCGAGCCGTTGCATCGGGACCTGTGAGCCCTGGGCGTCCTCGACGAGACGGACGATCTGGGCCAGGGTGGTGTCCGCGCCCACGGCGGTGACCGACACCACGAGGGAGCCGGTGCGGTTGGTGGTGGCGCCGATGACGGTGTCCCCGACCGCCTTGTCCACCGGGACGCTCTCCCCGGTGAGCATGCTCTCGTCCACGCTCGAGGCCCCCTCGACGACGGTGCCGTCGACCGGGATCTTCTCCCCGTGGCGCACCCGCACCAGATCGCCGACCACGACGTACTCCACCGGCACATCGAGCTCACCGCCGTCGCGGATCACTCGGGCGGTGGGCGGTGCCAGGTCGGTCAGCGCCCGGATCGCGGCGGCGGTGCGCTTCTTCGCCCTCGCCTCCAGCCACCGTCCCATCAGCACCAAGGCCAGGATGACCAAGGAAGTCTCGTAGTACACGTGCAGGGGCAGACCCCAGGACTCCGCGGCACCGGGCCAGAGGGTGACGAAGGCGCTGTAGCCGTAGGCGACCCCGGTGCCCAGGGCGACCAGGGTGTTCATGGTGGTGGTGCCGTGGCGGGCCGCAGCCCAGGCGGCGGCGTAGATCCCGCGCCCGGCCCAGAACTGCACGACCGTGGCGACCACCAGCAGTCCTGGCATCAGCCAGTCCATGGCGTCGATGGGCAGCGGCACGTACATCAGCACCATCAGACCCAGGCCGGTCGTGAGGGCCACCTGCCACTTGCGCCGCAGGGCGGTCAGTTCGGCGTCCTGCTTGGTCTCGCGGTCGTCCGTGGCGGTCGGTGGCACGGCGGTGGGTGGTGCCGGTGTCGGACTCGTCCCCTGTGTCCGGCCGGTTCCTCGTGGCCGACCGGTGTAGCCGGCCGCCTCCAGTGCGGTGGTGAGGTCCTCCAGCTGGACCGTGTCGGGGTCGAAGGCGACCGTGGCCGTTTCGGCGGCCAGGTTCACGTGCGCAGCACTGACCCCTTCGAGCTTGGTCAGGGCCTTCTCCACCCGCCGCACGCAGGAGGCACACGTCATGCCGCCGACCTCGAGGGTGCATTCGGTCAGGGTCTGGGTGCTCATGATCACTCCTTCAGCTGGGCAGGCCTTCTCAGACCTGCTGCGCGGCGTGGTGGGCGTGGGTGTACTCCTGCGGGCGCAGCCGCATGGCCCCGGCCATGGCCACCAGCATCAGCAGGTGCCCGGCGACCATCAGGGCGGCCTCGGAGATCAGCCCGGCCCACAGGGGCACGAACAGGATGATGAAGGGCAGGTACATCGCTGCGGCCATCTCGGCGATCGGGGCCCACCCGTGGCCGCGGAATCGCATCCAGGCCGACATGGCAATGGTCATGTCGGTGGCCATCACCAGGGCGGCCAGGTCCGGGCGGGCAAACAGCTCGATGGCGCCGATCCACTCAGCGACCCAGGACCAGACCGGGGCGAGGGCGATCATGCCCACGAACATGGCGACCACCATCTCCAGGTAGTGGCGGGCGAAAGCCCGGGCAGGCCGGTATCGGGCGGTGGACGGGACAGTGGCGGTGTGGGTGGTGCTCATGGCGTTTCCTCCGGAACGTGGATGCGGTGTTGCGGTCAGCGGGACGGGGTCACAGGAGGGTGCATCCGGCCTCTTCGAGGGCAGCGGCGACGGCGCTGCGGGTGAGGGGGCGGTTGCTGAGCACCGTTACGTGCCCGGTGGACAGCTCGACGTCGACCGCACCCACGCCGGTCAGAGCGCCGACCTCCTCGATGACGGCGGCGCGGCAGTGCCCGCAGGACATGCCAACGACCTGATAGGTGGCGCGGACCGTGTGCTCCGCGGCGGAACGGGACGGGACGGGAGCGTGCATGGTTCCTCCTCAAGATGGTTCGAAAGCAGCTCGGCCACCGATGACCGGTGGATTGAGCATGTGCGCCCGTCACAGTGCCTCGGACCGGTGAAATCACCGGGTTTGCCACCCGGCGCGTCAGTAGACTGCCGCCGTGATCCAGGGACGACAGCAGGAACGCGCTGCTATCACAGCGCTGATCGAACAGGCCCAGGCCTCGCGTGGTGGAGCCCTGGTCGTGCGTGGCCTGCCGGGGGTCGGCAAGTCCGTGTTGCTCGAGGACGCCGCCGCTGGCACGCAGGCGGTGCAGGTGCTGCGCACCCGGGGGGTGGAATCCGAATCGCCATTGGCGTTCGCGGCCCTGCACCGTCTGCTGCGCCCGCTGCTTGCGCACATCGGACAGTTGCCGGCTCCGCAGGCCCACGCTCTGCGGGCGGCGTTCGGGGAGATCACCGCAGAGGGCGTGGATCGGTTCCTGGTCTTTCTGGCCGTGCTGAGCCTGCTGGCCGAGGCCGCCGAGCACTGCCCTGTGCTGGCCGTGGTCGACGACGCCCAGTGGCTGGACGACGTGTCGGCGGCCGCTCTGCTGTTCGTGGCCCGCCGGCTGGACGCTGAACGCGTCGCGCTGCTGTTCGGCGCCCGGGACGGGGACGAGCGCCGCTTCGACAGCGGGGATCTTCCCGAGCTGAATCTCACCGGGCTCGACACCATGGCCGCTGCTGAGCTGCTCGAGCGGCAGTCGGGGACTGCCGTGCCCGCCGACGTGGTCCGAGAACTCACAGCGAGCACGGGCGGCAATCCGCTGGCTCTGGTGGAACTGGCCCGGTCCTTGACCCCGGAGCAGCTGGCCGGCACGTCCCGGCTACCCCGTCCCTTGCCGTTGACCACCGGGGTAGAACGGGCCTTCCTGGACCGGTGTCGGCGCCTGTCCGAGGCCGCCCAGACCTTTCTGCTGGTCGCCGCAGCAGACGACACCGGCCGGCTGACGACCGTATGCCGGGCAGCACACACCCTGGGTGCCGGCGACGAGTCCTTGGACGTCGCCGAGGCCTCAGGGTTGCTGCGCATCGCGGGAGGGCATCTGGAGCTGCGGCACCCCCTGGTCCGTTCCGCCGTTTACGGGGCCGCCACCGACTACCGCCGCCGCCGCGTGCACCAAGCCCTCGCTGAGGTCCTGACGGGCGAGGACGCCACCGAGCGGCGCGTGTGGCACCTGGCCGCCGCTGCGCAGGGGCCCGACCCTGCCGTGGCCGCCCAGTTGGATGAGGTGGCCCACCGATCCCGCTCCCGGGGCGGGCACGAAGCCGCCAGTGCGGCCTGGGAACGGGCCGCGGAGCTGACCACAGCGGCCGAACGGCGCGCCGAGCTGCTCTACGAGGCCGCGCAGAGCGCCTATCTGGCCGGGCAGATCACCCGTGCCAGAACACTGAACGAAACGGTGGCTGCCGTCACCCAGGACCCGGGTCTACGCGCCGATGCCGTGCGCCGCCGGGCTCGGATCGAGTGGAACACAGGTTCACTGCAACTGGGACATCACATGATCCTGCAGGGAGCCCAGGAGGTTGCCGGGGCCGATCCCGCCCGGGCCCTGGAGATGGGGATGTTTGCCGCCGCCGTGGCCACCTTCGGGGGAGACTCCGGGATCGACATCCGCCCCACCACACTCATCCCAGAGCCTGCCACCACGGCTCCCGCCCGTGTGCACTGCTTTTGGCACCTGCTCGTGGGCCTGGACCACATTGCCCGCGGCGACATCAACCAGGGCGTACCAGCCCTGCGCGCAGCCTTCGCTGACAAAGTCACGTTGGAGGGCATCGATCAGGACCTGTTGCCCAACCTCGGCATCGCCGCCCTGCACCTGGGTGATGACCACGCGGCCCGCCATTACCACGATCTGTTGCTTTCCAGAGCCCGCTCCACCGGCGCCTTGGTGATGGTGCTCTATGCCCTCACCCGGCGAAACCTCACCGACATCGCCGTCGGCGACTGGGCCACCGCCCGTGCAGGGGCCACCGAAGCCCTGCAACTGGCTCAGGGCATCGGCCAACCCGGCCTCATGGCGTTTCCCCATGCTCTGCTCGCCCTGCTGGACGCCCTCCAAGGTCAGGAGACATACCTCCAGCATCTGGCTGCAACCGAGCAGATCGTCCGGCGCCATCCGACGGGTATTGTCACCGGAATCGTGCATGACCTGCTCCACTGGGCCAAAGCCGTCACCGGCGAGGACCCGGCATCCACGCAGCACCACCTGGCCCAGATGAGGCTGCCGATGGTGTGCCGCCAGGCCGCCATCGATCGCGTTGAGACCGCCGTGCGCGCTGGGCACCCCGACCAGGCCCGCGCCTGGGTCGACGACGTGAAGAGATTCGCCGAGGCGACCGGCACTGCTTGGCCTTCTGCCGCGGCACTTCACGGTCAAGCTCTGCTCACCGACGGGCCTGAAACCGAAACGTACTACCGCGCAGCCTTGGACTGCCATCAGAACTCTTCACGTGTGTTCGATCGCGCCCGTACCCAGCTGGCCTACGGCGAGTACCTGCGGCGGATACGCCGCAGGGTCGATGCCCGCGCCCCACTGCAGGCGGCCCTGGAAACCTTCACCGATCTCGGGGCCATCCGCTGGGAGCAACGCGCCACACAAGAACTACGGGCTTCAGGGCGCACGGCCCGCCGCAGGAGTTCCTCCACGACCGTCTCCCTCACCCCACAGGAACTCCAGGTCGCTGCCCTGATTCAGCAGGGAATGACCAACCGGGAGGCTGCCGCCCATCTGTTCCTCAGCCCCCGCACCATCGATTTCCACCTGCGCAACGTCTACGCCAAGCTCGGCGTCTCCAGCCGCTCCGAGCTCATATGCCACCCCCTCGACGCCAGCCCACTCATTCCCAGCGCTTCCTGACCCCGGTGATTTCACCGGTGTGAGTCCCAACGAGACCTTCCTATCTTGATGCCAGTCCCCTGAGACACCGGCCGGACCCCCGGCAGCAGGGGCATCACCGCATAGGAAGGATCCGATCATGGAGATCTCAGTGCCGTCGGCCAGCTACCTGCTGGGCGGAGCCGTCAACGGCGCCATCCTGGCTTTTGTGGCGTATCTGCTCTCCCGCTACGTACGGGACATCGCCGGCCGAGCGCTGCTGGCCGTCGTTCTCGTGGCCACCGGTGGCTTCTATGTCGGCTTCGCCATCACCGCCGGAGCCGGCCCCCATTGGGTGGTACTCGAACTGGTCCAGACCGGGGTCCTGGCCACCTTCGCCGTGCTCGGCCTGCGCCGGTTCCCCTACTGGCTCGCCGCCGGCTGGGCCCTCCACCCACTCTGGGACATCCCCCTGCACCTGTGGGGCCCCGGACACGCCTTCGCTCCGGAGGCCTACGCCGTCTCGTGCCTGACCTATGACTGGGCAGTGGCCCTGTACGTGATCATCGCCTACACCGCCACCGGTACAACGCGTTTTCGAGGCCGTCGTGCACTGATGACAACCGCACACCAGGAATCTCGTCAGCACCGGCCCACAACGTAGAACGACCTTGCACCGTCTGTTTCAGGTGTTGCGAGAGCACCGCCCGAGCCGGAGGCAATCTGGACCACCAGGTGCTGTTCCCCCTCGACGCGACCTACATCTTCGACCGTTCGGCAGCAGACGGCACCGCGGTAGCCGCGGAGGAAATCGCCTACGTGACTGCAGAGGTCCTGCACCGCGAAGTCGCCATCATCGTCACCACCGCCCAATGGCGGAAGGGCTCACGGCCAGGATGCGGTCGTGAGGAGAGCGAAGAGGGGCTCGAAGTCGTAGGTTGTGGTGCTGTTGGTCATGACCACGATGCCCAGGCCCTGTTCTGGGTAGAGGCGCATGACGTTCCAGAATCCGGCTCCGGCTCCCAAGTGCTCGACCCAGTCTCCAGCCTTCTGGGTGGGGCGGCGGAACCAGCCGATGCCGTGGTCGAAGGGCTTGCCCGGGTGCTCGATCACGCGCATGGATCGGGCCGTTTCGGCGGACAGGATGCGGCGCCCCTGGATCCGACCATCACCGAGGTGCAGTCGTAGAAAACGTCCGGCATCCGCCACGTCGCCGACCAGACCGCCGTAGGCGGCTCCGTCGACGTAGAAGGGCCGCAGGCCCAGGTAAGCGCTGTGACGGGTCCCGGCCACCCCGGGTGGGAGCAGGCGGCGCAGCAGTGGATCGGCGGCGCGCGGGGCACGTACGTAGCCGGTTGCGGCTGGAGTGCCTGGGCGGTAGGCGAACCCGGTGCCGGTCATACCCGCCGGATCCAGCACCGCTTGCTGCAGATAGGACGTCACCGGCATACCGCTCACTGCTTCAATGCTCTGGCCCAGCGCCAGATAGCCGATGTTGGTGTAACGGGCCATTTGCCCCGGGGCGTGCCGGTAGGCGCGTGGTCGGCTCATCACCGACCGCAGCAGGTCCTCGACCGCCGGCGGCTCCTGCTCGGCCGGGTGGACCCATCGCAGCGGCAGTGGATTGGACAAGCCCGCGGTGTGGGTGAGCAACTGCCCCACCGTGGGCTGAGAGGCACTCGGGGCGCGCAGGTAGTCCACGTAGTCGGCCGCCGGGGCGTCCAGCTGAAGGCGACCGTTCTCGACCAGGGTCATGGCGGCAGTGGCGGTGACGATCTTGGTCATGGAGAACCACAGGTACGCCGTCGTCGGAGCCGCCGGTGCCCCAGTGGCCGGATCGGCTGTTCCGAACCCACCGGCGTACAACGACCGTTTCGAGTCGACCACGACAAGGGACAGACCCGGGATGCGTCCGGTGTCCATCATGGTCGCCACCGCTTCCGCCAACCATTCAGGAGTCTCCCCTGGCGAGTCGGTGGAATCATCGGGGTGGTGCTCGGACGGATAGCTGTGCATGGCATCCCCCAGGTGCGCGGCTCAACGGACGTCGCAACGCCACCTTGAAATCCCATCGCTGTGCCGTCAAGGCCAGACCCGTCCACGCCGCCCGGAAGACGGAGTTCGCCAAGACGATGCTCCAGGCCTATCGGCACCACTCAACGACGAATCCCGCCCCGGACTCATACGGACTGCAGAGGACCGCTGCATCAGCAGGGGGAACATCTGCCGCAGCACAGTCCGCCGCTAACCGGGCCATATGTAAAGCGAAGGGGGTGGAACCGTCCGGAACACGCGCCGTCCGTGGAGCATCCAGGAGTTTTCCGGTGCCCTCTTGTCTCTGGCGCGGACAGACCGGGACGACCTGTGGCACTGGGTACACCCCAGTGCATTACGCGTCATCAGTGACTTGACGCTTATGCCGATGAGCACGCGCCAGGGTGCTACTTGATTATGCAGGCAATCACCTGCATAATAGTCGCATGAGCAAGCCTGAAAGCGGGCTGGACGCAGCATTCAAGGCCCTGGCCGATCCGACCAGGCGTCTGCTACTCGATCGACTCCGGGAGCGGAACGGCCAGACGCTGACCGAGCTGTGCCACAGCCTCGACATGACCCGCCAGTCAGCAACACAGCATCTCGACCTCCTCGCGGGCGCCAACCTGGTCACCGTCGTACGGCACGGGCGGCAGCGTCTGCATTACCTCAACCCCGCACCAATCCACGAGATCGGTGAGCGCTGGATCGGGGCGTACGACGCTCCCCGACTGGCACAACTGAGCACCATCAAGCGACGAGCAGAGGAGAACGCCATGACCGAACCCACCACACCCATGCCCACCTACGTCTACGTCACCTACATCCGCGCCAATGCCGAACAGGTGTGGACTGCCCTTACTGACGCGGATCTGACCGCACGCTACTGGGGACACTCCAACGTCTCCGACTGGCAAACCGGCTCACCGTGGGAGCACCGGCGGGTCGATGGCTCCGGCGCCGTCGACGTCACCGGAACCGTGCTCGAGGCCCACCCACCGACCCGCCTAGTGATCACCTTCGAGGACTCCGTCGAAGAACGCCCCCACGGGGCATCGGTCGTCACCTTCCTCGTCGAGCCCCACGACGACATCGTTCGGCTCACGGTGACCCATGAGAACCTGCCCAATACCGCCATGCTGGAAGGCATATCCCGTGGTTGGCCCGCGGTGCTGGCAAACCTCAAGTCCATGCTCGAGACCGGGGACGTGCTGCCGACCGCCCCTTGGGAGATGTCAGAGGCCGGGCACGCATGAGCAGTGAACTGTTCCGAGCAGCAACGGACTACGTCCGCGATGTGACGTCAGGCTTGAGCAATGACGCCCTGGGCTTTTCCACGCCGTGCGATGGCTGGGACACAGGCACAGTCGTGCTCCACCTTGCCGACGTGGCGGCCGCACTCGTCAGCTTGGTGGAGTCCGGCGAGATGCAGATGCCGGACTCGCCGAGAACTGATGCGGCCGACCCGGTGGCGAAGTTCCACCACATCGTTGCTCAGTTGGAGGCGGCGTTGTCGACCGCGCCTGACACGGAACGGGCAGAAGCCGCGATGCAGGCAGGGACGATCGAGTTCACCATGCATGGCTGGGACATCGGCATGGCTTCAGACCACGGTCACAAGATCCCGAAGCAGCTGGCCGGCGAGGTGCTGGAGCTCGCTACAGCACTGATCAGCGACGATGCACGTGGCACCAACTTCGCGGCACGCGTCAATGCCCCTACAACGGCTCTGATGAGCGACCGCCTGGTTGCCTTCCTCGGACGCCGGCCTGTCGAGCTGGGAGTGGTCGACGACCGCGACGTCTCCCGCAATGCGCCGTAGGCCACCCTCATCTACCGCGATCCGCTCGGCATGCTGTGAAGCGACCACCGCTTGGGCCGGCCCTGTGTCCGTCGATCCGAGGCCAGTAGGAGGAGGCAGATCCCGGGCCGGGTGCAGTGTTCCCTGACCCATATCGCCCGAACCCCAAGAATGGTGAGTCGTTCCGTAGTACGACATGGGGCAGCGCGGCCAGTGATGGTCGGCGACCAGAGATATCCGCAGGCCGCCGACGTGCAGGCACAAGAGTTCGTCTCGGCCCTGCACGCTGGGGGAAGAGTGACCCGGCTTGGTGTCGGGGCGCATGCTGGCTCCATGGAGTTCGTCCAGCACCTGCCTCCACCACCGCTGGCTGCTTTCGTCACCGCAGCCTGTGGCTACCGAGTGCCGGCCTACCCCTCGGGCTTGCACCGGGGTCTGCCCTCGTCCTCGATGACCTTGGTGATCGAGCTGGGCGGTCGGCTTCGGACCACGGGGTTGAGCACGGAGATCAGCTCGCAGGCGGTGGTGTGCGGGCTGCACACGCGTCCGGCGCTGATCGACGCGCGCGCCCCGATGGACGGAGTGCAGTACGCCCTGACCCCGCTGGGGTCACGGGCGCTGCTGGGCGTGCCCGCCGGCGAGCTGCACGATCGTCCGGTGGAGCTGGCCGAGGTGCTGGGATCGGCGGCGGTAGACGTGGTCGACCGGCTCCACGAGGCCCGCACGTGGGACGAACGCTTCGCCGTTCTCGACCGAGCCCTGGCGACCCACCTCGAGGATTCCGTTGCGCCGGTGCCGTCCGAGGTGCTCGAGACGTGGCGGCTGGTGATGACCGGGCAGGGACGGCTGCCGGTGTCGGCAATCGCAGCGCAGGTGGGCTGGAGCCGGCGGCACCTGGCGGAACGGTTCCGGTGGGCCACCGGGCTCACTCCGAAGCAGCTCTCCCGGGTGGCCCGATTCGAGGCCGCCCGCGCCCTGCTCACCGACCCCACCGGACCCTCACTGGCGCGGACGGCCGCACTCACCGGATACGCCGACCAGTCCCACCTGGACCGGGAGTGGCGCGCACTCGCCGGATGCAGTCCCACGACGTGGATGCGCGAGGAACTCCCATTCGTCCAAGACGATTCCCCGTCCTCCGCGGCAGACTCGGGAGCATGAACGAGAACAGCAACCACCCCACCGCCGGCTCACCCGCTCCGAGCGTGTGGCCCAGCCTCAGCTTCACCGACGTCGACGCCGGCATCGGCCTCCTCACCCGGACCCTCGGGTTCACCGTCACCGCCCGGTACCAGGACGAGAACGGGACTACGGAGCACGCCGAGGCTCGCTGGCCCGACGGCGGCGGGGTCATGTTCGGCTCCCGCGGCACACCCGGTGCCTGGGGCGCCCTGGGCCCGCAAGGGGTCTACGTCGTCGCTGCGGAGCCCGCCACCGTGGATCGAGCCTGGGCCCGGGTCCAAGAGAGCAACTGGGTGGAGATCCTCGAGCCGCTGACGGACACCGACTACGGCTCTCACCAGTTCACGATCCGCGATGGCGACGGCAATCTGTGGACCATGGGCACCTACCGCGGCGCCTGAGCCGCCGTGGGTGGACGCCGCGGCCCACGCTCCACCCTGCGCCTCCTGCGCCTGCAACACTGCAGTATGGCCATAGATCTCCCGGACCAGTCCCCGGGGACGTCGTCCTCCCCCGAGCGGTGGAGGAAGAGCTGCCGGCGGTGGCCCCGCTGCGCTGCCTCCGCCATCCTGAGCGGTCGGTACTGCCGCGTGAGCGCCGCTGACACCGTCACCGCCCTGTATCGCCAGTGCGTCGGAGACGCGCTGGACGCCGGCTACGACGACTTCGACGCCGCGCTGCTCAAGAACGTGCCGTCCAGGTCATCACGCAAGCTGTCTCCGCCCACCTGTACCTCCAAGGAGGTGTCGACGGCCTTCAGTTCGGATCCCGGCACGGCGACGAGCTGGACCTGTGGTGCCTCTACGAACAACCCCATGACTCGCGCATCAGCGCACACCTGCTGAAGCTCGGGGCGTTCGACCTGACCCCAGAAGATCCTCGACTACACCCGCCAACAGGACATCGGCAACATGCTCGGGAAGAACCCGCGGACACCCCGCAGCTGCAGCAAACGCTTGAGATGCTCGGACGGCGCTGGGCATCAACGGCACAAATCCAGACGACCTGGGTGCACCACAGGCCCGAGGAAACGAGTCGCATCAGATGCGAGAACTCCCGTCAGTCAGTGGCCGGTAACCCGCCATACGTAGAGCGGAGGGCATCGGGCGGCTCTTGCACGCGTGTCCAGCAGGAACCTCTCGGCCGTCCCGGGACCACGGCTGCCGCTTTCATGCCCAGAACGCAGGACACCCGCTGTAGAGCCCTACTGCACTACTGGTGTTGGGGGCGGTGGGGTGGGCATCCTGGCCGGGATTGCAGGCCCAGGGGTGGTTATGGCCAGCAGTCGTGGTCCGGAGCCGCGGCACCGACAGTGGCCGGACTTGGTGTGATGGACGCGAGCTTGAACCGTTTGACGACCAGCTAGATGCGGGCCCGGTGCGAACGCCGAGCCACCTTCCCGGGCTGCTGCGACTGGTCTGTGTCCTGATTTCCCATCGGCAGCTCACCACCAGAAAGAAGGTTCTATGAGGGCTGCGCGCCGGTGGAGGCGACCTCGCCTCCACCGGGACCGGGCGATTCACGGCTGCGTTCCGCAGCCTGTACAGGGGCCGGTGCTGGTGGTCGTTGCTAGCCCTCGCCGCACGCGGGAGGGACGTGCGGTACGGACCAGAGGCGGACCACTTCGTATCCTTGCAGGGCTTCCAACAGCGGCTGGAAGCTGCCGGAGACCACGCAGGTGAGGACCGTCCCCGAGACGTTGACCTCGCTGACCCCGGCGGCCCGCGCCAGACGTGTGGCTGGTGGTGTTCTCGTGAGATGAACCTCGACCCGAGAGGTGACCACTTTCTGATTCATCCCATGGACGATACGTGCCCCAGCGGGGTAGCGGATGCGGGTAGTGACGGAGTTGCCACTGAAGGTGCGGGACAACCGCGTCGTTCTGATGCCGGTGATACGGTCATCGGATGGCGAGGCGGAGCGAGCCGGCGGGGAACCTACCTGCGGAGGCCACCAGCTTTGTGGGGCGGCGGCGAGAACTCGGTGCGGCCAAGAACAGGTTTCAGACCGCCCGCATGGTCTCCCTGGTGGGCCCGGGAGGCGTGGGGAAGACGCGGCTCTCCCTTCGTCTGGCCGGGCAACTGAGCCGGAACTTCCCGGACGGCGTCTGGTTTGTTGAGCTCGCTGAGGTCCGTGATCCCACGCTGGTCGCCAGCACAGCACTGGCTGCCCTGGGCCTGCGCGAGCACGGCAAAGGTGACCCGGTGGCGGCCTTGTGCGCGCAGGTGCAGGACAAGCGGCTGCTACTTGTGCTCGATAACTGCGAGCACCTGATTGCACAAGTCGGGCAGCTGGCGAGCAGGGTACTTAAGTCCGGGCCCGGGGTACGCATATTGGCCACCAGCCGGGAACCGTTGGGCCTGATCGAGGAACATGTCGTCCCGCTGCCGCCCTTGGAGCTGCCGCCCCTCGACACCGAAGACCTTGGAAAGATTCGGCTCAACGAGGCTGTCCAGCTCTTCATGGAACGGGCCGCGGCCGCCTCGGGCGACTTCGAGCTCACAGGTGACAACCGGTCGTCGGTCGTGGAGCTGTGCCGTCGGCTGGACGGGATACCCCTGGCCATCGAACTGGCCGCGGTCAGGACCCGGGCCCTAACACCTGCGCAGATCTGTGGGCGGCTCGGGCGGCGTTTCTCGCTGCTGACTGGAGGGTCCCCGGCGGCTCTTCCAAGGCACCAAACACTCCAGGCAGCGATCAAGTGGAGCTACGAGCTGCTGGATGAGCAGGAAGCCCACATGCTGCGGCGGCTCAGTGCCTTCGCCGGCCGGTTCCAGATGGACGATGTGGAGATGGTCTGTCTCGACGAGGACTCCGCGTCCGCGGCCACCGAGCTGCTGTCCTCCCTGGTGGACAAATCGCTGGTGGTCCGCGATCTCGCAGCGCGCACGCCCTGCTATCGCCTCCACGAGTCCATGCGCGAGTTCGGTCACCTCCACCTGGTCGAAACCGGTGAGATCGACTGGATGTACGAGCGGCTGGCCACCCACTACACCCGCAGGTGCGGCCAGTTCGCTGCCGAGGGCCGTCACCGGCTGCTGCCGTGGCTGTTCTGGATGGAGCTCGAAGCTGACAACGTCCGTGCCGTTCTCGACCGGCTTACCCTCGCCGGCAACCCGGCGGGCCTCGACCTGGCCGCCAGCCTGATGTACTTCTGGATCACCCGGGCAACCAGCGAAGGTGCCCGGCGTTTCGACCGTCTCCTCGACACGGGCGATGGCGGGGCCCACCCGGTGGCGCACTTCGTCCGCGGCTTCTTAGCTGTGCTGCAGAACGACCCGCAGGTGGCCACCCGCAACCTTCTCAAGGGAATTGAGGCTGCGCGCGTGCAAGGACTGGACGCTCTCCTCGCGCAGCTGTTAGCGATGGCCTCCATTGCCTCGACCATGTCGAATCACCCAGGTGCTGCACGACGTCAGCTCGAAGAGGCCAAGGCCATCACCGCGGGCATTGACGAGGTGGGTGCCACCCTCATGGTGCACCAGGCGTCCGCGCTGAACGGCCTCCTCAACGGTCACCCCTCGGCGGTCATCGCCTCGGCCACCCCAGGGGCGGCCATGAGCCGCGAGATCGGCGACCAGTACAGCTTGGTGATGATGCTGATGAACCTCGGACTCGCCACCCTGCAGCTGGGCAGGACCACAGACGCTGAGCACCACTTCCTGGAAGCACTCGCCATTGCCCGGGACCTCGATGACCGGGTGGCCCAGTGCTACCTGCTGGGCGGCCTGGGATGCTGCGCCTCAAGGCGGCAGGAGCCACGGCTGGCCGCCCGGCTCTTCGGTGCCATGGAGACGCTGCGCGAGGAAGCCGGGGCCACGTTGAACACCGGAATCAGCCGCGCCCTTGACCCGGCCACGGCGACGGCTGCAGCGGCGCTGGGGCCCTCTCGATTCGCTGCCGAAACCGCCACCGGCCGCTCGCTCGAGCGCGCCGCGGCGGTACGGCTTGCCCTGGGAGAGAAACCTCCACCCTCCGACCCGTCGGCTTCGGCCACCGGCCCGGCCCCCTTGGGCCGCCGTGAACTGGAGGTCGCCCGGCTCGTCGCGCAGGGCTGCACCAACAAGGAGATCGGCGCCCGTCTCTTCCTCTCCGAACGAACGGTGGAGAGCCACGTGCGGAACACGCTCAACAAACTCGGCTTCAGCAAACGCGCCCAGATAGCCGCGTGGGCGGCGGCCCACGCCGACTGAAATTTCGATGTCCGGTTCAGTACCGGCTCCGTCGTTCCACTGATTCCACCAGCACCGGACCCGCCTACGTTGGAAATCGCTCCCACGGTCAGCTGATCGGACGGAGCCCGTTCGGATCTCCCGCTTCACACCGAAGCAGAGAACGAACATCCAACAGACGCAGCGGCCACCCCGGGTCCATCCGGTTCAGCCCTGTCATCACCCGGAGGAGACCATCATGCCCACTGCCCCGATCGCCGACTGTCCCGCCGTCGACACCACCGCCGCCGCCGCGCAGCACGGCGGGAACGACGGGCTGTCCACCCGCCGTCTGAACATCATGCGCTTGGGCTACGCGTTCATGGGCGTGGGACTGGTCATCGTCAAGTGGCCGCTGTTCGCCCAGGGCGTCCACACCTTGCCGTTGATGGAGGGCGTAGTTGCCTGCCTGCTGGCGGCCATGTCGCTTCTGGTGTTCCTTGGCCTCAGGTACCCGGTCAAAATGCTGGCGATCCTGCTGTTCGAAGCGGCGTGGAAACTCATCTGGTTCGCCGCGGTCGGCCTCCCCCTCCTCGTCTCCGGCGATGTGGACGCCGCAGCCGGTGAACTCCTCTTCAGTTGTTCCTTCGTCATCGTGATCATCGCGGTCATACCGTGGGGATACACCTGGCGACGGTTCGTCACGGCGCCAGGAAATGCCTGGCGGTAACGGTGACAGCTTCGCCCGCCGACTCGGGTCAGGTGTGCAACCAGTGACAACCAGAGCCAGCTGGGTAGAAATCCGGTGTCTGTGTGAGTAAGGCATCCGATAACGGATGCCGGAAGAGATCCACGAATCACGGCATCTGGACATACCCCTGATCAGGTCAGTGACAAGGAAACCGGGGGCAGTCCCGATCTGCGAATCCGTGATGCGTTCGCGTTTGATCTCCAACTCCATCTGGGCCAGGGCGGCCATGACGGTGAAGACCATCGAACCCATCGGGGTGGCGGTGTCCACGTCTCCCCCACCGGGGTCGACCACCCGCAACCCGGCACCACTGTCCCTCAGCGCCTCGGCAAAGGCTCGCATGTTCCGCCTCGACCGACGGTGCCCGCACAGGAACCCTTACTGCAACGTCGTTCTCATGGAAATTGGCCGCTAGCCGACCTTACGTAAAGTCCTAAAGACCTTACCTGCGGGTTCCGCACATCGCGAGGTTCCGGGTGAGGGCCTTGATTCATCGGAGCGACTTGCCTACCGACGAGCGGCGCACATACGACGATCCGCACAACTTGGTTGCCTCGCCCCGGCACATGTTCTCAGGAAGGGCCTCGGCCTCACACAGCTCGCTGCGACCGCGCCCGGCATCACGCACATCCGGCCGTGTCAGCAATGTGATGCCCTCATACCCGTTGTTGTGGGTCATGAGGTTCTTGTCACTGGTGCGGCGTTGAATTGAGGAGCGGGCCGGCCGCTACCAGCCCATGGTGCGCTGTCGGCTGGCGGAAAGTGCCTCATCGTGCAGCGCCCCGGGCACATATGAACAGCCGATCGTCCCGGACGTGGTCAACATGATCCGACGTACTCTAAGACATGGCACAGGCTACCCCGGAGAAGCGCCCGGTGGACGTCCGGCGGGGGGCTGCGCGAGGCGTCGAGCTGCGGACCGACACGGCGCGGGTGGTCCCTGCTGCTGGTGGCCAGTACGCGCCACGGCGTCCCTTGGACGCCGTCACCGTCCGGTCACTGCAGCGCAGTGTCGGCAACCGCTCGGTCCAGCGATTGCCCCGGCTATACGCCTCCACCGCGCCCGCTGTCGGTACTTACGGCCCGGTGATCCAGCGTGACGATACGAGCGAGATCACGCGAATGAGTATCACGGCCGAGTACACCAAGGGGCTGACCCCGGACCAGCTCGTGGAACGCCTCCGGCTCGTCCAGATCGAGATGAACCTCCTAGATCGCCGGGGGGAGCGGCAGAGCCTCGTGTATAGCACCCTCTACACCAATCGGCGCCTGCTGCGTGACGCGTTGGGCGATGCCGGGCGAACGGCCGAGCAGGAGATGGTTGCGTCGCTCTACAAGATGCCGCTCCTGAGCGCGCCGGACTCGGCCAAGCTTCGGCTCGCCATCGGGGGATCTCGAGCGTGGGAGGCCCTCGAGCACCGCAACTCGCTTGTCCGGTCGTTCCACCACAACCAGCGCCGCGGGATGGGCATCGCCAACTTCACCGTGGAGAGCCGCGACCGGCGTGCCCTGGCCGACGAGGCGCTGAACCGGGAGTTGGCCGCTCTCGGGATGTCGTCACCTCAGCAACTCGTCGAGCTCATGACGGTGCAGCTGCCGACCATGGTGCTGCAGCGGGCGAAACTCGTGGCTCTCGGGATGCTGGACCAAAACGAGGAGGCGGTCCAGCACGAGCTGGAGCGATACGGCCCCGCCGCCGACCTGCGAGACGTCGCCGGGCTGCAAGCGGCCGATCATGAGCTGCTGCAGCGCGAAGAGAAGATCCGCAGCCTCTCCGCCCGGATCGACAGCCTCGAGAACCGGCAGCAGCGCAATTCGAGCCGAGGTATGGGGATCGCCAACTTCACCACCAGCAATATCCAGGAAGCGGCGGCGGTCGGTGAGCAGCTGGAGATCGCACGCAGTGAGGCCAAGCAGGTCCTGGCGCAGTACTCCCTGCGGTTTCCTGTCCTCGGCGCCACGGAATATCGCCCAGGCATGTTCGCCGGCCTCACGCCGCAGCAGGCTGCCGCCCGGACAGCTGCGCCCCTGAACAGGGTGCTCTCGAACATCGCGAAGGTCCGCAAGGAGATCCAGGCTGACGAGCTCAAGGTCTGGAACATCAACCGTGCGATCTCGGTGGCGATGCTGGAGATGGGTATCGCCGGGCAGCCGCACATGGCACGTGCCGTGCAGAAGTGGATCGAGCGTAGGGCGATGGACGAGGCGTTCAAGGCCCTGGTGCTTGCAGCGACCGCCATCCTCACCACCGTGCTGTCCGGGCCGTTCGCGCCCTTCGTCGGTGCCGCTTGGGGCGGCTACTTCGCGGCGAAGGGCATCAACCAGTACGTCACGGAGGTCGCGGCTGAGAATGTCGCCCTCGACCCCGAGGTGCGCGACATCTCGGCGAACGAGCCGAGCCTCCTGTGGCTCGTCGTCGACATCGTCGGAGCCGTAATCGACCTCGGCGGCATCCTCCGCGCGTTGCGACCCGTCGCCCGGGCGGCGATGGCATCGGGCAAGATCGCCGACTTCGCGCGACTCGCCCGGCGGCTGGTCCCAGAGGCGGCGGAACGCCTGTTGATGAGCCTACGACGGCGGCTCCGCGGCGCCGAGGCGGCCTCCGACGTCGCCACAGGGGCACGCGGTGTCAGCGGCGCCAACCGGACCCTTGCACAGTATCTCGACGCTCTGCGTCAAGAAGCCCGAGCTCCGGGAACCATGCCAGGGCGGTGGGACCACGCGAACCAGCCACGCGGACTGCCCAACTCGCAATGGGAGCCGGGCATGCCGATGGACATGCCCAACACCGCCGGCAACTACCCGACGTACGACATTGCCCGACCGCGGTACTGGCGCAACCGGGCACATGCCGAGCTCCAGGCGCGGCAGAGCGGCGCAGCGACGCATGTCCCGGGCAACACGACCGACCCCGTCAAGGGCCTGACCAACCCACAACTCACGGACATGATGAGTTCCGGCCGCGCCCCGCGCTACGCGTTCCCCAACACTCCTGGCCAGACGTGGGAGCTCGAGCACGGCATCCCGCAACGGGTCGGTTCCGCACTGGTGGATCTGGGACTCTCCCGCGCCGACGCCGCCCGCTTGAGCCGGGCCTCGGACCCGCACAACCTCATGGAGGTCACCCCTCTGGAGCACTCCTTCCATGACGCCGAGGCACACGGCTTCGGCTCTCTGCGCGGCGACCGCGCAGGTGATCTGTGGGGCGGCACCCGTGCGGCGGACTCACGCCTGCAGAACTCCCTGAGGGACATGAGCGACGCCGACCTGATCACCCTGATCGACCGGACCCGCGGCATGGATTTCACACGCACCGCACGCACGCGCCAGCTGCTGGCCGACATCCGGGCAGCGTGCACGGGGCGCCGACTGCCCGTCACTCCTCCCTAGTGCTCCGGTACCACGAGGCAGGGTCCGGTGTAGCGTCGAGGCAGTTGGCTCGCACCAGGCAGGGAGCCGTGGTCGACGCGGAATGTATTCCTGAGGGTGTCGACGTAGAGCACGCCCGCGTGCAAGCTACCGATGATCAAAATCTCCCTTCGGTGCTACGACCCGTTTCACGAAACTGATGCTGCGTCACAGGACGATCTCATCAAACGAACCATTGATGGGATCGTCAGCTGCGCGTCTCCACACCCCGGGCACCCCGATATTTCACCGTCACCGCCTCTTCCCATCAATGTGTCCCACGAGAGTGCTCTCAGAATCTCTGCAATGGAACCTTTGACGGGACACCGGGGAACGGAACCGCTGTCACGCCTGCGCAACGCGCGGGTGAGCTTGGCCCAGCGGGACACAGCACTGCTGATCCGGAATCTGGAAGCCGCTGGCTATGAGCGCATCCAGGTTCAGGGACTCCCATTGCGACGTCAACATCGTGGAAAGTGTCCGGTAGCCGGACCATATGTATAGCAAAGTCGAACCGCTTTTACACTCGGTGTCCACCAACGGACCAGCGACTGCACGGTTGCGTCCTCGGACCTCGGATGTATCCGCCTCGCGGGCGAGCCGAATCGCGTGTCGCCTGATCGTGCATCAGTCCCATCGTCGGAGCGGCGCTGCCTAGCGTCGAGATGCCCATTGAACAGATGCTCGGGATTTCCGAGAGAAGTCCCGTACCTGAAACCCAGTCTGACCCTGCCTTTAAAGATGTTGCCGACAACGAGGATGCCGTTCATTCCTTGTACAGGCGCGCCCATGTACTTCCCATCCTCCACGATGTCGGAGTCAACCTCGAGGATCGTGCGGCGGGCACTCAAAAGCATCTGACCGCGCCATTCCGGGCGGGCTGCAATGAGGTCGTCGATATGCTCACTATGGTTTCATAGTTGCTCTCCGATCGGGCGTCATGGGGAGTCAGCTCTGGCGGGTCAGGCCTCGGAAAGCCCTGCAAAAGCCTTCTTGGTGTCGCGGTACCATTGCATGCCCTTGATCGGGTTCTTCCAGCGGCCTTTCATCGCCTCGTGGGCCTGTTGGTGGGTCGAGTCGCCGGACCGGACGGCTTCCTTGAGGTGCCGGTCTTGGGCCTTGATGACGTCGTCCGCGGTATCGCCACGAAGCGCCAGGTCACAGGGGCCGCCGAGTTGCTTGCAGGTCATGATTTTCATGGTTGGTTCCTTCCGCAGTGATGCGTTCAGTCGTGGGGTTTCATTTCGAGTCCCACCTTGATGACGAACGCGGCGCCGCTAATGTGACCACCCGGTGCCAGCAACCAGAAATCATAGAAGTCCACGCTACCTGCGCTCAGCAGCGGCCCGCCGGGTGAGCGTTACCAGCACGTCCTGCTCGGCACGGAAAGTGATCTTTCGAACAACACCGTTCGTGATGCTGAAGTCGAAGGCCACACGAGGTTGACCGCGATGGAACCAAGCGGCACCAGGGCGATCACCGACGAACACTGGTAGCGCGGCCTTCGCGGCACCGTCGAACATCATGGCGACCTCCTCCCGTCCCTCGAGTCGTTGAGGAGTACCAGCAACGACAGCCTCGGCATCAGCGGTCACCAGGACATCGGGTGCGAGGAGGTGGAGTAGGCGCGCGAAGTTGCCACCCCGGGCGGCTGCGAGAAAGGCATCGACGACTTCCCAGTCAGCCGGTGTCCCCCCTGGCGCAGCAGCCGAAACTTTCGAACGAGCTCGCGAGGCGAGCTTGCGGGCGGCAGGCGGGGAGACGACGAGGACGGTCGCAATAGTGCGAAAGTCCACACCGAAGGTGTCATGGAGCACGAATGCCACCCGCTCCGCCGGCGACAGGCGGTCGAGGACGATCTGCAGAGCAACCCCGACCGTGTCTGCCATAACCACATGCTCGACCGGGTCCGGCGCGATCTCTGTGTCAGTCAGTTGCACCGATTCAGTCGGCTCGGGAATCTTGGAACGGAGACGGTCCAGGCACAATCGCGTCGTGACCACCGTCAGCCAAGCGGGCAGATTGTCGATCACGGCCTCGGTGCCGTGGAGGCGCAACCACGCCTGCTGGACCATGTCTTCGCCCTCGGCCCGGTCATCGAGCAGGCCAGCGGCGATACGTATGAGCCGAGGACGCTGCGCCTCGAACTGCTCAGTCAGGTCCATGAGGACACACCATAGGTGCCACCACGATCATCTGCGTCCGGCCCTGCAGTATCACTCAGGGATGATTGCTACGGCGTCGATCTCCACCAGAGCGTCGGGACGAGCAAGTCCTGCGACGGTGAGAACGGTGATGGCCGTGCGGTGGCCGCCCCAGACAGACTGCGAGGCGGCGAAGCCGGCGCGGATGTCGACGCCTGCCAGGAGGTAGATGGTGAGCTTGACGACGTGCTCAGGTCCGGTGCCGGCGGCAGCCAGGACGCTCAGCACATTGCGCATGGCCTGAGCAGTCTGCGCCTCGAAGCCGTCGAGCAACGTTCCGGTTGCGTCGGTTCCGTTCTGCCCTCCGACGTAGAGCGTGGGGCCCGCAGGGGCGATCACGCCCTGCGTGAAGGCGGGGTTGCTGTGCAGCTCGACCGGATCAACGTGGGTGGTCACGGTAGTCATGAGTGTTCTCCTTGGATGGCTCGGGCGTAATGGGTTCGAGCTTTCGCGCGGCCGCCGCAGCGGCGCATCGAGCACCAGCGGCGGCTTCCGGGACGTGAGGTGTCGAGGAAGATCAGGTGGCAGTCATCGGCCGCGCACTCTCGCACCCGGCCGGGGGGTGCCGTGAAGGTGCGGATTGCGTCATGGGCGATACTGGCGAGCATCTGCTCCGGGCTCGCAGGTGAAGGGGCTCGTGTGCCGCCCGGCAGGTGCGGAGGCACTGCCGGCCGGGCGGCCCACCGGTTGATCGTGTCGATATCCGTCACCCGCAGAGCCCGCCCGGAGCTGACCCGTCGGGCGCTCGAGGTGATGGCCGCGCGCAGCTGCCGTGCCCCTGCGTAATCCGATGCGCCGCTGGCGGGTCGGGGCGGGCCGAAGCGATCGGTGAGCCACGCGTCCAGGTCAGCCGGCGAGCGCAAGCTCTCCCAAGCGTCAATGCCGTACCCGAAGTCGCCGGTATAGCCGAAGTCGAGGCTGATAGCACCGGAGTCGAAGAACCATCGGTGCCCATCAGAGGGAACGAGCCACTGGCCCGTCTGGTGCCTATCGCTCATGCCGGTTTCCGATCCTCGCGCGACGGGGCGTGCGCCATGCCCATGTACATCCCACCGCAGGAGAGTTCCTCGAGCATCTGCCCGATCCGTCGTGAACGCGTGTCCGCGTTCTGGGCTTGGCCTGTCCAGCCCAGGTAGTCGTTGCGCTGATACCCCGGCCGACCGTCGTCATCAGCCTGCACCCCTGCGGCGGCGAGGGCTGCGGCGACATCGTGGGGCATCGAATGGCGAGCCCGAGGTGACATGGCACCATTCTAACCACTTATAGTGGTTAGAGGACTACCTTTTCTGTGGAGCGGCAAGCCATCGCTGGACGCCTCTGCTCCCACCATGTGAGGCTCTTGCCCTTGAACAGATCAGAATCGTGCCTAGCGTCAACGTTCCTGGACATCACATCTATATGCGAGCTGGGGGTTAGGTCCTGGTCGCATAGCTGCAGATTGCCCTGATACCGGGCCGAGACGTCTCGGCTCAATAGCCTGGCGGCATGGACTTCCTTGCGATCCCGCCTCTGCGCGGTGCCCTGGCTTCGATCGAACCGTTGACGCCCGAGCATGCCGAGGAGCTGGCGGCGGCGGTGGCCGAGGACGAGCTCTACAAGCTCTGGTACACCCGTTTGCCCTCCCCGGATGAGATGAGCGCGGAGATCGAGAAGCGGCTGGCCGGCCACGCCGCCGGTCAGGTCGTGCCGTGGACCATCCGTGCCGCGGACGGGCGGGCGGTGGGGATGACCACATTCCTCAACATCCGCCCTGATCACCGCCGCCTGGAGATCGGCTCCACCTGGATCGCCCCCAGCGCACAAGGCACCGGGCTGAATACGCAGGTGAAGCTGCTGCAGCTCACCCACGCCTTCGAGACCCTGAACTGCATCGCCGTGGAGTTCCGCACCCACTGGCACAACCACCGCTCCCGCGCCGCCATCGCCGCACTGGGGGCCAAGCAGGACGGGCTGCTGCGCAACCACGACCTGTGGCGGGACGGGACCATGCGCGACGTGGTGGTGTTCTCCATCATCGACTCCGAGTGGCCCACCGTGCGGCTGTCACTGACGGAGAAGCTACGCACCCGCAGTTGAGCCCCGACGATCGCCACCACAGCCCTGGGGACCCCTCCCCGATGCGGTGGGAGGGCCCTCGACTCGTCGGTCGTGTGGTGGCGCAGACGACTCGTCGCAGACTGTGGAGCATGATCCCCAGCAACAACAGTGGCCGCAGCCTAGAACGGACTGAGGTCGTTGATACCCGGGTCTCCCGATCCCGAGGAGAAAGCCATGATCCGGCAGGACCATGAACGCCACCGTCATGCCAAGCACCGGCGTCGGGTAAGCGCCGATGGACTTCCACCCTGGACTTGGTTCTTCTTTTAGGTGCGGGAAAGCATCTGGAGCCACCGGGTGAGTTCGGTGGCCAATGCCACTGGAGCGTCATAGTGAATCAGGTGTCCTGATTGGGGGACGAGGGACAAGGTACTTCCCGGGATCACCTTGTGCAGGCGGTGAGCCCGGTCGGCTGGGATCCACGTGTCGTTCTCACCCCAGATGATGTGCGTCGGGATGCTCATCGATACCAAGAGTGGCTCCAAGACAGCGGTGTAGGCCTCGTCCGCTTGGGCGATCTGGCGGTAAAACGCTGCCTGTCCTATCGCCCCGCACCATGGGTCGGCCAGATCCGTCATGTTCTCCGCGCGGAGACCGTGGTGGCTCGCTCCGGCGATGTACGCCTCGAGCACGGCTCGATGCACGGCTTCAGGTAACTGGGCGAAGACCTCGGTGTTGTCCTTGATCAGATTGAAAAAAGGAGACCCCCAGGGACGTAACGCGACAGCGTCCACTAAGCACAGGGAAGCGAAGGGCGCACCGTGCAGGAGGTGGGCGCGCAAGGAGACCGCACCCCCATAGTCGTGGGCGATCACATGCGGATCCTGGAGGGCCCAGTGGTCTAGTAGCGCTAGGAATGCTTCGCCCTGCACGACCAGGTCTACATCGTGGGAGGGGTCCATTGACGAGGCCCCGTAACCGGGCATGTCCCACGAATAGACGGTGTGATCCTTCGCCAGGGCTTCAGCGAAGGGCGCCCACAGGACGGAAGACCACGGAGTGCCATGGCAGAACACGACCGCGGGCCCAGAGCCTTTGGTGCCCCAAGCGATGCGGCGGCCGCGCCAGGTGAACTGCTCCTTCAGATTCATGCGCCCATGGTCCCATCACCATCCCCTCGGATCTGTAGTGCTGGGATGGGCGAACCAGCTCAAGCGGCGAAGATGACGCTTCGACCGCCCATCCAACGCATCCCAGGCTCGTTCCCCTTGTTGCCCTTCTTCTTCGCGATGGGGCCCTATCCGAGGTGGCGCACTTGCGGCCACAACTGCGCCCAAGACGTCAGCCGGTCCTGGCAGATCCACACTGGAGTGCCCTGCTCGTCGTTGTCCAGCCCGACGCCGTTGTCGACGCGTGCGGCGGGCTCGACCGATCCGAACCAGCGTTGCAGGGACTCCCGGTCGTAGCCGACGACGATCACCGTCTGGGCATCCTCCGCTGGTGGGCCCCACTCGGCGTAGCTGTTGTGGCCGCTGTAGGCAGGTGGCAGGCCCAGCTCGGTGCGGTAGCGGTCGATCGCCCCGGCCTGTCCGTAGTTGCGAGTCAGCACCACCACGCCGGTCCGGTCCGCAGTGGGCAGGCCGGCCTGTATGTCGGCGATGGTGTGCACGAAGGCAGCCCAGCCGACGGTCTCGCCGGCGTCATAGTTGATGTCCACGACCGGGGTGGCCCCCAGGTGCTGGACCGGCACCAGTGGCAGGAACAGCACCGTGGAGATCGCCGCGCTCACCGCCAGAGCACCGGCGAGCAGCGTTCTGCGCAGCCGGGTGGCGCCCCGACCCGTCCAGCGCAGCACCGGATCCAAACCGGCGGCCAGCAGCACCGGATACAAGCCCGCCAGATAGTACGGCTTGCCCCCGGTTACCAAGAACACCCCTGCCAGCAGCGGGTAGGCGACGGCGAAGGCACGGAAGGTCCGCAGCGCGGGGTCCCGGGCCAGTCGCCACAGGCCCGCGCCCCACACCGGCACGAGCAACGGACTGATCAGGACCAACTGGTAGGGCAGGAACAGCCACCGGGGCTCGCTCGTGCCGGAGCTCCCGGCGGCGATCGCGCTGGAGAGCTCCAGCTGCGGCCAACCATGGGCTGCCTGCCAGAGCAGGTACGGGGCCCACAGCGCCAGCGCGACCGCGGCCGCCAGCCACGGCCAGCGACTGCGCAGCACCTTACGAGGCCCGACGAACAGTAGACCTGCTGCCAGTCCCGCCAACAAGAACACGACCAGCACCTTGTTCTGCAGGCCGACCCCGGCGAGCAAGCCGACCAGCAACCAGTGGTAGCCACCGTGACGCAGCGCGCGGACCACCGCCCAGGACACTGCCGTCCAGCCCAGGAGGTCAAATGTGCTCGTGGACAGCAGGTGCCCGACGGCGAGCAGGATCGCCGAGACCGCCATGCACGCTGCGGCGAGCACCTGAGCACCACGCGTCCCGCCGAGCTCTCGAGCAAGCAACCCGGTGAAGAACACCACCAGCCCCACGGTCACCGCGGAGGCCAGACGCAGGCCGACCAGAGAGCCCCCGAACAGCTCGCTGGCCACCCGGGCCAGCAAAGGCGTCAGCGGTGGCTGGTCGACGTAACCGAACGCGAGTTCCTGTCCGGCGCGCAGGAAGTACAGCTCGTCGCGGTGGTAACCGTATTCGCCACTGAGTGAGATCAGCACCCCCACGACCAGTGCGGCCACGCCACCCAGCGCCGGCCATGCGAGCGGGGCCGGTAGTAATTCCTGACGGGGGGACGCATCCAGTGCCGAGGAACCGGTGCTCACGGTCATGGAATTCCTTTCTGGCCATAGGGGCACCACGCACTTCGTCCCCACTCCACGAGTAGCGAGGTCGGGTTGGCATACGTCTCAGCGACCCGGACCGGACAGCGCCGTCCGCAAGCCGCGTCCGGATCAAGTGATCCTGGAGGGCCGGGCGAAGCGGTCCAGGTACCGCCGTCGACGACGGGCCCGCTGCGCCTCCGCACGATGTTCGTGATGCTCCGGCCAGATCAACTCGGGCGACAGGAACGTCATTGTGGTACCTCTCGGTGAGGGCGCGGATCTCTCCGTGCGACTGTTGATGGCAGCAATGCTCCTCGCCATGGCATCTCGCCACCAGTGGCACTCATGACGGTGTACGTCGAGTTTCTGCCATATCCGTGCGGCCCTGAGGACATGATCCGTACCGTCTCCACTGTGATCTTCGACGAGATCTCCCCTCTCGAGCTGGGGGTGTCCTACGAGGCGTGGGGTATCGACAATTCCTACTCGTGGCTACGCTGGCGGAGTGCACGATGATCGGTCAACTGGCCATCCCGGCCGAGGATCGGGTGCCGTTGAACGAACTGAGTTGATCAGGATAGGTGCACACATTGCAACGCAGCCCCGTGTTCCTCGGCAACTGCGCCCCTCAGCACGGCAGCCGCTTGCGGTAGGTGGTCGAAGCGGTCAGGGAGCCTGTGACCCCCGAGCCAGGACCCCCGCTCATCTCTGCCGGCTTCCCTTTCTCATCGTCCCGTGCTTTCAGGGCGATCCCGGTTGCTGCGGCATCACATCTGCGTCTGGCAAACCCGATGAGCCCAGTGACAACTGGATCGACTTCCACATCAGCATATGAACTCCTTCCGGAGGGAACATTGACCGAGGAATCGTCATCGTGCGCCTCCACGCGCCGGACAGGAACTACTCCTGGCCTTGACGACCGCAAGGTCATGAACTACCAGACATGTCGTACGTGAACAGAGGTCACGGACCGCGGTACGAGGAATCGGGCAGGCTGACTGGCGCAGACGGCCTCGACCGCCTGCAGGAGGCGCATAATTCACCAGCGCGAAGTGTCGAAGCTGCGCTGTGTGGTCCGACAGTGGGGTGAGGCGCCAGGATGGCGTCCGAGACGGAGGGAGTTCGTGATGAGGTACATGCTGTTGATGAACTACGAAGGTGGTGCCGGCTGTGACGTGCCGATGAGCGAGTGGGCGCCGGAGGACATCGCCGCCCACATCGAGTTCCAGCACGCTCTGGGCCGCGAGCTCACCACCACCGGTGAGCTGGTGGACGGCCAGGGCCTGGCCGCCCCGGACGCCAGCAGAACGGTCACCTGGGACGGGCGCAACGCGCCGGTGGTCACGGACGGGCCCTTCGCTGAGTCCAAGGAGTTCCTGGCCGGGTACTGGACCGTGGACGTGGACTCCGTGGAGCGTGCCCTCGAGATCGCGGCCAAGGCCTCCGCCGCCCCGGGCAAGGGCGGGGTGCCCATCCAGCAGCCCATCGAGGTGCGGCAGGTGATGGCCGCCCCCACCGTGGAGAGCTGACCCGTGTCGACGGCCGACGTCCCCGAGGACCTGCTGCGCGAGCTCACCCCGCAGGTTCTCGGGACGTTGGCCCGCCGCTGCGGCGACTTCACCGCGGCCGAGGACGCCGTGCAGGAGGCGTTGCTGGCCGCCGTCGAAGCCTGGCCCCGATCCGGGATGCCGGCCAACCCGGCCGGATGGCTGGTGCGGGTCGCCCAGCGACGTCTCATCGACCAGATCCGCAGCGAGGCGGCTCGACGCGCCCGGGAGGAGCTCCTCGCCGCTGATCCCACCGCACCCGGCGGGGGACGCCATGACACGGCCTCCAGGACTGAGGCAGAGGACGACACGCTGACGCTGCTGACGCTGTGCTGCCACCCGTGTCTGCCCCCTGCCTCCGCGATCGCCCTCACGCTGCGTGCGGTGGGGGGACTGACCACGGCTCAGATCGCGGCCGCCTTCCTCGTCCCGGAGTCCACCATGGGACAGCGCATCAGCCGGGCGAAACAACGGATCCGCGCCGCCGGCGCCCGCTTCGAGCTGCCCGCGCCCGAGGATCGCCGCCAGCGGGGCAGGACCGTGCTGTCGGTGGTCTATCTGATGTTCAACGAGGCCTACGTCTCCCACGGGGACGGCCTGGACCGGCCGGACCTGGCCGTGGAGGCCATCCGGATCGCGCGCCTGCTGGTCGATTCCGCGCCGGAGGACCCCGAGAGTGCGGGCTTGCTCGCACTGCTGCTGCTCACGCATGCGCGTCGTCCGGCACGGACCGACCACGCCGGACGTTTGGTGCCCCTGGACGAGCAAGATCGTCGGCTGTGGGACGCGCACCTCATCCAGGAAGGCCGCCAACTATTACTACACGCTTTGAGCACCGGGACTGTCGGTCCTTATCAAGTGCAAGCGGCCATAGCGGCGCTGCATGACGAGGCGTCCTCGACCCAGGCAACTGACTGGCCGCAGATCGCCGCCCTATACACGCTCCTGGAACGGATGGTACCCAGCCCCATGGTGACGTTGAACCGAGCGGTTGCTGTAGGGATGGTCTCCGGCCCGCTGGCGGGACTCGATCTGCTCGAAGGCCTGGAGGCTCTATCGGATCACCATCGGCTCCACGCCGTGCGCGCGCACCTGCTTCAACGTGCCGGGCGATCGGTGGAGGCTCGCGCCGAGTTCGAGCTCGCCGCCCGGCTGAGCACCAACATCTCGGAACGCTACTACCTGACGACCAGGGCGGCACAACTCAACAGCACCGGGACCGACCGTCATTGACCCAGTCAACCCCTCGCCTCAGGTTTCCTGGCTCCATTCCGACGCACTGACCTCGATCTCGCCGCTTCTCCGTGGGAGCGGCGACGTGCCACCGTTGATCCCTCACTCGGAAGTTGCGACCGCAGAGGAACCCCTACTGCAACGTCGCTCCCGTAGGCAGTGTCCATTAGCCGGCCATATGCAAAGCGGCAGGTGGCGCAGGTGGCCCGCTCAGCCGAAAACTGGACCGGTCTTGGCGATGTAGTACTTGGCCATGTGGCCGCCTCGAAAATCGAGTTCCAGCCGAGGTGGGTTTGCTACGCTGCGCCACGCCAAGAGGTCCTCTTCGTTGTCCCACAGCTCATAGTTGTTGACACGGGTCGGGTCGACAGGGTCGGCACTGATGGCCAGGTCCACGCATCCTTCTGTCTGACGGGCACGTACGACGAGTTCGACGTGTGCGTCAACGTATCGATCCCGGTCGGAAGCATCCAGTTGAAAATATCCGGCGATGATGATCATTTAGGGTGCTTCCTTTTCGATGATCACAATGCGATCGTGGGACTCGGTGATGACTGCAGCCAGGATCTGTGATGCCCGTTGGTTTGCTGAATGGCCCTGACCGTGTCCCACAGCAGCTTTGAATGCACGGGGCGTGGCGTCTTGAATTCGTCCACCGGCGGTGCGGAGCCACGACGATCGACGTTCGATCCCGCGGGGTGGGCCGATCGCAGGGGGTCGACGATCGAGGCGACAATGATCTCGATCGACGCTCCGACGGCACTCCGTGATCGAAGGGGTGTCTTTTCCCATCTCCGTGGCTGCCGATGACGACCGAGAGGCGTTCCAGGGTGTGAATGGCTCCTACGCTCCTTCGTCCGTCAGGACCGCGCGCAGTGTTGTGGCGAAATTCTGGGGCTGGGCGAGGAAGCCTGCGTGGTCGCCGGGGAATTCGACCGGCCGTGTGCCGAGCAACTGCGCCAGTGCCGTTGATGCACGATAGGTGTCCAACCCGCCCGAATCGGACCCGATGCCCACGATGATGCGGGTCGGTATGGCCTTCAGCGCGGCGATGTCGGGGACATAGCGGGTAGTGCCCCGAATCTCGTGGGCGAAGAAGTGTGCGCCGTCGGCGAGAGCCTGCGCCGAGGGCTCCCTCGGCGGCTCGGCATGGACGTCGTCGCTGTCGTCGAATTCGGCGGCGGCCAAGAATTCCTTCCATGCCGGCCCTTGTCCCTCCCGGTGGAAGGTGTCGATGAGGTCCTCGATCCAGAGGCGCCGCTCTGCCGCCTCGGGCAGCAACTCCAGCAGCGGAGGTTCGTGGGCGATCAGGGTGCGCACCCGCCCGGGATGCCGAGCGACCAGCGCCAGCCCTGTCACCGCTCCACCGCTGGTGCCGAACACGTCGGCGGTTTCGGCGCCGAGGGCGTTGATGAGGGCGGCGACGTCGTCCGCCCGCACCTCAGGGGTGGAGTCCCGCTCGGGGTCGTCGAGGGTGCTTCTTGAGATGCCCCGCGGGTCGTGAGTGACGACGGTGTGGTCGCCCGCTAACGCCTCGGCCAGCGGAGCGAAGGCCGCAGCTGCCATCGGCGCTGCCGTGATCAGCAACAACGGACCCGTCGTACCGCGGACTTCGTAGTACAGGCGTGCCCCGGGGACATTGAGAACATGGGTGCTGGTCATGAGCGGTCCCGTCCTTTATGAGTCATCGGACGCGGTGACGGAGGCCCGGTCCGGATCGGTTGCCAGGAACCGCGCAATAACAGGACCCACTTCATCGGCGACGATGTCATGGGACTGGCCCTTGAGGACGTAGAGCGAGCCATCGGGAAGGCGGTTGGCCAGTGTCTTGGCCGCCTGAGTGACGCTGGGCGGGCTGTCGGATCCGGCGATCACGAGAGCGGAGGCGACGACGCGTTCCGGCAGACCGGGATCGGCGGCAAGGATGATGGACTCGTACTCGAGTGTGGGAGCGATCTGTTCCAATGCCGACCAGACCGGCGCCTGACGGATCTGCGCGACGACCTCTGGTGGGATGCCGACGGCTCGGGTCTGGAATAGTTCGACAGCGTCGCCGCGCCTGCCCTCCGTCAGTGCCGTGCGGATGTCGGCCGCCAGCTGATCGAAGAACTCCGCAGACTTGTCCTCGAGCGGGAACGGCGGGTCGTAGAGGGCGAGCCCGGTGATGGGCAAGCCCTTCTCGGCGGCGATCATGGCCAGGACGGCACCGGAGGAGTATCCGAACACCGCTGCGCTGCCGCCGGCCACCTCGATCATCGCTGCCAGATCTTCGACCTCGCGATCCACGTCGTAGGGCAGCGTGTCACCGCTGTTCCCGCGGCCCCGCCTGTCGTAGTTGATGACGGTGAAATGTGGGGCGAGGTGGGCGGCCAGAGCTTCTCCGGCCGAGCGGTCGTTGAAGGCCCCGAGCACCAGGACGAGCGCAGAGCCGGATCCGTGATGGTCGAAGCCGATCGGGGTTCCATCTGCTGAATGCACCGTAGTCATTGGGTCCTCCGTCGAATTGCGGGATCGCTGGCTGGTTCGGTGAGGGTTTTCGCGTACGCGGTGAAACGATCGAGCGAGGTGAGAAAGCCGGCCTGCGCGTCGGCTGCCATGATGGGTCCGGGAACGCGGGCCTGACGGATGTGCACCTCGGTGCGATCGTCACTCAAGTCGGTGAAGTCAATTGTGGTGACCATGCCGGAGTCGACGTCGGTCCAGACCAGCCGCTCGGGTTCGGTGACCTCATCGAAGACTGCGCGCATCCGGTATCGGCTGCCGTCTCTGTCGTTGACCATCATCGTCTCGAATACCCCGCCTGGGCGGGGGTCGATCACGATGCCGTCGATCGGGGTGGTCGTTCCGGTGGGGCCCCAGAAGTGCGTGAGGTGCTGTGGGTCGATCATGCATCGGAAGACGAGGGCCGGCGGTGCCTTGAATATCCGGGAGAAGTTGAGTTCTCCGGTGGGTTGTGCAGGGTCGTCGGTGCATGCTGCGGGGTCATTCGTCATTGCGGGGCCTCCTCGGGGTCCTGGATGTCGCGCAGGTGGGAGTCGAGCTTGTCGAAACGATCGGACCAGAGACGGCGGTTCTCTTCGATCCACGATTCAGCGGCGTCGAGGGCGGCCGTTTCGAGGCGGCACGGTCTGAACTGGGCGCGGCGTGAGCGCGAGATCAGCCCGCAGCGTTCCAAGACCTTGAGGTGCTTTGACACTGCCGGGAGTGTCATGGCGAACGGCTCGGCCAACTCGTTCACCGTGGCATCGCCCAGCGCGAGCCGGTCGATGATGGCCCGACGGGTGGGGTCGGCCAGTGCCAGGAATGTCGCATCCAATTGAGCAGTGGTCATAATCGAACTATACCTATTGGTTAAATAACCTGCAAGGAAAATACGCAAGGCGAGGCGGCGTCGCCCATCGGCTCGACTCCGAACCGGTCATGGCAGGAGTCGATGTGGGCGACAACCCCAGCGGTGGCCACGTACTCCTGGTCGCAAAACCGGATTTGTCGGGGCTTGTTCACCCTGCACACATGCCGGCACACGGAAAGGAGCAGACGGTTGCACGGGATGCTCATCGCGGCGCACCTGCAGATACGGCGCCTTCGGCCATCGGCACTCCACCCCCTGGTGCACCTCAGCATGGCGTACGGATTGTCTGAGCCCGCACCCCTTCCGGAGCGAGGCGAGGAAACGCTGGCCCGCAGGCGAGGACAAGGGCAATGACATGGGAACACCTCCGGAGAAGGTGTTGCATCGATCAACAGAACCCGGTGCCCGTTCTGCGCAACACTGGATGCATGGCGGGGAAGAAGGTCGGGTACGCCCGCGACCCCACCATCGAGCAGGACCTCACCGTGCAGCGCAAGGCGCTGCTGCACCTGGAGGTGGCCGAGGACCGGATTTGCGTGGACCACGGTCCGGCCGGGGCGCACCGGACCCGCCCGGGGTTGCGGGAGGCGATGGCTGCTTGCTGGCCGGGGGACACTTTGGTGGTCACCAAGCTGGATCACCTGGCCCGGTCGGTGCCGGATGCCCGGGGCACCGCCGATGAGCTCACCACCAAGGGTGTGGTGCCCTCCCCGGGCGGCAGTCAGTACGACCCGACGGATCCGGTGGGCCGGTTGCTGTTCAACGTGCTGAGCATGGTCGCGGAGTTCGAGTCCGACCTGATCCGGATGCGCACCCACGAGGGCATGTCCCTCGCCCGGGCCAAGGGCCGGCTGCGCGGCAAGCAGCCAAAGCTCTCGATCCTGCAGCGGCGCCATCTCATGGCGCTGCACGAGCAGCGCGAGCACAACAGGACCGAGCCGGCGGAGCTGTTCGGGGTGTCCCGGACAATGATCTACCCCACCATCCAACGGGAGACCACCAAAATCCCCCATTGAGAGCTCAGATGGCCGTAGTCTGCGGCAGCTCCCGAATCCGCCGGTAGAGGGTGGGCCTGGACATGCCCAGGTCGCGGGCGACCTGGGTGGCCGGCTCCCCACCGTCGATCAGCCGGAGGGCATTGCGGATCTGGGAGTCGGTGAAGGTCTGCCGGCGCCCGCCGAGGTCCTTGCCGGCGGCCCGGCGTTTGGCCACCGAGTCGGCGACCCGTTCGCGTTTGATCTCCAACTCCATCTGGGCCAGGGCGGCCATCACGGTGAACACCATCGACCCCATCGGGGTGGCCGTGTCCACGTCTCCCCCACCGAGGTTCAGCACCCGCAGGCCGGCTCCCCTCCCCCACAGCGCCTCGGCGAAGACCAGCATGTTCTGCGTCGAGCGTCCCAGCCGGTCCAGCGTGGTGATCACCAGAGTGTCGCCCTCCTCGAGCGCGGCCACCGCCCGGTCGAACTGCGGGCGCGAAGCACGTCCTCCAGACACTCCATGGTCCACATAGAGGTCATCACGCCGCACGCCGGCGGTCAGCAGGTCGGACACTTGACGGTCTGCGTCCTGCTGCCGCGTCGACATCCGGGCGTATCCGATCAGCTTCCCCACGTCCACTCCATCTGTCTCGCAGCCAACGTTGAGCATCCGATTCCAGGAGCATGGATAAAGCACAAGGATGCGAGACACACCGAACCACAGGAACATGCGACCGCAAATTCTCCGGACGAGACGTCTCGCATCCCATCGCGTGCGGTACGTCGAGCGTTTTGCTTCACTTCGCTCTTCTTCTGATGCAGATACACGGCGCAGGAGCGGGTGGGGGTGGGCGCCGGTGACCTCATACTTCTCCTGGGCGTCCAGCGTGTCGAAGCGCAAACGTTGCAGATCTTGCTGGTCCAAGAGGGAGACGGAGTTCTCGATCGCACCTTCCCCGATGGAGCGGCCACATTGATACCTGGCCGTTCGGACGTCGTGCAGACGGCATGTGGGCAACAAAAGGGAGGTGATCTGCTTAATCGCCTCCAGCAGACTGAGGGCCCCCGACTACAAGCGGTTCCATACGACCTCGGTCCTGCCCTTGTGTTCTCCGGTGATCGTCAGCAGCCCCCATGAGACTCTCCTGGACAGCTGTTGCCCCGTGGCGGCTCGGACCGCAGCGGGCAGTAGGCCCGGGGCAGCGGGGATGGACGGGGCGGGAATTCCACACATAGGTCCTACCCGCACGAACTCCCCGTCGAGCGTCCACGGGACCGACACCAGGCAGAACCGGTGCTCCCTGCTGGCCCGATTCGCCATGGACGGACTGACAGCCGAGGACTGCTCACGAATGCGCCCGTACGACCCAACCCGATCCGGACCGCGCCCGGGGCCATCGGAAAACGTGCAGACATCGCCTGAGAACTGAAGACGACTCTCACCGCACTGTCGCTCGGCCTGCGAAGACGCCGCACATCGGTTGAGCGGTCGAGTCACTGCGCACCGGTTCGGGTGCTCAGACTGCTGCCATGCACGGCTAGATAGGCCCTGCACGAGTTCGAACCCGGGTTTCCCGAGGATTGTCCAATGTCGCCCTCATCTCGACAGCTAGGGCACCGACCAGGTGTGCACCGGCTCGTTGTCGTCCATGTGCTCCGCGTAGGCCTGCAGCATCCGGCGCAGCGCGGTGGGCCGGTCGGCGCCGTGGCGCTCGAAGTGCTCGACCGCCCGGGTCTGCCACACCGCCCCGTTGACCCCGGAGACGCACCGGCCCTCGATGATCCCCAGGTAGCGCTCGCGCACCTCCGGGGCGACCCCCCACTCCTCGAGGCCCTGGTGGGCCAGCGGGAGGAGGTGGCGCAGCACGAGCTCGTCGGCGCTGACCTCCCCGAAGCCCGGCCAGTAGAACCGGGCGTCGATGCCGTCCCGGGCCGCGCGGGCGAAGTTCTCGGCGCAGGCGGGGAAGCTCATCCGCGTCCACACCGGCCGCTCCTGCCGGGCCAGCACGCGCCCGGCCCCGTAGTAGAACGCGGCGTTGGCCATCACGTCGGTGATCGTCGGGCCCGCGGGCAGCACCCGGTTCTCCACCCGCAGGTGCGGGCGCCCGTCGACGACGTCGTAGATCGGCCGGTTCCAGCGGTACACCGTCCCGTTGTGCAACCGCAGCTCCGGAAGGTCCGGGGCGAGCCCGGCCCGCAGCTTCGCGGCCGGGTCCTCCGCGGAGCACTCGGCCAGCAGCGCCGGGAACCAGCGGACGTTCTCCTCGAACAGGTCGAAGATCGAGGTGATCCAGCGCTCGCCGAAGAAGACCCGGGGGCGCACCCCCTGGTTCTTCAGCTCGATCGGGCGGGTGTCCGTGGCCTGGGTGAACAGCGCGATCCGGGTCTCGGCGTGGAGCCGCCGGCCGTAGAAGTACGGGCTGTTGGCGCCGAGGGCGACCTGGGGTGCCGCCAGCGCCTGGGCGGCGTTCCAGTGCGCGGCGAACTGCGCGGGGGTGACCTGCAGGTGCAGCTGGACGCTGGTGCACGCCGACTCGGGGGCGATCGAGTCGCACCACGTGTCGACGCGCTCGCCGGTGGGACCAGCAATCTCGAGCCGGATGTCCTCGCCGCGGGCCACGAAGATGGAGTCGTTGAGCGCCGTGTAGCGGTTGTTGTCGCTGATCCACTCCTGCTCGTAGTGCTCCGGCCGCAGGGTCGGCAGGATCCCGATCGTCACGATCCGCGAGCCGACCCCGCGGGCGGCGGCGTCCGCGGCGTTGAGCGAGGCGCGCAGGTCCTCCTCGAGCTCGAGCGCGGCCCGCCCGGGCAGCGGGCGCGGGGGGACGTTGAGCTCGATGTTGTACCGCGCCAGCTCGGTCTGGTACCCGGGATCGGCGATCGCGGCGAGCACCTCGTCGTTGTGGAAGTGCGGGTCGAACTGCCCGTCGACGAGGTTGAGCTCGATCTCCAGGCCCGTCATGGGCCGGTCGAACTCGAACGAGGAGCGGGCGAGCATCTGCTCGAACACGTCGAGGTCCGCACGGACCTTCTCCCGGTAGCGCTGGCGCTGCTCGCGCGTGTAGCTGCGGGAACTGACCTCTTCGCCCACGGTGGCCTCCGACTCCCGGCCGCGGCGCGGCCCCAGGACACCAACCAACCACACCGCGGCCCGCGCGCCAACACCCGGTTCCGCAGCGGGCGGACCGCCGCCCGCGGGCGGCTCCGGGCCGGCGGGCCTCAGAGCAGGTCGGTGACGTCGCAGCGCACGTGCACCGGGGGGTGCTTGCGCAGCGCGGAGGCCTTGGACCGGGTGGCCCGCAGGCGGCGGGTGACCTCGCCGGCCACGCCGTAGCCGAAGAACAGCAGGGCCCGGTGCGGGGCGGGCTCCCCGTCCGGACCGGGCTCGTGGTCCTCCAGGGGCGTGGGACCGATGACCCGCACGGCGGGCGGCAGCTCGAGGTCGGCCAGGAACGCCGCGACCGCCGCGGCCGGGCCCGTCACGGCCGCCGAGCGCACCGCCGGGGGCAGGCCCAGGGACTGGCGCTCCACGAGCTCGCGCTCGGCGTACCCGGCCGGGTCCCACCGCACGAGCGCGCCCACCGCGGCCTCGTGCTCGGCGGTGACCACCACGGTCCCGCCGTCCCGGGCACGGCGCACGAGCGCGGCCGCGTTGAACCACCGGCGCAGCGTCTGCTCCGCGGCGCGCAGGGCGGGGCGCATGAGCATCTGGTTGCCGTCCAGCAGCAGGGCCGCCGCGTAGCCGCCCTCCGCGACCGGCTCGGCCCCCGGGGTGGCCACGACGAGGGCGGGGGCGCCCGGGACCTCCGCGCGCACCGCGTCGCCCGAGGACGCCACGACCGGCACCTTCGGGAACGCCCGCCCGAGCTCCTCGGCGGTGCGCAGCGCCCCGACGGTGACCAGGCGCATCCGCGGGGACCCGCACGCGGCGCAGGACCAGGAGTGCGCCGAGCGGCCGCACCAGCCGCACCGGGGCGCCCCGCGCCGGGACACGACCCCGAGGGGCCCGTCGCAGGCGGTGCAGCGGGCGGGCTCCCGGCAGCGCTCGCACGCGAGGTGCGGGGCGTAGCCGGCGCGGGCGACCTGGACCAGGACGGGGCCGCGCTCGAGGGCCTCGCGGGCGGCGCGGTAGGCGGTCTCGGGCAGCCGCGCCCGGGAGGCCAGCGGGTCCCGGGCGGCGTGGAAGGAGTCCGCGGTGGAGACGATCCGGGGCGTGTGGACGCGCAGCACGTCCCGCGGGGGGGCGATCCGGCGGGCCCACCCCGAGCCGACGAGCCGCTGGGCCTCGGGGCTGACGGCGTGACCGGCGAACAAGGCGGCGCACCCGCTGCGCCCGGCGCGCAGCAGCAGCACGTCCCGGACGTGCTGGTAGGGGGCGCGCTGCTCCACGAGGTTCTCGTCCCCGTCGTCGAAGCAGGCCACGAGCCCGAGGTCGTCCACCGGCGCGTAGGCGGCGGAGCGGGTGCCGAGCACCACCCGGACCTGGCCGGTGGCGGCGGCGAGGAACGCCCGGTAGCGCGGGGTGGGGCCGTCCTCGGCGTGCAGGCGCACGAGGTGCTCCCCGCCGATCTCGTCCACGACCGAGCGCTCGAGCCGGGCCAGCGCCTTCTGGTCCGGGACCACGGCGACCGCCCCGCGGCCGGCCCGCCACGCCGCCCCGACGGCGGCGGCGAGGACGTCCGTCCAGTCGTGGGCGGGATGGGCGGGCAGCACCTCGACCACGGCCCGGGGCGAGGCCCCCGCCGCCAGCTCCGCCAGGAACCTCGGACCGCCGGCGTAGTCCGCCAGCGCGGCGTCGTGGGAGGGGCCCGGGGCGTGCGGGGACAGCCCGGTGGAGTGGCGCGGGGCCTCGGCCAGCCGCTGCTCGACCTCCTTCTCGACGCGGGCGACGCGGGGCGGGACGGCCACCCGGACGACGTCCGCTGCCGTCCCGGCCGAGCGGGCGGCGACGTCCTCGGCCAGCCGCGCGATCTCGGGGGCGAGCACCGGCAGCGGGGACATGACCCGGCGCAGGGGCTGGATCCGGTGCATGACCTCGGAGCCGGCGGTGCGCTCGAGCACGTAGCCCGTCAGCTCCTGGCCGCCGAAGCCGACCTTGACGCGGGCGCCCGGCACCGCCGCCGCGGCCAGCTCGGCCGGCACGAGGTAGTCGAACGGGCGGTCGAGGTGCGGGACGTGGGTGTCCAGCAGCACCCGGGCCACGGGGTCGTGCTCGGCCGGCAGCACCGCGCCCACGCCCTTCGCGTCCTCGCGGGGCGGCCGGGGCGGGAAGCCCGAGAGGAGCGACAGCTGCCGCGGGCCCTCCGCGGCGGCACCGGCGTCCTCCGGGTCCACGGTCAGACCCCGGCGGCCGACCGCAGGTCCGCGACGCGGTCGGTGCGCTCCCAGGTGAACTCGGTGTCGGCGCGGCCGAAGTGCCCGTGCGCGGCGGTGCGCGCGTAGATCGGGCGCTTGAGGTCGAGGTCCTCGATGATGGCCAGCGGCCGCAGGTCGAAGACCTCGCGGATGGCACGCTCGATCCGGGCGGGGTCGACCTTCTCGGTGCCGAAGGTCTCGACGTAGAGCCCGACGGGGGCGGCACGCCCGATCGCGTAGGCGACCTGGACCTCCACGCGGTCCGCCAGACCGGCCGCCACCACGTTCTTGGCGACCCAGCGCATCGCGTAGGCGGCCGAGCGGTCCACCTTCGAGGGGTCCTTGCCGGAGAAGGCGCCCCCGCCGTGGCGGGCCATGCCGCCGTAGGTGTCCACGATGATCTTGCGCCCGGTCAGGCCCGCGTCCCCCACGGGCCCGCCCCGGACGAAGTTGCCGGCCGGGTTGATGATGACCTGGGTGCCGGACAGGTCCAGCCCGGACTCCTCGAGCACGGGGCTGATCACGCTCTGCCGCAGGTCGGAGGCGAGCTGGTCGAGGTCGTAGCCCTCGACGTGCTGGGCGGAGACCACCACGGTGTCCACGGCCACGGGGCGGTCGCCGTCGTAGCCCAGGGTGACCTGCGTCTTGCCGTCGGGGCGCAGGCCGGGCAGCACCGCGGTCTTGCGCACGCGGGTGAGCTGCTCGGAGAGGCGGTGGGCGAGGAAGATCGGCGCCGGCATCAGCACCTCGGTCTCGTTGGACGCGTAGCCGAACATGATGCCCTGGTCGCCGGCGCCCTGGGCGTCGCGGGCGTCGCGGGCGGTTCCCTCACGGACCTCGAGGGACTGGAACACGCCCTCGTAGATCTCCGGGGACTGCTCGCCCACGCTGATGGACACCCCGCAGAACTCGCCGTCGAAGCCGTGCACCGAGGAGTTGTAGCCGATGTCGAGCAGCGTCTTGCGCACCACGTTGGGGATCTCCACGTACCCGCGGGTCTTCACCTCGCCGGCGACGTGCACCAGCCCGGTGGTCACCATGGTCTCGACCGCCACCGAGGACTCGGGGTCCTGGCGCAGGAGGTCGTCCAGGATGGAGTCGCTGATCTGGTCGCAGATCTTGTCGGGGTGTCCCTCCGTGACGGACTCGGAGGTGAACAGTCTCAGGTGCTGGGTCGTCTCGCTCACGGGAGACCACACTACCGGGCGCCCCGGACGGCGCAGCGCCGACCGGCGTCCGCGCCCGCCGGCCCGGGCCCGGAGGCCGGTTCAGGCGCGGACGCCCGCCAGTTCCTGCGCGATCCGCGCCACGAGCCCTCGGGCCACGTCGGCCTTGGACCCTTCGAGCACCTGCTCGGGGGCGCCGGTGGCGCTGAGCACGGTCAGCGCGGTGGTGTCCTGGCCGAAGACCAGGTTCTCCCCCACGTGGTTGACGGCCAGCAGGTCGCAGCCCTTGCGCACGAGCTTCCGGCGGCCGTAGGTCAGCGGGTCGGTGTCGGCGTCACCGGTCTCGGCGGCGAAGCCGACGAGGAGCTGGCGGCGCCGGGCGGTGTTGCGCAGGTCCACGAGCTCCCGCAGGACGTCGGGGTTGCGCACCAGCTCGAGCACGGGGTTGGTCCCGTCCTCGGCCTTCTTCAGCTTGGCGTCGGCGATCCGCGCGGGGCGGTAGTCGGCCACCGCGGCCGCCATCACCACGACGTCGGCCCGCGCGGCGGCGCGCACGCAGGCCCGGCGCAGCTGCTCGGCGGTGCCCGCGTGCACGACCTCGACGCCGGCGGGCACCGGGGTCTCCAGGTGGGCGGCCACGAGGGTCACCGCGGCGCCGGCGTCCCGGGCGGCGGCGGCGATCGCCACGCCCTGCTTGCCGGAGGAGCGGTTGCCCAGGAACCGCACGGGGTCCAGCGGCTCGCGGGTGCCGCCCGCGCTCACGAGCACCCGGGTGCCGGCCAACGGGCCCGCGGGGGCGTCGCCGCGCCCGGCCAGGCGCAGCGCGGCGTCACGGACGGTCTCGGGCTCGGGGAGCCGGCCGGGGCCGGAGTCGGGGCCGGTCAGCCGGCCGTCGGCGGGTTCGAGCACGGTGTGCCCGTGGGCGCGCAGCGTCGCGACGTTGGCCTGCACGGCGGGGTTGAGCCACATCTCGGTGTGCATCGCCGGGGCGAACAGCACCGGGGCGCGCGTGGCGAGCAGCGTGGTGGTGAGCAGGTCGTCGGCGTGCCCGTGGGCGGCGCGCGCCAGCAGGTCGGCGGTCGCCGGGGCGACGACGACGAGGTCGGCGGACTGGCCCTGGTGGACGTGGTTGACCTCGTCCACCCGGTCGAAGACGTCCGTGCTGACCCGCTGCCCCGAGAGCGCCTCCCAGGTCGGGGCGCCCACGAAGCGCAGCGCGGCGGCGGTGGGCACGGGCACCACCGTGTGGCCGCCCTCGGTGAACAGGCGCAGCAGCAGCGCCGCCTTGTACGCGGCGATGCCCCCGCCGATGCCGAGGACGATCCTCATGCCGCCGCGCCCCGCCGCCGGGGTGCCGGCCGGCTCACAGGTCCTGGAGGTCCCCGGGCTCCCGCCCCGGCTCCTCCGGAGCGGCGTCCGCGGCGTCGCCGGCGCCGTTGGGGGGGTTGTCCTCGCCGCCGCCGGGCAGGTCGCCCAGCGGCTCGACCGGGGTGTCGGCGCCCGAGGAGAAGTCCACCGAGGTGCCGCCGGAGAAGGGGGCGTCCCCGGAGAAGTCCACGGTGCTCTCCTCGGTGCCCTGGGCGAAGAAGTCGGCGCCGAAGACGTCGGCGGCGAGGTCGGCCTCCGTGGTGAGCTGGCCGTTCTCGGCGAAGCCGGCGTGCTCGACCGGGCGGCCCTCGATGAGGCCCTCGTCGATCTCGCGGAACGCGATGGACAGCGGCTTCTCGTTGAGCTGGGTGTCCACGAGGGGACCGACGTACTCGAACAGGCCCTCGTGCAGCTGCGAGTAGTAGGCATTGATCTGCCGCGCCCGCCGGGCGCCGAAGATCACGAGCCCGTACTTGGAGTCGGACTTCTTCAGCAGGGCGTCGATCGGCGGGTTGATGATGCCTTCGGTGTGGGTAGACAAGCGATTGCTCCAGACGGGGTGGACGGGTCTCAGGGTGCCGGCTCGGGGTCGACCCCCATGAGCTGCACGAGTTCGGCGGCGGCGCGCTCGACCCGGTCGTTGATCACGGTGTGGTCGAACTCCGGCTCTGCCGCGAGCTCCAGTTTAGCGGTTTCCAGCCGGACCCGCTGTTCGGCCGCCGTCTCGGTGCCACGGCCGACGAGCCGGGCGACCATCTCGTCCCAGCTGGGCGGGGCGAGGAAGACGAAATTGGCCTCCGGCATGGTGTCGCGGATCTGCCGGGCGCCCTGCAGGTCGATCTCGAGCAGGACGCTGCGCCCGCGCGCGAGGGCCTGCTCCACCGTGGAGCGCGGGGTGCCGTAGCGGTGCGAGTTGTGCACCACGGCCCACTCGAGCAGCCGGCCGTCGCGGGCCATGGCGTCGAACTCCTCGTCGGAGACGAAGAAGTAGTGGATGCCGTCGACCTCCCCGGGGCGGGGGCCCCGGGTGGTCGCGGACACGGACAGCCACACCTGCGGGTAGTGATCCCGGACGTAGGTCGAGACCGTGCCCTTGCCCACGGCAGTGGGGCCGGCGAGCACGGTCAGGGACGGGCGCGCGGCGCGGGGCGCGTCGGGGCTCACGGGCATCCTCCTGGGACTGGGGTGTTTCCCCCAATCTAGCGGATCGCGCCCGGGCCGTTCGCGCCCCGCCCGCGGACCTCAGCGGTCGAGGTGCTCGATGAGCGCCTTGCGCTGGTGCACGCCGAGCCCGCGCAGGCGCCGGGTGCGGGCGATGCCGATCTCGTCCATGATCGCCGCGGAGCGGACCTTGCCGATGCCGGGGGTGGCCTCGAGCAGGTCCGAGACCTTGAGCCGGCTCACGGCCTCGTCCCGGTCCGCCCGCTCGAGGATCTCGGCCACCGTCATGCGGCGCTCGCGCAGCCCCTTCTTCACCTCGGCGCGCGCCGTCCGTGCCCGGGTGGCCTTCTCCCTCGCGGCGGCTCGCTCGTCGTCGGTCAACGGACGCAGTGCCATGTGGTTCCTCCTCGTCGCCACGGACTGCAGCCCCCGTCCCGCGAGAGGACGGACAGCCCGTTTGCTAAAGAAACTACATGAAGATCGATGCTTCGCAAGGCGACACGACCGTGGCGTGACCAGGGGTGTCGTCGCCGGGCGACCGGCCGGAGCGGGCCCGCCGACCCGTCCGGGGCTCAGCCCAGCGCGCCTGCCAGCTCCCCGGCGGAGCGGCGGACCGCCTCCCGCAGGGCCGCGGCGTCCGGCCCCCGGCGCAGGATCGCCCGGCTCGAGGCCGCGAGCACCTGCCCGCCCGCGGCGCCGAACACGGCCGGGAGCTCCTCGGCGCGGGCGCCCTGGGCGCCGTAGCCGGGGGCGAGCAACGGGCCGCGCACGGCCGTCAGGTCGATGCCGAGCTCGGTGAGGGCCCTGCCGACCGTGGCGCCCACCACGAGCCCGCAGGAGCCCAGGCCGGCCCGGGCGGCGGGCTGCCCCCCGGTTCCCGGGAACCGGGCGTTCTCGGCGGCGGCCGCGGCGCACACGGAGGCCGCCACCGACTCCCGGCCCCCGACGTGCTGGACGGAGCGGCCCTCGGGGTTGGAGGTGAGCGCCAGCACGAACGTCCCGCGGCCGGTGCGGGCCGCCAGGTCCAGGGCCGGGCGCAGCGACTCGAAGCCGAGGTAGGGGCTCAGGGTCACGGCGTCCGCCGCCAGCGGGGACTCCTCCCCCAGCCACGCGGCCGCGTAGGCCTCCATCGTGGAACCGATGTCCCCGCGCTTGGCGTCGGCGACCGTCAGCAGGCCCGCGGACCGCGCCTGCACGAACAGCTCCTCGAGCACGGCGAAGCCTGCGGCGCCGTAGGGCTCGTAGAGCGCCACCTGGGGCTTGAGCGCGGCGGCGTGCCCCGCGGCCGCCTCCAGGACCGTCAGCGTGAACCGCCGCAGGCCCTCGGCGGTGCGGGGCAGCCCCCACGCGTCCAGCAGCACGGGGTGCGGGTCGACGCCCACGCACAGCGGCCCGTGCTCGTCCATCGCCGCGCCCAGCCGCGACCCGAAGGGCGTGCGGCCGGGCGCGGGGGGCCGGGCGGGAACCTCAGGCACGGACGACCTCGGGCTCGTCCGCGCCGACGAGGGCCTCCAGGCGCTGCTCGTGCTCCTGCAGGCTCGTCACGTCCCACGAGTAGGCGCGCAGCGCGGTGACGGCCTGCAGGGCGGCGCCCAGCACGGAGACCGTGGTCATCAGGGGCACGCCCACGCTGGTCGCCGCCGCGCGGATCTCGTAGCCGTCGCCGCGGGCGGCGCCGCCGGCCGGGGTGTTGAAGATCAGGTCGATCTCCCCGTCCCCGATGAGGTCCACGATGGTCCGCTCGCCGGGGGCCGTCTCCCGGATCTTGCGGACCAGGGTGGACTCGATGCCGTTGCGGCGCAGCACGTCGGCGGTCCCGCCGGTGGCGAGGATCTCGAAGCCGAGGTCGCGGAACATCCGCACGTAGGCGATCGAGGAGCGCTTGTCCTTGTTGGCCACCGAGACGAACATCCGCCCGGACGTGGGCAGGGACACGTTCGCCGCGGCCTGTGCCTTGGCGAAGGCGGTGTCGAAGTACTTGTCCAAGCCCATGACCTCGCCGGTGGAGCGCATCTCCGGGCCGAGCAGGGAGTCGACCACGGCCCCCTCGGCGGTGCGGAACCGCGCGAAGGGCAGGACGGCCTCCTTCACGGCCACCGGGGCCGAGGCGGGCAGCGTGGACCCGTCGATCCGCTGGGGCAGGTGGCCCTGCGCCCGCAGCTCGGCGATGGTCGTGCCGGTGCCGATGAGCGCGGCGGCCTTGGCCAGCTGCACGCCCGTGGCCTTGGAGACGAACGGCACGGTGCGGGAGGCCCGCGGGTTCGCCTCGATGACGTAGAGGATGTCGGAGGCCACGGCGAACTGGATGTTGATGAGCCCGCACACGCCCACCCCGCGGGCGATGGCCAGGGTGGCCTCCCGCACGCGTTCGACCACGTCCGGGCCCAGGGTGATGGACGGCAGGGTGCACGCGGAGTCCCCGGAGTGGATGCCGGCCTCCTCGAGGTGCTCCATGACCCCGCCCACGTAGAGCTCCCGGCCGTCGTAGAGGGCGTCCACGTCGATCTCGATGGCGTCCTCGAGGAACTTGTCGATCAGCGCGGGCCGCGAGGCGGAGACCTCGGTGGCGTTCTGCAGGTAGCGGGCCAGGGCCGGCTCGTCGTAGACGATCTCCATGCCGCGGCCGCCGAGCACGTAGGAGGGGCGCACCAGCACCGGGTAGCCGATCTCGTCCGCGATCCGCTTGGCGCCCTCGAAGGTGGACGCCGTGCCGTTCTTCGGCTGGCGCAGACCGGCCTCGGCGAGCACGCGGGCGAACTCCCCGCGGTCCTCGGCGAGGTCGATGGCCTCCGGGGTGGTGCCGAGGATCGGCACGCCCGCGGCCTTGAGCTGGGCGGCGAGCTTCAGCGGGGTCTGCCCGCCCAGCTGCACGAAGACCCCCAGCAGCCCGCCCGTGCGCCGCTCCGCCTCGACGACCTCCATGACGTCCTCGAAGGTCAGCGGCTCGAAGTACAGCCGCGTGGAGATGTCGTAGTCGGTGGAGACGGTCTCCGGGTTGCAGTTGACCATGACGGTCTCGTACCCGGCCTCGCGCAGCACCATGGACGCGTGCACGCACGAGTAGTCGAACTCGATGCCCTGCCCGATCCGGTTCGGCCCCGACCCCAGGATCATGATCGAGGGCCGCTCGTGCCGGCCGACCTCGCTCTCCTCGTCGTAGGAGGAGTAGTGGTACGGGGTGAACGCCTCGAACTCCGCCGCGCACGTGTCGACGGTCTTGAACACGGGCCGGATGCCCAGGGCGTGGCGCACGCCGCGCACGACGTCCTCGGACAGGTGGGCGAGCTCGCCGATCTGCGCGTCGGAGAAGCCGTGCCGCTTGGCCAGGCGCAGGGTGCGGACCGTGAGGTCGGCGTCCTGGCGCACGACGTCGGAGACCTCGTTGAGCAGCACCAGCTGGTCGAGGAACCAGGGGTCGATGCCGGTGGCCTCGTAGAGCCGCTCCACGGACGCGCCCGCCAGCAGGGCCTGCTGGACCTGCCGGATCCGCTCCGTGGTGGGCGTCCGGGTGGCGTCGACGAGCCGCGTCAGGGCGTCGTCGTCGAGCTCGGGGCGCATGAAGGAGAAGCTGGAGTCCTTCTGCTCGAGGGAGCGCATGGCCTTCTGCAGCGCCTCCGTGAAGTTGCGCCCGATCGCCATGGCCTCGCCGACCGACTTCATGGTGGTGGTCAGCGTGGGGTCCGCGGCCGGGAACTTCTCGAACGCGAAGCGCGGGATCTTCACGACGACGTAGTCCAGCGTCGGCTCGAAGGAGGCGGGGGTCTTGCGGGTGATGTCGTTGGGGATCTCGTCGAGGGTGTAGCCCAGCGACAGCTTCGTGGCGATCTTGGCGATCGGGAAGCCGGTGGCCTTGGAGGCGAGGGCCGAGGAGCGGGAGACGCGCGGGTTCATCTCGATGACGACGACGCGGCCGGTGTCCGGCTCGATCGCGAACTGGATGTTGCACCCGCCGGTGTCGACGCCGACCTCGCGGATCACGGCGATCGCGATGTCCCGCAGGTTCTGGTACTCGCGGTCGGTCAGCGTCATGGCCGGGGCCACGGTGATGGAGTCGCCGGTGTGCACCCCCACGGCGTCGAAGTTCTCGATGGAGCACACGACCACGACGTTGTCGTGCTTGTCGCGCATCATCTCCAGCTCGTACTCCTTCCAGCCGAGGATGGACTCCTCGAGGAGCACCTCGGAGGTGGGGCTGTACTGGATGCCGGCGCCGGCGATGCGGTGCAGGTCCTCCTCGTCGTAGGCCATGCCCGAGCCCAGCCCGCCCATCGTGAAGGACGGGCGGACCACCATGGGGTAGCCCAGCTGCTCCGCGGCGGCCAGGGCCTCCGGCATGGAGTGCACGATGACGGAGCGGGCGGACTCCGCGCCGCAGCGCTCCACGACGCCCTTGAACTTCTCCCGGTCCTCGCCCAGGTTGATGGCCTCCACGTTGGCGCCGATCAGCTCCACCCCGTACTTCTCGAGCACGCCGTTGGCGTCGAGGGCGATCGCCGTGTTGAGCGCCGTCTGCCCGCCCAGGGTCGGCAGCACGGCGTCGGGCCGCTCCTTGGCGATGATCTTCTCCACCACCGCGGGGGTGATGGGCTCCACGTAGGTCGCGTCGGCGAACTCGGGGTCGGTCATGATGGTGGCCGGGTTGGAGTTCACGAGGATGACCCGCAGGCCCTCCTCCTTGAGCACCCGGAGGGCCTGGGTGCCCGAGTAGTCGAACTCCGCGGCCTGTCCGATGACGATCGGCCCGGAGCCGATGACCAGAACGCTGGTGAGATCTGTCCTGCGCGGCATGTCAGTTCTGCCCTTCTTCCTGTGCGTTCGGGGTGTCCTCGGCGCTCTGGGCGCCCTGGGCGCCGCCGGGGACGGCGTTGTCGACGGCCGGGTCGGCGCGGCCGTCCCGGTGGCTGTCCATCAGCTCGATGAACCGGCCGAAGAGATAGGAGGCGTCGTGCGGACCGGCGGCGGCCTCCGGGTGGTACTGCACCGAGAACGCGGGCAGGTCGAGGCAGTTGAGGCCCTCCACCACGTCGTCGTTGAGGCACACGTGGCTGACCTCGACGCGCCCGAACTCGCCCAGGGGCGCCTCGACCGGGCCGTCCAGGGGCGCGTCCACGGCGAAGCCGTGGTTGTGGGCGGTGATCTCCACGCGCCTGGTCCTGCGGTCCAGCACGGGCTGGTTGATCCCCCGGTGGCCGAAGACGAGCTTGTAGGTGCCGAAGCCCAGGGCCCGGCCCAGCAGCTGGTTGCCGAAGCAGATGCCGAAGAACGGGATGCCCGCGCGCAGCACCTCCCGCAGCGTCTCCACCTGCTGCTCGGCCGTGGCGGGGTCGCCGGGGCCGTTGGAGAAGAACACCCCGCGCGGGGCCAGGGCCCGGATCTGCTCGAACCCGGTGTCGGCCGGCACCACGTGCACGCGCACCCCGCGCTCGGCGAAGCGGTGCGGGGTCATCGACTTGATCCCGAGGTCCACCGCCACGAGCTCGTGCAGCACCTCGCCGGTCCAGCCGTGCTCGGCGGGCTCGACGACGTAGGCCTGCCGGATCGAGACGGTCTCGGCGAGTCGGCGCCCCTCCATCCGCTCGGCGGCGCCGACCTCGGCCAGGAGCTCGGCGTCGGGGCGCAGCGCGGCGTCCCCGGAGAAGATCCCGCCGCGCATCGCGCCGCGGTCCCGCAGGTGGCGGGTGATGGCCCGGGTGTCGACGTCCTGGATGCCGACGACGCCCTGCGCCGCCAGCTGCTCGTCGAGGGTGCCCTCGGAGCGCCAGTTGGACGGGCGGCGGGCGGCGTCGCGCACGACGTAGCCGGACACCCAGATCCGCCGGGACTCGGCGTCGGCGGCGTTGACGCCGGTGTTGCCGATGTGCGGGGCGGTCTGCACGACGAGCTGGCCCGCGTAGGACGGGTCGGTGATGGTCTCCTGGTAGCCGGTCATGCCGGTGGAGAACACGGCCTCGCCGAGGGCGGTGCCGCGCGCGCCGTAGGCGCGGCCGCGGAAGACGCGGCCGTCCTCCAGGACGAGCACGGCGGGGTCGGTGGTGATCGAGCTCAAGGGTCGTCCTCACGTTCGGTCAGATCAGATCTGTGGGTCGGGAAGGCGGGGCGGCGGCGGGTGCCGCCGGAGGTCAGGAGTGCGGTGCCGGGGCGATCGCCTCCACGGCGGCGAGGAGGCGCTGCTTGTCCTCGGCCCGCTGGGTGCGGAAGCCGGTGTCCACCACGGTGGAGCCCAGCTTCCAGGTGAGCACGGCGAGCCCGTCCTTCTCCACGAACTTGCCGACCATGCCGGAGCTGGTGCCCACGGCCACGAGGTCCGCGGCGGGGACGAACAGCGCCGGGGCGCCCTGCCGGTCGAGGAGCACGCCGTCGTCGAGGACCAGGGCCGTCGCCCGGGCGCGGACGCCCAGCCCGTGGGCGGCGATCCGCTCGAGGGGGGCACCGGTCTCCGTGGTGCTCACGTACATGCCCGGCACCACGAGCCGGGGCTCGCGCTCCTCGATCCCCGCCGGCGGCGCGGGCGGCGCGGCGATTCCGGACTGGCGTCGCACGCGCGTGGTCCAGCCCCGGCGGAGCAGGGCGAAGAGCACGGCCAGGATGAGGACCGTGACGAGCACGGTGGTGAGCTGGTCCATGGGACGGGGGCCTCCGGGCGGTGGAAGGGGTCGGCGCGGTCAGGCGGTCGGGGCGGGGGTGTTGAGCGCCCCGTCGAGCACGGTGGGGTGGCCGCGGAAGAAGGTGGCGCGGACAGCGCCGGGCAGCTCCATGCCGCGGTAGGGGCTGTTGCGGCCCTTGGACGCGTGCCGGGCGGGGTCCACCACGGTGGTCGCGGCCGGGTCCCACAGGGTGATGTTCGCGGGCTCGCCCTCCTCGAGCGGCCGGCCCTGGCTGCTCAGGCGCCCGATCCGGGCGGGGGTCGCCGAGGTGATCCGGGCGACGTCCCGCCAGGTCAGCAGGCCGGTGTCGACGAGGCTCAGCTGCACCACGGACAGGGCGGTCTCCAGCCCGGTCATCCCGTTGGCCGCGCAGGCCCACTCGCACTCCTTGTCCTCGGCCGGGTGCGGGGCGTGGTCGGTGCCGATCACGTCGATGGTGCCGTCGGCCAGCGCCTCGCGCAGGGCGTGCACGTCCTCGTCCGTGCGCAGCGGCGGGTTGACCTTGTACACCGGGTCGAAGCTGCGGACCCGCTCGTCGGTGAGCAGCAGGTGGTGCGGGGTGGCCTCGGCGGTGACGTCGATGCCCCGTTGCTTGGCCCAGCGCACGATGTCCACGGAGCCCCTGGTGGAGAGGTGGCAGATGTGCACGCGGGAGCCCACGTGCTCGGCGAGCAGCACGTCGCGGGCGATGATGGCCTCCTCCGCGACGGCGGGCCAGCCCGTCAGCCCGAGCTCTGCCGACACGGAGCCCTCGTTCATCTGGGCGCCCTCCGTCAGCCGGGGCTCCTGGGCGTGCTGGGCCACGACGCCGTCGAAGCCCTTGACGTACTCGAGGGCCCGGCGCATGAGCACCGGGTCGTGCACGCACATGCCGTCGTCGGAGAACATCCGCACGCCGGCGCGGGACTCGGCCATCGCCATGATCTCGGACAGCCGCTCGCCCTTCAGGCCCACGGTGACCGCGCCCACGGGCCGCACGTCGACCCAGCCCGCCGAGCGGCCCAGCTCGTGCACCTGCTCCACGACGCCGGCCGTGTCCGCCACGGGGTCCGAGTTGGCCATGGCGAAGACCGCGGTGTAGCCGCCGAGCGCGGCGGCCCGGGTGCCGGTCTCGACGGTCTCGGCGTCCTCCCGGCCCGGCTCGCGCAGGTGCGTGTGGATGTCCACGAGCCCGGGCAGCGCCACGAGCCCGGTGGCGTCGAGGACGCGGGCGTCGCCCGCCGTCGCGGCGAGGTCGGGGCCGATGCGCCGGATGACGCCCTCCTCGACGAGGATGTCGGCGGTCTGCTCGCCGAGCAGCCGGGCGCCCTGGATGAGGTACGAGGTCACGGGGTTCAGCGCTCCTGGGGGTGCGGGGTGGAGGTGGGGTCGAGGTCGTCGCCGGACAGCAGCAGGTAGAGCACCGACATCCGCACGGAGACGCCGTTGCGCACCTGGTCCAGGACCGTGGATCGCGGGGAGTCCGCCGCGGCCGAGGAGATCTCCAGGCCGCGGTTCATGGGTCCCGGGTGCATGATGGCCGTGCTCGCCCCGGCGTCGTCGAGGGCGGCGACCCGCTCGGGCGTCAGCCCCCACTCCCGGGCGTACTCCTGGGCGGTGGGGAAGAACGCGGCGTGCATCCGCTCCCGCTGCACGCGCAGCATCATCACGGCGTCCGGGGCGGGCCGCAGCGCCTCGTCGAGGGAGAACACCACCCGGCACGGCCAGTCCGCGATGCCGACCGGCAGCAGGGTCGGCGGGGCCACGAACGTCACGCGGGCGCCCAGGGTGGTGAACAGCCACAGGTCGGAGCGGGCCACCCGGGAGTGCAGGACGTCGCCGACGATCACCACGTGCATGCCCTCGAGGTCGAGCCCGCGGGTGCTGTCGCGGCCCTCGGTGCGGGCGCGGTGCTGGCGCAGGGTCATGGCGTCGAGCAGGGCCTGCGTGGGGTGCTCGTGGGTGCCGTCGCCGGCGTTGACCACGGCGGCGTCGATCCAGTCGGACTCGGCCAGCTGCTGCGGGGAGCCGGAGGCCGAGTGCCGGATCACCACGGCGTCGGCGCTCATCGCCGCGAGGGTCTGGGCGGTGTCCTTGAGGGACTCGCCCTTCGAGACCGAGGATCCCTTCGCGGAGAAGTTGAGGACGTCCGCGGACAGGCGCTTGGCGGCCGTCTCGAAGGAGATGCGGGTGCGGGTCGAGTCCTCGAAGAAGAGGTTGACCACGGTGCGGCCGCGCAGCGCGGGGAGCTTCTTGACGGAGCGCTGGCCCACCGCGGCCATCTGGTCGGCGGTGTCCAGGACCGTCAGGGCGGCGTCGTAGGTGAGGTCCTTCGTGGACAGCAGGTGCCTCACGCGCCGGCTCCCGGCGCGCTGGTCTCGATGACCACGCAGTCGGCGTTCTCGGCGGGGCGCGGCTCCGGATCGGTCTCGGCCAGCCGGACCCGGACCTTTTCCTGGGAGGAGGTGGGCAGGTTCTTGCCCACGTGGTCGGCGCGGATGGGCAGCTCCCGGTGGCCTCGGTCCACGAGCACGGCGAGGCGGACCACGCGGGGGCGCCCGACGTCCACGAGGGCGTCGAGGGCGGCGCGCACGGTGCGCCCGGAGTACAGCACGTCGTCGACGAGGACCACGGTGCGCCCGTCGATGCCCTGCACGGGGATGCGGGTCGGCCGGGGGGCGCGGGCGGGGTTCCTGCGCAGGTCGTCGCGGAACATCGTGACGTCGAGCTGGCCGAGGCTCGCGGCGGCGTCGAAGCCGGTGTCGGTCGCGGCGATCTTGGCGGCGATCCGCTGCGCCAGCGGATAGCCGCGGCGCGGGATGCCGAGCAGGACGAGGTCCGAGCTGCCCTTGTTGGCCTCGAGGATCTCGTGGGCGATGCGCGTCAGGGCGCGGTCGATGTCGGCTGCCGAGAGGATGACGCGCGCGGCCGCGGGTCCCGTCGCGGGACCGGCCGTGGAGGTGTCGTCAGTCATGGGTGCCGCCTCCTTCCCCGCCTCACAGGACGGACTTAAAGGTTGCTTGCTCGCCCCAAACTAGCACAGCGGCCGTCCCCCTCGGGCCGGACGTGATCTGCGCCTCTCCCGGCGACCCCCCCCTCCGGGCTAGGCGCTGTGGTCGGCCCGCTCCCACCAGGCGGCGGTGGCCGCGGCCGAGCCGAGGGCGACGAGCACGACGCCGGGGATCCCGGCCGGGCCGGCGTCCTGGGCACCCGGGCCGGCGGTGCCGGCGAGCAGGGCGGGCACGGCCCAGGGGAACCACGCGCCGTGCCCGACGGCCGCGAGCACCTGGGCGACGAGGACCGTGAGGAACAGGACCGCCACGCCGGGCAGGTAGCCCCGGCCCACGCTCGCGGCCAGCCCGTAGGACGCGGCCAGGCCCGCCGTCAGCAGCCCGGTGCCGAGGACGCCCCCGGCGCCGCGCACGGCCGCGCCGGCGGACCAGCCGGGCAGCCCGAGGGCCGCGCCGAGCACGAGCACGAGCGCGACGAGGAGCACGGTGAGCGCGACGCACCAGGCGAGCAGCAGCAGCAGCTTGGCCAGGACCACGGCGGTGCGCGAGGTGGGCAGGGCCAGCAGGTCGGTCGCAGTCCGGTCGGAGAACTCCCGCCCGAAGAGCCAGATCGCGGCGGTCCCGAAGATGATCAGCCCGCCCACCGCGACGGTCTGCGCGGTGAGGGAGAAGTATCCCGGCCAGTCCGCGGTGCCGCCGGTGAGCTGCGCCTTGGCGCCGAGCAGGCCCAGGGACCGGGCGCGCCCGACGTCCTGCAGCACGAACATGAAGAACGCCCCGACGGCACCCGCGAGGGCGATGGCCCCGGCGGTGGCCCACGGCACGCGGGAGCGGCGCAGCTTCAGCGCCTCCGCCCGGACGGCGGCCGCCAGCTCACCGGGCACCGGAGCGCTCCTCCGGGTGCCCCGCGCCCACCAGGCGCAGGAAGTGGGCCTCGAGGTCCTCCCGGATCACCGCCAGGCCGGTGGGCGGCACGCCGCCGTGCACGAGGGCGGTGGCCACGGCGTCGGGCCGGTCCGTGGCCCGGGCGTCCTGGAGCACGACCGCCCCGGGCCCGCGGTGCGCCGCGAAGCCGGCGGCGGCCAGGACCCGCACCGCACGGTCGTCGTCGCGCGTGGTGAGCTCCAGGTGGCGGCGGACCCGGTCGGGCAGGGCGGCCGTGGCGAACTCGTCGAGCAGCCGGCCGCGGTGCAGGACCCCGATCCGGGTGGCGACGCGGGCGACCTCGCCGAGGATGTGGCTGGAGAGCAGCACCGCGGTGCCCTGCTCGCGGGCGAGGCGCTCGAGCAGGGTGCGGACCTCCACGACACCGGCCGGGTCCAGGCCGTTGACCGGCTCGTCCAGGACCAGCAGGGACGGGCGGTGCAGCATGGCCCGGGCCAGCGCCAGCCGCTGCAGGTTGCCCTGGGACAGGACGCGGGCGCGGCGGTCGGCGTGCTCCCGCAGCCCGAACAGCTCCACGGCGTCCTGCACCGCGGTCGGCGAGCCCAGCCGGCGCAGCCGGCGGGCGACCTCCAGGTTCTCGCGCACGGTCAGCTCCGGGTAGGCGGAGGCGGCCTCCACGAGATAGCCGACCTCCGCCCGGACCGACCGGTCGCCGAGCCCGCGGCCGAGGACCGTGACCGAGCCGGCCGAGGGCCGGACCATGCCGAGGACCGTCCGCAGCACCGTGGTCTTCCCGGCGCCGTTGAGCCCCAGGAGCGCGTAGAGCTGCCCCGGGCGCACCTCGAAGCTGACCCGGTCGACCGCGCGCAGGGTCCCGTAGTTTTTCGACACGCCCTGCAGGCGCAGCGCGGGAGCCGTCATGCGCACCTCCCCGGAACGGACGGTAGTGGTCCCGGCATGGTAGCGCTCCGGGCGGGGTTCCGGGTGGGGCGCTCAGCCGAGCAGGGTCGGCTTCATCTGCTGCAGCCGGCCCAGCAGGCCGTTGACGAAGCGCGGGGAGTCGTCCCCCGCGAGCTCCTTGGCGAGGTTCACCGCCTCGGCCACGGCGACCCCGTCCGGGACGTCGTCGTTGAACAGCAGCTCCCAGGCCCCCACGCGCAGCACGTTGCGGTCCACGGCCGGCATCCGCTCGAGGGTCCAGCCCTGGGAGTACGTCTCGAGGTACTCGTCGAGCTCACCGCGGCGCATCGTGACCCCGAGCACGAGCTCCTCGGCGTACGGGGAGACGAGCGAGTCGCTGTGCACCCGGCGCCGCTCCATGACCTCGCGGGCGTCCTCGGCGCGCTGCTCGGCCTCGAAGAGGATCTCCACGGCGCGCCGGCGCGCCTTGCCCCGGGCGCTCACTCGTTGACGCGGCCCAGGTAGTCACCCGTGCGGGTGTCGACCTTGACCTTCGTGCCCTGCTCGAGGAACAGCGGCACCTGGATCTGGTAGCCGGTCTCCACGGTGGCGGGCTTGGTGCCGCCGGTGGAGCGGTCGCCCTGCAGGCCCGGCTCGGTGTAGGTGATCTCGAGGACCACGGAGGCGGGCAGCTCGATGTAGAGCGGCGCGCCCTCGTGCATCGCGATGGTCGCGTTGATGTTCTCGAGCATGAAGTTGGCGGCGTCGCCCACCACCTCACCGGGGACGGTGATCTGGTCGTAGTTCTTGTTGTCCATGAAGACGTAGTCGGCGCCGTCCTGGTACAGGTACTGGTACTCGCTGCGGTCCACCGTGGCGGTCTCGATCTTCGCGCCGGCGTTGAAGGTCTTGTCGACGACCTTCCCGGAGGTGATGTTGCGCATCTTGGTGCGCACGAACGCCCCGCCCTTGCCCGGCTTGACGTGCTGGAACTCGATGACGTTCCAGAGGTTGCCCTCCAGCTTCAGGACGGTGCCGTTCTTGATGTCGTTGGTGGTAGCCACAGGTTCTCTCTCTGGTTGTCGGCGAAGTCGGCGGGTCGGCGCGGACAGGGGTGTCGTCCCGGGCCGCGGACCAGTCTAGCTGGGCGCGCCCTCGGCGATCTCCTGGTAGGTCGCGAAGAGGATCGCGGGGTCGGGGACCTCGAGGATCCGCGGCCGGGCCACGGCGTCCAGCACCACGAAGCGCAGCAGGTTGCCGCGGGTCTTCTTGTCCCGCTTCATGACCTCCAGCAGCCGCGGCCACTGGTCCCACCGGTACGTGGTCGGCAGACCCAGGGAGGTGAGGACGCTGCGGTGGCGCTCGACGACGTCGTCGGCCAGGTTCCCGGCGGTGCGGGCGAGCTCCGCGGCGAAGACCATCCCCACGGCGACCGCCGCGCCGTGGCGCCACTGGTAGCGCTCGTTGTGCTCGATCGCGTGGCCGAGGGTGTGCCCGTAGTTGAGCATCTCGCGGCGGCCGGCCTCGCGCAGGTCGCCGGAGACGACCTCGGCCTTCACCCGGACGCTGCGCTCCACGAGCTCGCGCACCACGGCGGACTGGGAGTCGCGCACCGCCTCCGGGTTCTCCTCGATCAGCTCGAGGATCCGCTCGTCGGCGATGAAGCCGCACTTGACGACCTCCGCCATGCCGGTGAGCAGCTCGTTCTCGGGCAGCGTCCGCAGCGTGTCGAGGTCGCACAGCACGGCCGCGGGCGGGTGGAAGGCGCCCACGAGGTTCTTGCCCTCGGCGGTGTTGATCCCGGTCTTTCCGCCCACGGCGGCGTCGACCATGCCGAGCAGGGTGGTGGGCACGTGCACCACGCGCACACCGCGCAGCCAGGTCGCGGCCACGAAGCCCGCGAGGTCGGAGACCGCTCCCCCGCCCACGGAGACGACGGCGTCGGAGCGGGTGAAGTCGTTCTGCCCGAGGACCTGCCAGCAGAAGGACGCCACCTGGACGTGCTTGCCCTCCTCGGCGTCCGGGATCTCGGCGGTGAACGCCTGGTAGCCCTGGCCGCGCAGCTCCTCCATGACCACGTCGCCGGTGTTGCGCAGCGCCCGCGGGTGGATGACGAGCACCCGCTGGACCCGGTCCCCGAGCACGCGCGGGACCTCGCCGAGCAGCCCGTGGCCCACGAGCACGTCGTAGTTCTCGGCCGGGCGGTCCCCGGTGACGGGGATGGTCGTGACGGTGCGGGGAGCGGGCTCGCTCATGCCTGGGCCTCCTGGCTGCTGTCGGTGGTGCCGGCGGCGCTGCGCGGGGAGCGCAGCCGGACGAGTGCCGCCTCGAGGTCGGCGCCGATCTCGGCGACGGGCCGGTTGCCCCGTCCGTCGAGGGTGATGTCGGCGAGCTCCTCGTAGCAGGCGCGCCGGGAGTCGTAGAGTTCCTGCCAGCGCCGCTCCGGGTCCGGTTGGAGCATCGGGCGGGTCCGGTTGCCGCTGATCCGCGGCAGCACGGTCTCGGTGTCCACCTCGAGGTAGGCGACGACCTCGTGGCGCAGCAGCTCCCGGGTGGACGGGGTCATGGGGGCGCCGCCGCCCACGGAGAAGATCGCGTTGGCGTGGTCGGGGTCCCGGAGGATCTCGGCGACGGTGTCCGCCTCGAGGTCGCGGAAGTACTTCTCGCCGTGCTCCGCGAAGATCCCCGAGATCACCCCGTAGCGGGAGACGATCACCTGGTCCGCGTCCACGAAGTCGTAGCCGTAGAACTTGGACATGTGCAGGGCCAGGAAGGACTTGCCGGCGGCCATGGGCCCGATCAGCACCACGGGCCGCTGCGGGACCGCGGCGGCGTCGGCCGGGGCGGGGAACTGCGCGTTCATGCCTGGCCCTCCCCGGTCTCGGCGGGGGCCACGAGGGGATCGCCCATGTGGTCCTCGCGGGCCGCGGCGGCCCCGTCCTCGAACGTCCCGAGCTCGCCGGCGGAGTGCAGGGACGCCGGGATCGAGGCGAGGTAGGCGTCCTTGTTGCGCGCGGTCTCGGTGATCGAGTCCCCGCCGAACTTCTCCGTCACGGCGTCGGCGAGCACGAGGGCCACCATCGCCTCGGCGACCACGCCGGCGGCGGGCACGGCGCAGACGTCCGAGCGCTGGTGGTGGGCGCGGGCGGCCTCGCCGGTGGCGACGTCGACGGTGCGCAGGGCCTTCGGCACGGTGGCGATGGGCTTCATGGCCGCGCGCACCCGCAGGACGTCCCCGATGGACATGCCGCCCTCGATCCCGCCGGCCCGGTTGCTGACGCGGCGCACGGCGCCGTCGGCGCCCCGGGAGATCTCGTCGTGGGCCTCGGATCCGGGGCGGGCGGCGGTCAGGAAGCCGTCCCCGACCTCGACGCCCTTGATCGCCTGGATGCCCATGAGGGCCCCGGCCAGGCGGGAGTCCAGCCGGCGGTCCCAGTGCACGTAGGAGCCGAGCCCCGGCGGCAGCCCGTAGGCGAGGACCTCGACGACGCCGCCGAGGGTCTCCCCGTCCTTGTGGGCGGCGTCCACCGCCGCCACCATCGACTCCGCCGTGGCGGGGTCGAAGCAGCGCAGGGGGTCGGCGTCGAGCGCGGGGACGTCGGTGGGCAGCGGGCGCGGGGCGTCCACCGGGGCGCTGACGGCGCCCACGGCGGTCGTGTGGGAGACGAGGTGCACGCCCACGGCCTCGAGGATCCTGGCGGCGACGGCGCCGAGGGCCACGCGCGTGGCGGTCTCGCGGGCGCTGGCCCGTTCCAGCACGGGCCGGGCCTCGTCGAAGCCGTACTTCTGCATGCCGGTGAGGTCCGCGTGGCCGGGGCGGGGGCGGGTCAGGGGGGCGTTGCGGGCGCGGCCCGCGAGCACCTCCGGGTCCACGGGGTCCGCGGACATCACCTCGCGCCACTTGGGCCACTCGGTGTTGGCGATCTCGATCGCCACCGGACCGCCCTGGGTCACGCCGTGGCGCACGCCCCCGAGGAGGCGCACCTGGTCCTGCTCGAACTTCATCCGCGCGCCGCGGCCGTAGCCGAGCCGGCGGCGGGCCAGGGCGTCGCGGACGTCCTGGCTGGTCAGGCTCACGCCCGCCGGGACGCCTTCGATGATCCCGACGAGCGCCTCGCCGTGTGACTCGCCGGCCGTGAGCCAACGCAACATAACAACTCTTTCCGTTCGGGGTCTCGGCGGCAGGGCCACGAGGGGCCCGGCCGCCGTCAGGTCTCAGGTGCGGGGCGGGGACGGGGCAGCGCGGACGGGGCGCCCCACGGCCGCGCACATCGCGGCGACCACGTCCTGCTCGCGGGGCAGGGGTGCGCCGGGATCGCGGCCGGTGAAGAGCCGGATCTGGTCCACCGCCTGGAAGATCAGCATATCGAGTCCGGGGGCCACCGCTCCCCCGGCCCGGGACCAGGCGCCGGCGATCGCCGACGGCCACGGGTCGTAGGCGGCGTCGAGGAGGACGCCCGTGGTCACAGGGGCACCGGCGGCCAGCTGCGCCGCCAGCTCGTCCGCGCCGTGGGGCGGGAGGGTCGAGACGACCACGTCGTGCCCGGCCAGGAGATCCGGCGCCTCGTCCCAGGCCCGCAGCCGCACGGGGATCCCGAGCCGGCGCCCCGCCTCGACCGCGCGCCCGGCGCGGGAGGCGGCGCGCACGAACACCTCCACGGAGGCGGCCCCGAGCAGCTGCGCGGCGGCGACGGCGGCCGTGGCCGTGCCTCCCCCGCCGAGGACGGCGGCCCGGGGGGCGGCCGGCACCGTGCCCGCGGCGAGCACCGCACCCACGATGCCGCTGACGTCGGTGTTGTGACCCAGCACCGTGCCGTCCGGGCGGAAGAGCAGGGTGTTGACCGCGCCCACCGCCTCCCCGAGCGCCGTCAGCTCGTCGGAGCACGCGGCGGCGACCGACTTCAGGGGCATGGTCACCGACAGCCCGCGCCAGGCCGGGTCGCCCCGGCGGGCGTCGACGAACGGCGGGAGCTGCTCCTCGACCAGGTCGTGGGCGTCGTAGTGCACGTCCTCGCCCAGTACCGCGTAGGCGGCGCGGTGCAGGTCCGGGGACCTCGAGTGGCCGATGGGGTGGCCCACCACGGCGGCGCGGCCGGGGCTCACCCGCACCGGCCCTCGTTCTCGCTGCACCACTGGTTGTACTCCTCGACGTACTCGAGGTGCTCGGCGTAGGTCTCGGCGAACTTCGTCTCGCCCGTGTCGAGGTCCACGGTCACCCAGAAGTAGTAGTCGTTGTCCTGCGGGTCGGCGGCCGCCACGATGGCGGCGTCGCCCGGGGAGCCGATCGGGCCGACCGGCAGACCCGGGTTGGCGAAGGTGTTGTACCGGTTGGACTTGTCGCGGCGCTCCTCGTCCGAGAAGTCGTAGCTCTTGCGGTCGAGGCCGTACGTCACGGACGCGTCCGACTGGATGAACCCGGAGGTCTCGCCGTCGGGGTTGTCGAGGCGGTTCTGGATCGCGCCGGCCACCACGTCGTAGTGCTCGGGCTGGACCTCGAACTCGATGATCGAGCCGATGGTGAGCACCTCGAAGATCTCGTCCTCCTCGGTGATGCCGTTGTCGTCGAGGGTCGCCCGGGTGCTGTCCACCATGGTCTGCAGGATCTGCTCCGCCGAGGCGTCCAGCGGGAACCGGTACTCGCCCGGGTGCAGCCAGCCCTCGAGGGTGGGGAAGCGGTCGGGGATCCCGAACGTTGCCGTGTCCTCCCGGTAGGCCTCGAACTCGGAGACGGGGATGCCGGTGGACTTGCTGAGGACCCCGAACACGTCGGACATGCGCAGGGTCCGGTTGACCGCCGCGTAGTGGGTGGCCTCGTCCTCCTCCATGAGCGCGGCGACGGCGGCTTCCGAGCTCATCTCCGTGCGCAGCTCGTACTCGCCCGGTTGGATGAACTTCTCGGCGTGGTCCTCCTGGTAGGTCTCGATGAACGTCTCGGCGTCCGCCACGATCCCCTGCGACTCGAGGGCCACGGCGACCTGACCGGTGGTGGCGCCGTCGGCCACGGAGAAGGGCACGGGGTCCTTGCCGTCGCCGCGGTAGTCGCGGACCTCGAACCACCGGAAGGTGGAGGCGAGCACGGACACGGTGATCAGGGCGGCGAGCAGGAACAGGGCGATGGCCGTGGTCAGGGACACCCGGCCGCGGCGCCGGCGCCGCTCGACCTGCTCGGGCGTGAGCTCCTCGTGCTCGAAGACGCCGCGCAGGCCCGAGGAGGGCTCCCGCGACGACGGGGCGTCCAGCAGGCTGCCCAGACCGCCGCCGGACGACTCGTGGGGCGCCTCGGCTCGGCGGGGCGCCGACTGGTCGTACGGATCGTCGCTCACGAATGCTCTCCGTCCGGATCGGTGGTCGTCAACGGTGCCGTCCGCGCCCGGTCGGGCGCTCCGGCGGTGTCCTCGGCGGTGTCCTCGGCCGTGCTCCCGGCTCCGGTGGACGGTTCCCCGCGGTGGGCCACGACGGGACCCTGCCCGTCGTGGTCATCCCCATTATGCGCGACAGGGGAATCAGCGGCGCCGGGGACCGGCGGGTCCACCGGCGCGCCGGGCTCCGCGCCGGTGGCCTTGGCCCGGTCCACGGCGCTCTGCAGGATGGTGGCCGCGGCCACCTGGTCGACCTTGTCCATGTGGTCGCGCCGGGAGACCCCGGCCTCCAGCAGCGCCCGGTGGGCGTCCACCGTGCTGAGGCGCTCGTCGACCAGTCGCACCGGCACGTCGTCGCGGCCCTTGGCGCGCAGCCGCCGCACGAGGGCCTCCGCGTAGTCCCGGGCCATCGCGGTCGAGGCGTTCTCGCCGCCGTCGAGGCTGCGGGGCAGGCCGACGTAGACGGCGACGACGTCGTGCTCCTGGACCAGCCCGGCCAGCAGCTTCACGTCGAAGCCCTTCCGGGGGTCCCGCCGCAGCGTGGTGAGCGGCGTGGCGAGGATGCCGTCGGGGTCGCACAGGGCCACCCCGACGCGGACGAGGCCGACGTCGACCCCCATCCGGCGCCCCCGGGCGTAGGCGTCGCTCACGCGGCGGCGCCGCCCGTCGCCCGGGCGATGTCGGCCAGCACCGCGTCCAGGGCGGCTCCGGTCCGGGCGGGGTCCTGCCCGCCGCCCTGGGCGATGTCGTCCTTGCCGCCGCCGCCGCCGCCGAGGACCTTGGCCGCGGAGCGCACGAGCCGGCCGGCCTGCACCCCGGCGTCGCGGGCTGTCTCGGTGGTGGCCACGAGCACGAGGGGACGACCCTTGGCCGTGCCCGTGACGGCGACGACGAAGGGCTCCGCCGCCATCCGGCCGCGCAGGTCGAGGGCGAGGGAGCGGACGTCGTCGGCCCCGGAGACCTCGCCCATGTCGTGGGTCAGGGCCTTGACGGTGCCGACCTGACGGACCCCGTCGAGCAGCGAGCCGGCCTGCGCCTGGAGCTTCTCCCGGCGCAGGACCGCAAGCTCCTTCTCGGCCGACTTCAGCTTCTCGAGGGTGCCGGCCAGGCGTTCGGGCAGCTCCGCGGAGGACTGCGCCTTGAGCATGCCGGTGAGCTGGTGCACGAGGGTCCGCTCGGCGGCGAGGTGCCGGAACGAGTCCAGACCCACGAGCGCCTCGACGCGGCGGTTGCCCGAGCCCACGGACTGCTCGGTGAGCAGGGTGAGCGAGCCGATCTGGGCGGTGCCGCCCACGTGCGTGCCGCCGCACAGCTCCCGGGACCAGGGTCCGTTCAGTTCCACCACGCGCACCCGGTCCCCGTACTTCTCGCCGAACAGGGACATGGCGCCCATGGCCTTCGCCTCGGCGAGGGCCATCTCATGGGTCACGACCTCGTGGTTCGCGTGGATCGCCGCGTTGGAGACCTCCTCGATCTCCTGGCGCTGGGCCTCGGCGAGCCCCTCGCCCCACGCGAAGTCGAAGCGCAGGTACCCCTCCTTGTTGAAGGAGCCGCGCTGGACGGCCTCGGGGCCCAGGACGTCGTGCAGGGCGGCGTGGACGATGTGGGTGCCGGTGTGGGCGGCCTCGGCGGCCCGCCGCCGGGCGACGTCCACCTGGGCGAGCACCGTGGCCCCGGAGAGGGCCTCTCCCTCGCGCACGACCGCCTGGTGCACGGACAGTCCCTTCACGGGCTGCTGGACGTCGGTGACCTCGAGCACGAAGCCGTCGCCGCTGATCGTGCCCCGGTCGGCGGCCTGGCCGCCGGCCTCGGCGTAGAACGGCGTCTCGTCGAGGACGACCTCGACGTGCGCCCCCGCCGGGGCGGCCGGGACGCTCACGCCGTCCTGCAGCAGGGCGCGCAGCACCGTCTCCTGGCCGAGCCGGGTGTAGCCGGTGAACACCGAGCCACCCTCGTCGACGAGCCGGCGGAACACCGAGAGGTCGGCGTGGGCGCCCTTCTTGGCGCGGGCGTCCTGCTGCGCGCGGCGGCGCTGCTCCTCCATGAGGCCGCGGAACGCCGTCTCGTCGACCGCGACCCCGGCCTCGGCGGCCATCTCGAGGGTGAGGTCGATGGGAAAGCCGTAGGTGTCGTGGAGGGCGAAGGCCTCCGCGCCGGAGACGGCCTGTCCCTGCCGCCGGGCGCCGGCCACGGCCTCGTTGAGCCGGCTGGTCCCCGACTCGATGGTCTTCAGGAACGCCCGCTCCTCGGCGTAGGCGATCCGGGAGATCCGTTCGAAATCCTCGGCCACGTAGGGGTAGACGCCGCGCATGGCGTCCCGGGAGGCGGGCAGCAGCACGGGCAGGCACGGCTCCGTGACGCCCATCAGGCGCATCGCCCGGATCGCGCGGCGCAGCAGGCGGCGCAGGATGTACCCGCGGCCCTCGTTGGACGGGCTCACGCCGTCCGCGATGAGCATCAGCGAGGAGCGGACGTGGTCGGCGACCACGCGCATCCGCACGTCGTCGTCGTAGCCCTCCTCCCCGGGCTTCTCGGAGCCGTGGTACCGCTTCCCGGAGAGCTCGGCCGCCTTGTCGAGGACGGGGCGGACCTGGTCGGTCTCGTAGAAGTTCTCGACGCCCTGCAGCAGCATGGCCAGGCGCTCCACGCCCAGGCCGGTGTCGATGTTCTGCTCCGGCAGGTCGCCCAGGATCTCGTAGTCCTTGCCCGAGCCCTCGCCGCGCTGGTACTGCATGAAGACGAGGTTCCAGATCTCGATGTACCGGTCGTCGTCGACCGCCGGACCGCCCTCCCGGCCGTACCGGGGGCCGCGGTCGTAGAAGATCTCGGAGTCGGGTCCCGCCGGGCCGGGCTGGCCGGTGTCCCAGTAGTTCTCGTCCCGGCCCATCCGCTGGATCCGCTCGGCGGGCACGCCCACCGTGTCCTTCCAGAGCGTGTAGGACTCCTCGTCGCCCTCGTAGACGGTCACCCAGAGCCGCTCGGGGTCGAGCCCGAAGCCGCCTTTCTCGAGCGGGCTGGTGAGCAGCTCCCAGGCCATGGGGATGGCCCGCTCCTTGAAGTAGTCGCCGAAGGAGAAGTTTCCGGCCATCTGGAAGAACGTGCCGTGCCGGGCGGTCTTGCCCACCTCGTCGATGTCGAGGGTGCGGATGCACTTCTGGATGGACGTGGCGCGCCGGTAGGGGGCGGTCTCCTGGCCGAGGAAGTACGGGATGAACGGGACCATGCCGGCGATCGTGAACATGGCACCGGGCTGGGAGGAGATCAGCGAGGCGGAGGGCACCACGGTGTGGCCCTGGCCTTCGAAGTAGTCCAGCCAGCGCTTGGTGATTTCCTGAGACAGCATTACCGGTGCTTTCCTTCGCGTTCGGTCGAGGGGTCGGTGGGGTCCGCGGCCTCGGCCGCGTGGGGGGCGGCGGTGCCGTCGAGCACCGGCGGGGCGGCGCCGCGGCCCGTCAGCCGGGTGGCAGGCGGGCGTGGCGCGGCCACGCCGAAGGATTCGCGCAGTTCCGCCTCGCGCTCGTCCATGCCCGCGCGCACGGTGGCCGCGAAGCGGTAGAGCCGGGAGCGCCAGTCCCCGGCGCGGGGGGTGCGCCCGGCGCCGGAGGTGCCGGGCACGGAGAGGTCCTGGCCGGGCTTCCGGGCGAGACGGGTGGCGGCGGCGCCGAGCACGCCGCCGGCGGCCACGAGGGCGAGCCTGCCCCAGAAGCTCATGGCCGGTCCTCCCCCGGGGCGCCGGGGACCTGCTCGCCGGCGGCCCCGAAGTGGTCGGCCCGGTGGGAGCCCTCCGGAGCGGTGTCGCCCGTGAACGCCCGGCGCACGCCGTGCGAGAAGGCGGCGACCTTGATCAGCGGCTGGCCCACGGTGGAGGCCACCAGGGAGGACAGCGCGGAGACGTTCGCGGAGGCGTCGGAGACGTTGGTCGTGATGCCGTCCACCTTCTCGAGCTGCGAGTTGGTGGTCGAGACGGTGCGGGTGACCTCGTCGATGAGGGGGACGGTCTCGTTGTTGAGCGAGCGGATCGTCAGCCGCAGCTCGTCGAAGACCTTGCCGAGCTTGAGGATCGGCACCGCGAGCAGGAGGACCAGCACGGCGAACACCCCCGCGGCGAGCAGTCCTGCGATTTCTCCACCGGTCATGGGGCGGCGCGCTCCTTGCTGGTCGGGTCGAGGGGGCCGGGGCGGGGCCGCCCGGGCGTGCGGGGACGGGCACCGGCGCGGTGCCCGGGGATCAACTGTACCGAACGG